>JAOUIL010000039.1 GCA_029883975.1 Betaproteobacteria bacterium
GGTGCCGCCGCAGCTGGCCGGCAAGTACCAGAGCTACACCGAGGCCGACATGGCGCCGCTGCGCGAGGCGGGCTACGAGCGCGAGTTCATGGACGTGCAGCAGGGCGTCGCGGCCTACGCGAAGGACCTCGCGCAGCCGTGAAGCGCACGCTCGAGGACTTCATCGGCAATACGCCGCTCGTGCGGCTGCAGCGCCTGCCGGGCGAGGAAAACCGCCGCGCCGGCAACGTGATCCTCGCCAAGCTCGAGGGCAACAACCCCGCCGGGTCGGTCAAGGACCGGCCGGCGATGTCCATGATCCGGCGCGCCGAGGAGCGCGGCACCATCAAGCGCGGCGACGTGCTGATCGAGCCCACCTCGGGCAACACCGGCATCGGCCTGGCGATGGCGGCGGCGATCCGCGGCTACCGCATGGTCCTGATCATGCCCGAGCACCTGTCGGTGGAGCGGCGCCAGACGATGCGCGCCTTCGGCGCCGAGATCATCCTCACGCCCGAGAAGGGCGGCATGGAAGGCGCGCGCGACCTCGCCGAGAAGATGGTGCGCGAGGGCAAGGGCATCATGCTCGACCAGTTCGCCAACCCGGACAATCCGCTGTCGCACTACGAGGGCACCGGCCCGGAGATCTGGCGCGACACTGAAGGCAGGATCACGCACTTCGTCTCCTCGATGGGTACCACCGGCACCATCATGGGCTGCTCGCGCTTCTTCAAGGAGAAGAACCCGAAGATCCAGATCGTCGGCTGCCAGCCTTCGGAGGGCTCGCAGATCCCCGGCATCCGCAAATGGCCCGAGGCCTACCTGCCGAAGATCTACGACAAGGCGCGAGTGGACCGCCTGGAATACGTCAGCCAGGCCGATGCCGAGGAGATGACGCGGCGCATGGCGCGCGAGGAGGGGCTGTTCGGCGGCATCTCCTCGGGCGGCGCGATGGCAGTGGCGCTGCGCATCTCCAGGGAGCTGAAGAACGCGGTGATCGTCACCATCGTCTGCGATCGCGGCGACCGCTACCTGTCGACCGGCGTCTTCCCCGACTGACGTGGCGCCCGTCCTCGCATTCGACATCGAAACGATTCCCGATGTCGACGGCATCCGCCGCCTGCACGAGCTGCCGGCGGACCTGCCCGACCGCGAGGTGGCCGAGATCGCCTTCCAGAAGCGGCGCACGCAGACCGGCAGCGACTTCCTGCCGCCGCAGCTGCACCGCGTGGTGGTCATCTCCTGCGTGCTGCGCGAGGGCGAAGGGGTCAAGGTGTTCTCGCTGGGCGAGCCTGAGGCCGGCGAGCGGGAGGCGATCCAGCGCTTCTACGACGGCATCGAGAAGCTCGTGCCGCAGCTCGTGTCCTGGAACGGCGGCGGCTTCGACCTGCCGGTGCTCAACTACCGGGGGCTGATCCACGGCGTCGCCGCGGCGAAATTCTGGGACCAGGGCGAGGACGACAAGGATTTCCGCTGGAACAGCTACCTGGGCCGCTATCACGCGCGGCACCTCGACCTGATGGACGTGCTGGCGATGTACCAGCCGCGCAACAACGCGCCGCTGGACGAGGTGGCGCAGCTTGCCGGCCTGCCGGGCAAGATCGGCATGGGCGGGGCCAAGGTCTGGGAGAGCTACCTGCAGGGCGAGATCAAGGCGATCCGCGATTACTGCGAGGCCGATACCGCCAATACCTACCTGCTGTACCTGCGCTTCCAGCGGCTGCGCGGCGCGCTCACGCCGGCCCTGTACGACAAGGAATGCGCGCTGCTGCGCGGCGCGCTCGAGAAGCTTAAGGCCCCGCACTGGCGCGAGTTCCTCAACCGCTGGTCCGGCTGAGCGTCCACGCGCTGGACGCCGGCGGCCACGGCATCGCCCGCCACCCGGAGGGCAAGGTCGTGTTCGTCGAGGGCGCGCTCGCCGGCGAGACGGTCGAGGCGAGCGTGGTGCGCGAAAAACCCAAGTTCGACCAGGCGCGCGCGACCCGCATCCTCGAGGCCTCGAGCGGCCGGCGCGCGCCGCCGTGCCCCTACTATGAAAGCTGCGGCGGCTGCGTCATCCAGCACGCCGATGCGCGCACCCAGGTGGCCGCCAAGCAGCGCTGGCTGGAGGATTGCCTCGAGCGCATCGGCAAGGTGCGGCCCGAGAGCCTCCTCGCGCCGATCTACGGCGAGGAGTGGGGCTACCGGCGGCGCGCGCGGCTCTCGGTGCGCTACGTCGAGAAGAAGGGCGCGGCCATGGTCGGCTTCCGCGAGCGCCGCTCCACGTTCGTCGTGGACATGCAGGCCTGCATGGTGCTGCCGGTGCAGGTCTCGGCGCTGATCCCCGGGCTGCGCGAGCTGATCGGGCGGCTGTCCATCCGCGATCGGTTGCCGCAGATCGAAGTCGCGGTGGGCGAGCGCGTGACGGTGCTGGTTTTCCGCCACCTGCTGCCGCTGAGCGACGCGGACGCATCCCTGCTGCGCCGCTTCGCCGAGGACCATGCCATCCAGGCTTGGCTGCAGCCGCGCGGGCCCGAGAGCGCCGCGCCGTTCCACCCGCTGGACGCGCCGCCGCTCGACTACGACCTGCCGGAATTCGGCGTGCGCCTCGCGTTCCAGCCCACGGACTTCACGCAGGTCAACCACGCCGTCAACCGGCTGCTCGTGTCGCGCGCCGTGCGCCTGCTCGACCCGCAACCGGGCGAGCGCATCGGCGACATGTTCTGCGGGCTGGGCAACTTCTCGCTGCCGCTGGCCGCGCGCGGCGCGCAGGTGATCGGCCTGGAGGGCAGCAAGACGCTGGTCGAGCGCGCACGCGCCAATGCGCTGGCCAACGGCCTCACTGCGCAGTTCGAGGCGGCGGACTTGTTCGCGCCGCACCTCGCGCCCTGGGGCGCCTTCGACAAGCTGCTGATCGATCCGCCGCGCGAGGGCGCCATCGAGCTGGTGAAGGCCCTGCCACCAAACTGGCCGCGACGCATCGTATACGTCTCCTGCGACGCGGCGACGCTGGCGCGCGACGCGGGGGTGCTGGTCAATACGCAGGGCTTCCGGCTGGCGGCGGCGGGCGTGGTCAACATGTTCCCGCACACGGCCCACGTAGAATCGATCGCCTTGTTCGAGCGGGACTGATCCCGCGAAAGGAGCGCCATGCGCAGAGAGAACTTCTCCTCGGGAACGCCCTGGGAGCCGGTGGTCGGCTACTCGAGGGCGGTGAAGGTCGGGCCCTGCATCCACGTGGCGGGCACCACCGCCACCGACGGCAAGGGCGGACTGGTCGGCGTCGGCGACCCGTACGCGCAGACGGTGCAGTGCCTGAAGAACATCGAGGCGGCGCTGCGCCGGGCGGGGGCGGGCATGGCGGACGTCGTGCGCACGCGCATGTACGTCGTCAACATCGACGACTGGCAGAAGATCGGCCGCGCGCACGGCGAGTTCTTCCGCGACATCCGGCCGGCGGCCACCATGGTCGAGGTGAGCCGGCTGGTCGACCCGCAGATGCTGGTGGAAGTCGAGGCCGAGGCCTGGGTGGCGGAAAAATGAAAAGGGCGCCTCGCGGCGCCCCTTGATGCAGCGGTGAAGCTGCGCGCTACTCGCGCTGGCCGGCGAGCGCCAGCAGCAGGTGCAGCAGGTTGGCGAAGATGTTGAACAGGCTCATGTACACGCCGGTCGCCGCCATGATGTAGTTGGTCTCGCCGCCGCGGATGATGCGCTGCAGGTCGTACAGCAGGAACAGCGAGAACACCACGATCACCAGCGTCGAGATGGTCAGCGCGAGCGCCGGGATCTGCAGGAACATGTTGGCGATCATCGCCGCCAGCAGCGCGAGCATGCCGACGAACAGGAACTTCCCCATGAAGCCGAAGTCGCGCTTGGCCGTCGAGGCGACGGCGCCCATGGCGAGGAAGATCGCGCCGGTGCCCACGGCCGCGTAGCCGACGAGCGCCATGCCGTTCTTCATCGCGAGCGCGACGTTGAGGATCGGCCCCAGCCACCAGCCGAGCAGCCCCGTCATCAGCAGCAGCAGCGCCACGCCGATGCCGCTGTTGCGGTTGGCGGCGATGCCGAACTGCAGGCCGATCACCGCGGCGAGCATGATCACCGTGGTGAGGATCGGGCTGCCGATGATGACGCCACTCGTCGCCATGCCGATGTAGGCGCCGATGACCGTAGGTACCATGGTCAGCGCCAGCAGCAGGTACGTATTGCGCAGTACCTTCTGCGCGCCGGGCGCCGCAACGCCGGTCGTGTAGGTCGAGCTACCGCGGCCGTACGCGCCTTCGTTGGTCGGGATCGGCTTCAGTTCTGGTTGCATCCGTGTCCTCCTGGGTGACAGACAAGGCTAAGACTACCAAACAAGCGTGAAGTTTCAACGTGCTGCGGCAGGTAGAATGGGGCCGCCAGAGCGGCGCTTCAACCCGGAAGGGTGGCAGAGCGGTCGAATGCACCGGTCTTGAAAACCGGAAGGGCCTCGCGGCCCTCGGGGGTTCGAATCCCTCCCCTTCCGCCACTTGCAACCCCAAGAATTGTCTGCGTTTTCGGCTAGAATCGCGGACTTTTCCATGGCCCTCATCGTCCAGAAGTTCGGCGGCACCTCGGTCGGCTCCGTCGAACGCATCCGCAACGTCGCGCGCCGCGTCGCCAAGTGGCGGCGCGCCGGCCATGACGTCGTCGTGGTTCCTTCGGCGATGGCAGGAGAGACCAACCGCCTGCTGGCGCTCGCCGCCGAATTGCAGGCGCAGCCCGATTCCCGCGAGCTCGACGTGGTTGCTGCCACCGGCGAGCAGGTCACGGCCGGATTGGTCGCCATGGCGCTGATCGAAGCCGGCGCGTCGGCGCGCAGCTACACCGGCTGGCAGGTGAAGGTGCTCACCGACAGCGCGCACGGCAAGGCGCGCATCGTGTCGATCGACGACGCGCGCATCCGCAGGGATCTCGCCGAGGGCCGCGTGGTGGTGGTGGCCGGCTTCCAGGGCGTGGACGGCGAGGGCAACGTCACCACGCTCGGGCGCGGCGGCTCGGACACTTCGGCCGTGGCGCTCGCCGCCGCGCTCAAGGCCGACGAGTGCCAGATCTACACCGACGTGGACGGCGTGTACACCACGGATCCGCGCATCGTCCCCGAGGCGCGGCGCCTGCACACCGTGACGTTCGAGGAGATGCTGGAAATGGCGAGCGCCGGCTCCAAGGTGCTGCAGATCCGCTCGGTGGAGTTCGCCGGCAAGTACAAGGTACCCACGCGCGTGCTCTCCAGCCTCACCGACCCCATGCTGCCGGTGGAGGAGGAGGCGCGCGCCGGCACGCTCATCACTTTCGAGGAAGACCCGCACATGGCCATGGAAAAAGCAATCGTGTCCGGCGTCGCCGCGCAGCGCGACGAGGCCAAGATCACCGTGCACAGTGTGCCCGACAAGCCGGGCATCGCCTACGCCATCCTGGGGCCGATCGCCGACGCCAACATCAACGTCGACGTCATCGTGCAGAACGTCAGCCACGACGGCATGACCGACCTCTCGTTCACGGTCAGCCGCGGCGACCTGCCCAAGGCGATGAAGATCCTCAAGGACCAGGTCAAGCCGCACATCAAGTGCAAGGAAGTGACGGGCGACGACCGCATGGCGAAAGTCTCCATCGTCGGCATGGGCATGCGCTCGCACGCCGGCATCGCGGCGCAGATGTTCCGCACGCTCGCCGAGGAGGGCATCAACATCCAGATGATCTCCACCTCGGAGATCAAGATCTCGGTGGTGGTGGACGAGAAGTACGCCGAGCTCGCCGTGCGCGTGCTGCACAAGGCCTTCCAGCTCGAGCAGGAGTAGCGCCTCCCGCCGGCGGCGCTACTTCTCGCTGTGCAGCCGCCGCACGCCTTCGAGAAGCGGGTGCCAGCCGAAGACGAGCGTGACCATGAAGCTGTCCATGCGCAGGTCGTCCGGCGCCTCGTCGCTCAGCGTCGACTTGTAGCCGAAGGTGAAGTTCAGGTTGTCGTTGATCTGGTAGCCGAAGGTGAACCCGAAGCCGAGGTTGTCGAGCTTCTCGCCCGATACGCCGTTGATGCTCGACTTGCCGCCGCTGTACCAGGCGACGTCGAGCGATCCCCAGGCGCGCTCGGTGAAGTCGCGCGACAGGTGCGCGTCGAGCTGGAACAGCGGGTCGGTCTTCAGGGTCTGGCCAACGTAATCGTCGTTGGTGCCGAACAGCCACACGGCGGGCAGGAATTCGAGGGTCGTGCGCCGGCCCGGCACCCAGGCGCCGAGCTGCCAGACGACGGGCATGCCCAGGCGCCCGTACCAGCGGTTCTGCCCGATGTTCAGCTGCCGGCTGCTGTCGTACTCGCCGGCCGGCAGCGCCAGGTCGGCGAGCAGGTCCACGGAAAACCCCGGCTCGTAGCGCAGGACGTCGGGCAGGTTCTTCTGCGCGCGCGGACCGAGCAGGTTGATGTTGAACTCGAGCATCGGGTCGCCAAAGCCGCTCGCCGCCTGCGTGACCGAATTGCCGCCCACGTTGACCGCGCCGGAGATCCGCCCCATGGGCACGATGACCGCGGCCATGGCGGAGCGATCGAGCAGCGTGAAGGTGCGCGCGTAGCCCGCCATGGCGAGCGTGGCGTCGAAATTCGCGCCGGAGGTCACGCGATGGGAAGGGTCGAACGGGTTCGTGTTGCCGCTCACCGACTGGTAGATGAGCGGCACCGCGTTGGCGTCCGAGAGCGTCTTCCAGTAAAAGCGCGCCGGAACCTGGGCCAAGGCCAGCGGCGGGCAAAGCGCGCCCATCGCCAGCGCCACGGTGACGGCCCTGCGCAGCCAGACGTCGATTCTCATGAAGTCCTCGTTCTTCCTGTGGGTTCCCGGTGCGGCAATGCTCAAGGCTTGGGATCCGCCATCAGTTCCTTCGGCGGCACGTACTGGCGCTTGTAGATCAGCGGCGGGAAGCCCGTGTCCACCGGCACGCGCGTCGGCAGCTGGTCTTCCAGGGTCTCGAACGGCCCCCGGCTCGGCAGGATCACGTTGTTGGTCTTGACGTAGTCGTCCCACAGCGCCGTCATCGTCTTCACCTTGCCGGGATTCTGCGCGGCGACGTCCTGCCGCTCGGCCGGATCCTTCGCGACGTTGAACAGTTCCCACTCGCCCTTGCCGTAGGGCTTGAACTGCCAGCGCAGCTTCCAGTCTCCCTGCCGCACTGCGCGGTTGCCGAAGACTTCCCACGCGAGATAGTCCTTTTCGGTCCGGATGGAATCCACCTTCCCGGACAACATGGACATCCACGACTTGCCGATCAGCGGAGGCAGCTCACGCCCCTGATGGGCCTTCGGGTAGCTGGCGCCGGCGACTTCGAGCAGCGTCGGCATGAGGTCCCCCACGTGCATGAGCCCGTGATTGAGGCTTCCCTTGGCGCGCTTGACCGCCGGGCCGCTGACGACCAGCGCGTTGCGAATGCCGCCTTCGGCCAGCCAGCCCTTGTACTGGCTGAACGGCGTCATCGACACCTGCGCCCACATCGGACCGTAGCCGACGAACGAGCCCGGATCGCCCCACGCATTCGGGCTGGTCTGCGACCAGTTGATCGCCGCGAAGAGGAAGTCGCGCGTGCCCGGCGTGCCCGCGATCATATTGAACAGGTCGGTACCCTCGGCCCCGTTGTCGCCAAACACGACGAAGATCGTGTTGTCGTACTCGCCGATCCTCTTCAGGTGGTCGATGAGCCGGCCGATGTGGTGATCCATGTTCTCCACCATGCCGGCGTAGAGCTCCATCTTCTTGCCGAGGATGGCCCGGCTGGCAGGCGCGAGCACGACGGGATCGGGGATGAACCACATGCGCTCGGCGAGCTCCGTGCCCTTGGGCATGATGCCGAGCTCGACCTGGCGCTTGAGCCGCGCCTGGCGCACCGCGTCCCAGCCCTGGTCGTAGGCGCCGACGTGGCGGTTGCGCCACTCCCTCGGAAGATGGTACGGATCGTGCGGCGCCTGGTGCGACACGTAGGCGAAGAACGGCTTGCCGTCGCCGTGGTTGGCGTCGATGAAGCTGATCACCTTGTCGGTGTAGGTCTTGGTCGCGTAGTAGTCCTTGGGCAGGCGCGTCAGGTAGCGGCCGTCCTCCGTGAAGACCAGCCGCGGGGACGCCGCCGTGACGTTCTTCATGTCCCAGTAGCTGCCCCCGCCGTCGAGCAGCGTGAAGTCGCGCTCGAAGCCGCGCGCCGCAGGGATCTGGTCCGGCGCCTTGCCCAAGTGCCACTTTCCGGCCATGTAGGTGTGATAGCCGGCCGCCTTCAGCAACTGCGGCAGGGTGACGACCTGGTTGTTCAGGTAGCCCTCGTAACCGGGCACGCCGCGCTGGTTGGGCGCCGTCCACTCGTCCATGTTGCCGAGGCCGTTGACGTGGGTATCGACGCCGCTCAGCAGCATCGATCGCGTGGGCGAGCAGCTCGCGTGCGTATAGAAGTTCGTGAAGCGCACGCCATTGTTCGCCAGCGCGTCGATGTTCGGCGTGCGGATCTCGCCCCCGAATGCGCCGGTGTCGGCAAAGCCCAGGTCGTCGCCGAGGATGATGACGATGTTCGGCCGGCGCGGGGCGTCGGCGGCCATGCCGATCGCGGGCACGGCGAGGGCAATGATCATGCCGAGAACGCCCAGGGCGCCCAGCAACCCGCCGAGCTTGTCGATGACCACGCCGCCGCCGAGATTGGTGAGTCCCGAGTTGGCGTCGCAAACGAGGTTCTTCTCGTTCAGGACCGCATGGCAATTTGCGCTGACCTGCTCCATCTTCATGCCGTTCATCTCCCGCAACAAACCCCAAGGGTGCGTCACACTATTGGGCAGGCGAGGGGAGCCGGGTTTGCGTTAGGTCAAATCCAGGCGGGGGCATTTTGCAGAGGGCATTGCGACGGCAGACTAGAATTTGAAGCGATGGAATCGGTTGCTCGCTGGCGCTGGAAGCGAAGTGAAACGGGCCGCGCCCGGCGCGCGCGTCCTGCACGGGGCCCTCGGGCTCGAGCAGGAGTAGAATCGGCGCTCGCCGGAGTGATGCCCGAGTGGCCGAAGGGGGCGCCCTGCTAAGGCGTTATACGGGCTTAAACCCGTATCGAGGGTTCGAATCCCTCTCACTCCGCCAGATTCTCCTCGGCGCGGCGGCGGCGCTCTTTCTCGCGGCCTCGCCGGCGACCGCCGACACCAGCAACCAGTTCTGGCCCGAGCTGGACGCCTATTTCGGCTTGGGCGAGCGCATGCGCCTGTACCTGATGACCACGGCCAGCCGTGCGGAGCAGACGGCGAGTCAATCCGGTGAAGCGTCGGTGCAGGACATGCAACTCGGCGCGCACCTCGACGTGACGCTGACCCCTGCGTTCCGGCGGACCCTGGTCGAGGGCGACTGGCAGCGCAACCGCTATCTGTGGATGCGCATCGGCTACCGCTACGGGCGCAGCCTCGGCGATCTGGAGGCCGCGGATCCCTATCGCGAGCATCGCGGCATCTTCGAATTGACCGGCCGCACGCCGCCGCTCGCGGGCGGCCTCGAGTATGTCAGTCGCATCCGGTGGGACTCGCGCGACGTGAACGACGTCCACTCCAACCGCTACCGCCTGCGCCTGCAGGTCGAGAAATCGCTCAGTTACGACGGCCGCGCCGTCGTGCCGTTCGTCAACGCCGAGGCCTTCTACGACACGCGCTACGACGCGTGGATCCGCGAGCGCTACCAGGTCGGTGCGGAGTTCCAGCTCAGCCCGCGCTGGCGCATCGAGCCCTCGCTCGCCTACCAGAGCGACGAGCGCGCGACGCCCGCGCGCATCCACGCCCTCGCCCTGGCGCTGAAGTACTTTCACTAGGCCGGCCCTGCCAGAGGACGACCACGGCAACGAGCAGCGGATTGGTGACGCGGGCGAGGGGACCCTCGAGGCGCGCTGCCACCGCGGGCCGCCGCCACGCTCTTGAGATCGAACAGCCCGACGGCGAGGACCGCCGCCGCGGGCACCGGCACGAGCACCGCGAACAGCGCGAAGGCGAGCACGCCGCGCCGCTGCGGGGCCGCGGCGATCTGCTCCCGGCCGATCATCAGGCCGAGGGAGAACATGACGCCGTACACCACCGCCGCAACCAGGAGGGCCAGCCAAGGCGGAATGGGCGATGTCATGGCGGAGGCTCGACCGATGGTATCGTGGACGGACTCGGCCGGTTGATCCAGGTCAAGGCCCCCGCCGCCGCGGGCCGCATGATGCGATCGACATCGGTGCGCAGGTCGCGCACTCATGCCACACGAGGGGACCATGAAGCTCTGGATCGGTAACATCGCGCCGGACACCACCGACGACGAGATTCGCGCGTTCGTCACGAAGTACGCCCCGGACCTCGAGATCACGAAGCTCCTGCGCATCGAAGGCGACGGCTCGCGCCCGGCGGCGGAGCTCGAGTTCAAGGACACGCCCTACGGCTCGGTGGAGAAGATCTCCATGCGGCTGCACGGCATGCACTGGAAGGGCCGCGAGCTGTACGTGCAGACGATGGCGCGCTGAGCCGGGCGCCGCGGAAAGCTTGCCGATGGTCCTGTCGCAGTCCCGGGTCGCGGGCGCGGGCCTTTGGGTGCTGCTGCTCGCCGCCGGGCAGGCGGCGGGCCAGCATCTCGAGCCGCGCGCCTACGCCAACACGCCCGTCGGCATGAACTTCCTGATCGCCGGCTACACGTATTCGAGCGGCGGCCTGGCGACCGATCCGGCGCTGCCGCTGAAGAACGCGCACCTCGACGTCCATACGCCCATCCTGGCGTACGCCCGCGCGTTCGACGCCTGGGGCAAGTCCGCGAAGCTCGACACGGTGTTCGGCGGGGGATGCCTGGAGGGCACGGCGGAGCTGAACGGCGCGCCGATGCGGCGCGAAATCTGCGGGCCGCTCGATCCGACGTTCAGGGTCTCCATGAACCTGTACGGCGCGCCCGCCCTGGCGCTGCAGGACTTCGCGGCCTACAGGCAGGACGTGATCGTCGGCGCGAGCCTGCAGGTGCAGGCGCCGCTGGGCCAATACGATCGCAACCGGCTGGTGAACCTCGGCAGCAACCGCTGGGCGCTGCGGCCCGAGATCGGCGTCTCCAAGGCGCTGGGCGCGCTGACCGCGGAAGCGATCTTCTCGGCGGCTTTCTACACCGCCAATGACGACTTCTACGGCGGCCAGACGCGCGAGCAGGACCCGGTCCTCGCCGCGCAGCTGCACCTCATCTACCAGTTTTCCGGCGGCACCTGGCTGGCGCTAGACGCCAACTACTATACGGGCGGGCGCACCACGCTCGACGGCGTGCAGCAGAACGACGAGCTGGGCAATTCGCGCCTCGGGCTTACGCTGGCGCTGCCCTGGGACCGCAGGAACTCGGTGAAGCTCTACGCGAGCGAAGGCGTGTCGGTGCGCACCGGCTCCGACTTCAGCGTCTTCGGGCTCGCCTGGCAGCACCGCTGGGGCGGCGGCCTGTAACACGTCACGAACGGGAGGCACGAAGCACATGGCTGGAGCCAAGGAAGCCGGAAGGATCAAGCGCAAGCAGTACGACAAGGAGCTCGCCAAGCTGCATGTCGAGCTGGTCAAGCTCCAGGAGTGGGTCAAGCACAAGGGCCTCAAGGTGTGCATCGTGTTCGAGGGCCGCGACGGCGCCGGCAAGGGCGGCACCATCAAGGCGATCACCGAGCGCGTCAGCCCGCGGGTGTTCCGCGTCATCGCGCTGCCCGCGCCCACCGAGCGCGAGAAGAGCCAGATGTACGTGCAGCGCTACCTGCCGCACCTGCCGGCGGCCGGCGAGGTGGTGATCTTCGATCGCAGCTGGTACAACCGCGCGGGCGTCGAGCGCGTGATGGGCTTCACGCCGGAGCCCGTGGTGAAGCGCTTCCTGCAAGTGGTGCCGGAGTTCGAGCACCTGATGATCGAGTCCGGCATTATCCTGCTCAAGTACTGGCTGGAAGTGAGCATGGAGGAGCAAACGCGGCGGCTGGAGGCGCGCATCGACGACGGCCGCAAGATCTGGAAGCTCTCGCCGATGGACCTGCTCTCGTACAGCCGCTGGTACGACTATTCGCGCGCGCGCGACGACATGTTCAAAGCGACCGACACCGACTTCGCGCCGTGGTATGTGGTGGACTCCAACGACAAGCGGCGCGCTCGCCTCAACGTCATCACGCACCTTCTGGGCAAGATCCCGTACAAGAAGGCGCCGCGCGAGAAGGTCAAGCTGCCCAAGCGGCAGAAGGCCAAGGGATACCGCGAGCCCGATTACGCGTACAAGCGCGTGCCGGAGAAATTCTGAATCAGAGGCTGCCGATGCCGCCGCTGGGCGCGCCGATCAGCAGGTACATGCTGAAGCGGCCTCCTTCGCCGAACCCGAGCCCGACATAGGCAGGCCCGGCGAAGGTATTGGCGCCGAGGAACAGCGACCCGCCCCACATCGTGCCCGTGTCGGGCCCGCCGTCCGGGCGCCCGTGGACCTGGCCGGCCTCGAGGGACGCGCCCAGATAGACGCCCGAGCCCAGGAGGTCCGGCAACGGAACCGTGCGGTTGTAATACATCAGGCGACCGAAGCCGTAGCGCTGGCCGGAGAACTCCTGGATGCGGTAACCGGAGAGCTGTAAGGGGCCACCGAGCGTGAAAGTCTCGTAGGCGGGCATCGTCGTATCCAGGTCGCTGCCGCCCGAGAGGTAGAAACTGAACGTGTGCGCGCCCCAGTGGGTGGCGTAGAGGGCCTCGGCTTCCACGCGCTTGTAGTTCCTGTCGGAACCGAACGAGTCGTCGGCGACGTATGCCGAGCCGCGAAAGCGAAAACCGCTGCTCGGGAACCAGGCATGATCGAGCTGGTCGGCGACGATTCGCGCGCGCATGCCGGCCGTGACCTCGTCTGTGGCGGGCAGGATCGCCGCGCCGGTCTCCACCTCCCCGTCCACGCGCCGCCACATCGCGCCGAGCCGCACTTCGCCCCAGGTACCCAGGTTGGCGCCGCCGTCGAGGCCCATACGCGAGTCGCGCGCGAGGTAGTCCGCGATCCGCTCTTCGTCGCGGAACACCGCGCGCTTCGCCTCGCCGACCCTGGCGTACGGCGCGACGAAATACACGCCGCGCTCGTGTACCGGCTGGTAGAAGGTCGTGGCCAGGTAGGTGGTGTTGCCCATCTGCCCTTCGGTGATCCACTCCGCGCCCAGGCGGTTCAGCCAGGTGCGGCGGTACTGGACGAGCACATTGAAGATGCTGTCGCCCTGGACGTCGCTGGCGAGGCCCAGGCCGAAGCGCAGGTAATCGGGCCCCCACTCCTTCTCGCGCGGGCGGATGACCAGCGTGCGCCCTTCCGGAGCGTCCTCGATGACGTAGTCGATGCCCTCGAAGTCGCCGCGGCCGTAGATGCGCCGCAAATCCGCGCTCAGCACCTCCTCGGTGAGCGGCACGCCCGGCTTGCTGTCGACGAGCGATTCGAGCACTTTCGGGCTGGTGCGCTTCAGGCCCTCGAAGCGGATTGCCTGCACCACGCCGAGCCCGGTTGGCTTGCGTACCTGGGTGCGGCGCAGGGCGGCGTACTGCTCCGGCGGCAGGCTGTAGCGCTGCAGCTGCGCGGTCATGGCGCGCGCGGCATCCTCGCCGACGCGGATGGCGTCGGCGGCGCGATCGAAGCTGCCCGAGGTGATGTCGCCCAGCTCGGGCGCGATGAGGACGTCGCGGGCGCCGAGGCTCTTCAGCTGGTTGTCGACGTGGACCTTGCCGAGGAAGTTGATGAGCTGGCCGGAAACCGACAGCGCCGAGGTGATCTCGCTGCGCTTGAGCGGCGGCGTCGAGATGTTGACGGCGATCACGACGTCGGCGCAGAGCTTGCGCGTCAGGTCGATCGGCAGGTTGTCGGCGATGCCGCCGTCCACCAGCAGCCGGCCATCGATCTCGACCGGCGCCAGAGCGCCGGGCACCGACATGCTGGCGCGCATGGCCTGCGGCAGGCTGCCGCGCCGGAGCACCACCGCTTCGCCGGTCTCGATGTCCGCGGCCACCGCGCGGTACGGGATCGGCAGCTTGTCGAAGTCGATCACGCCCACCGTCGGGTCGACCAGGCTGCGCAGGAAGCCCTCGATCGCGACGCCGGCGACCACGCCCTTGGGCAGCGCGATGCCCTTGCGCGTCACGCCGAATTCCGGCGCGAACAGCGTCTTGTAGTCCTCGAACTTGCGCTGGATGGCGACCTCCGCGCGCGGCGGGCGGTCGCTGAAGACCCTGTCCCAATCGGTCTCGCGCACGAACTTCTCGAGCGCGGCGGGCGTGGTGCCCGAGGCATAGGCGCCGGCGACGATGGAACCCATGCTCGTGCCGGTCACGCAGTGCACGGGCACGCGCAGCTCCTCGAGGACCTTGAGCACGCCGACGTGCGCGAGGCCGCGCGCGCCGCCGCCGGACAGTGCGAGGCCGATGCGCGGCGCGGTTGGCTGCGCTTCGGCGCGAGCGCACGGCTGCAGCGCGAGGAGCGCCGCCAGGCACGCAGGCGCGAGGACGCCGGGAAACCTGTTCATGGGATATGCAGCATGCGGGCGTGCGAGACGCATCTTGATGCCGCGATGCGAAACATGCATGACTCGGGTCAAACCTGCGTAATCATTGGCTGTCATACTGCACTGCACTATGGGGTTGCGTCCGCTATCCCTCCATGAACATAAGGCATTGATTCCATGAAAGATCAATCCAACAAGGTCACGCAATCCGCCGACCTCGCATTGAAGGGCTCGCTCCTGCTGCGCAAGCGCCTGCAGGCCGCCCAGGATCGCTTCGCCGATCGGGCGCGAGCCGTGTACGAGGCTCAGCAAAAGGAATTGCTCAACCCGCCGGCCAATCCGCTAGCGCCGTGGGAGTCCGCGATCGCCTATGGGGTGGACTTCGCGCAGCGCAGCGTGCTGTTCATGGACACGCTGCGCGAGCGCGGCAACGCGTTCGTCGAGCGCGAGCGCACCGGCAAGCTGCCGCTGCTGCACTTCAAGTACGAAACGGTTCTCGATGGCCGCGCGCTCGAGCGCCCGGTCAACTACGCCCTGGTGAGCATCGTGCCGCCGGAGGGCGTGACCGTGGACGCCGGAAAGCGTCCGTACGTGATCATCGATCCGCGCGCGGGCCACGGCCCGGGCATCGGCGGGTTCAAGGACGATTCGCAGGTCGGGGTTGCGCTGCGCGCGGGCCATCCGGTCTATTTCGTCATCTTCTATCCGGAGCCGGAGCCGGGCCAGACGCTGGTCGACGTCTGCGCGGCGGAGGACCAGTTCGTGCGCAAGGTGCGGGAGATCCACCCCCGATCCGACAAGCCAGTCATCGTCGGCAACTGCCAGGGCGGCTGGGCGGCGATGATGCTCGCCGCCTCGAATCCCGAGGACACCGGCCCTATCGTCATCAACGGCGCGCCCATGTCCTACTGGGGCGGCGCGTGGACCGAAGGCGCGAGCGACAACCCGATGCGCTACTCGGGCGGGCTGCTGGGCGGCACGTGGCTGTCTTCATTCGTCTCGGATATGGCCAACGGCACGTTCGACGGCGCCTGGCTGGTGCAGAACTTCGAGAACCTCAATCCGGCCAACACGTTCGTCGACAAGTACTACCACGTGTTCGCCAACGTCGACACCGAGCAGCCGAGGTTCCTCGAGTTCGAGCGCTGGTGGGGCGGGTTCTACCTCATGAACCGCGAGGAGATCGAGTGGATCACGCAGAATCTGTTCGTCGGCAACAAGGTATGGAGCGGCGGCGCCAGCTCGGCCGCCGGCAAGGCCTTCGACCTGCGCGAGATCCGCTCGCCGATCATCCTGTTCGCCTCGATGGGCGACAACATCACGCCGCCGCAGCAGGCCTTCAACTGGGTGGCCGACGTCTACGGCTCGACCGACGAGATCAAGGCGCGCGGCCAGGTCATCATCGGCCTGGTGCACCAGGACATCGGGCACCTCGGCATCTTCGTCTCCGGCAAGGTGGCGAAGAAGGAGCACGCGCAGATCGTAGAGGTGCTGAGATCGGTCGAGTCGCTGCCGCCGGGGCTGTACGGCATGCAGATCAAGGAGGAAAAGGGCGCCGACGGCAAGGTCGAGTACCGCGTCGAGTTCGCAGAGCGCCAGCTCGAGGAAATCATGCAGCGGCTCAACCGCTTCGAGCGCGCCGACGAGCAGGCGTTCGAGGCGGTGACCGTCGTCTCCGATTTCAACCAGCGCGCCTACGAGCTGTTCGCGCAGCCGCTGGTGCAGGCGATGTCGAACGAGGCCTCCGCGAAAATGCAGCAGACCTTCCATCCCTTGCGCGCGCAGCGCTGGATGTTCTCGGACCTCAATCCGTTCCTCGCCTGGGTGAAGCCGGTGGCGGAGATGGTGCGCGCGCAGCGCAAGGCGCTCGCACCCGACGCGCCGGCGCGCAAGGCCGAGCGCGCGATGGTGGAGCTCACCAGCGCGTCACTGGACTACTACCGCGCGGTGCGCGATGCGCTGAGCGAAGCGGCGTTCTTCCAGGTGTACGGCAACATGTTTGCCTTCAACCTGGCAGGGCGGCGCGAGGCCGAAGCGCGGCGCGAGGCGCCGGCGGTCGAGCCGCGCGAGCTGCCGGTGGTCAAGGAGGCGCTCGCCGCCATCGAGCACGGCGGCTACCCCGAGGCGATCGCGCGCCTGGGCGCGCTGCTCGCGCGCAAGGGCGAGCCGCTGCCGCTCGAGCGGCTGCAGTTGAAGCACGAGCTGATCCAGGACTACCGCGACATGCTGCCCCCCGTGCAGCCGGACGAATGGCGCCGCATCCGCGGCGAACAGGACATCATCGTGCGCTACGAGCCCGAGCGCGCGCTCGAGACGCTGCCCGCGCTTGTCCAGGAGGCCGCCGACCGCGACCGGCTGGTCGCGCTCTACCAGCGGCTGCTCGCCGACAAGCGCTTCCAGGGGTTGCAGCCGACCGAAGAGCAGAACGCCATGCTGGGCCGCGCGCGCGACGTGCTGCGCGCACGCTACGTCGTCGACAAGCCGACGCCGCCGGTGCGGCCGGCAAGGGCGGGCTGACATGAAGGCCGAGCGCATGCCGCGCAAGCACGAGAAGTACGAGAAGCTGATCGCGCGCTGCAAGTCGCTGCCGCCGACGCCCACCGCGGTCGCGCATCCCTGCGACGAGAGCTCGCTGCGCGGCACGGTGGATGCCGCCAAGGCAGGCCTGATCGCGCCGATCCTGGTCGGGCCGCGCGCGCGCATCGAGGCGCTGGCGAAGCAGCACGGCATCGACCTCGGCAAGCTCGAGATCGTGGACACGCCTCACAGCGAAGCCTCGGCAGCCGCGGCGGTAGCGCTGGTGCGCGAGGGCAGGGCGGAAGCGCTGATGAAGGGCAGCCTGCACACCGACGAGCTGATGGGCGCGGTGGTCAAGCGCGACACCGGCCTGCGCACGTCGCGGCGCGTCAGCCACTGCTTCATCATGGACGTGCCCGGGCACCCCGACGCGCTCCTCATCACCGACGCTGCCGTCAACATCGCGCCGACGCTGAAGGACAAGGTCGACATCGTGCAGAACGCCATCGACCTCGCGCACGACCTCGGCCTTGAGGACGTGCGCGTGGCGATCCTCTCCGCCATGGAGACGGTCAATCCGGACGTGCCCTCGACGCTCGAGGCTGCGGCGCTGTGCAAGATGGCCGACCGCAAGCAGATCACGGGCGCGGTCCTCGACGGGCCGCTGGCGCTCGACAACGCGATCAACCCTGAAGCCGCGAAGATCAAGAAGATCGAGTCGCCGGTCGCGGGGCGCGCCAACGTGCTGGTGGTGCCGGACCTCGAGGCCGGCAACATGCTGGCGAAAAGCCTGTCGTTCCTCGCGGGCGCGGACGCCGCCGGCATCGTTCTCGGCGCGCGCGTGCCGGTGATCCTCACCAGCCGCGCCGATACCGTCATGACGCGGCTGGCCTCCTGCGCGATCGCGACGCTGGTGGCCGACGCGCGCCGCAAGCGCTCGGGCAAGGCCGTGGCTTGAAGCCATGGCCGACGCGATCCTCGTCCTCAACGCGGGGTCCTCGAGCATCAAGTTCTCGCTGTTTCTCGAGCAGGGCGGCGAGCTCCAACTGCGCCTGGGCGGACTTCTCGAGGGCCTCTATACCGCGCCGCGCTTGACGGCGAAGGACGCGAGCGGCGCGAGCATCGGCGAAAGGAAGTGGCCGGAGGGCGCGCGCCTCGGCCACGACGGCGGCATCGCGCACCTGATCGAGTTCCTGGGCGCGCAGCGCGCCGACCACCGCCTGGTGGCGGTCGGGCATCGCGTGGTGCATGGCGGCATGGAGTTCTCGGAGCCGGTGAAGCTCACCGCGCAAGTGATCACGATGCTCGAGAAGTTCGTCCCGCTCGCGCCGCTGCACCAGCCGCACAACCTTGCGCCGGTTCGTCTGGTGGCCGAGCGCCTGCCGCAGGTCCTGCAGGTCGCCTGCTTCGACACGGCCTTTCACCGCGCGCAGCCCGAGATCGCGCAGGCCTTCGCGCTGCCCGCGTCCATCACCGAGCGCGGCGTGCGCCGCTACGGCTTTCACGGCCTGTCCTACGAATACATCGCGAGCGCGTTTCCGCGCCTGGATGCCGGCGCTGCGGCCGGCCGCGTGATCGTCGCGCACCTTGGCAACGGCGCGAGCCTGTGCGCCATGAAGGCGGGCAGGAGCGTCGCCAGCACCATGGGCTTCACCGCCGTGGACGGCCTGCCGATGGGCACGCGCTGCGGCGCGATCGACCCGGGCGTGATCCTCTACCTGATGGACGTGATGAAGATGGATGCGCGCGCCATCGAGAAGCTCATCTACCAGCAATCGGGTCTGCTCGGCGTCTCTGGCATTTCCAGCGACATGCGCGCGTTGCTCGAGAGCCGCGCGCCGCGCGCCAAGCTCGCCGTGGACCTCTTCATCTATCGCATCGGCCGCGAGCTCGGCTCGCTCGCCGCGGCGCTCGGCGGCCTCGATGCGCTGGTGTTCACCGCGGGCATTGGCGAGCGCGCCACCGTGATCCGCGAGCGCGTGTGCCGCGATGCCGCGTGGCTCGGCGTGAAACTGGACGAGGTGGCGAATGCCGGAGGCGGCCCGCGCATCAGCGCCGCGGACAGCCGCGTGTCGGCCTGGGTCGTGCCGACCAACGAAGAGCTGATGATCGCGCGCCACACGCATCGGCTCATGGAGAAATCATCATGACACTCGAAGTCCCGCGTCCCGTCCTGAAGGGCGCGAAGGCGCTCGTGGTCGGCATCGCCAACGAGCACTCGATCGCCCACGGCTGCGCCAGGGCCTTCCGCGAGGTCGGCGCCGACCTGGCCATCACCTACCTCAACGAGAAATCGAGGTCCTACGTGGAGCCGCTGGCAAAGGCGCTCGACGCGCCGATCTTCGTGCCGCTCGACGTCGCCAGTCCGGGCGAGCTGGAAGCCGTATTCGACGCGATCGACAGGCAGTGGGGCCAGCTCGACATCCTCGTGCACTCGATCGCATGGGCGCCCAAGGAGGACCTGCAGGGCGGGCTGCTCGATTGCACGGCGGAGGGCTTCGCCAAGGCGATGGACATCTCCTGCCATTCGTTCGTGCGCATGGCGCGCCTCGCCGTGCCGCTCATGAAGAACGGCGGCACGATGTTCGCGATGAGCTACTACGGCGCGAACAAGGTGGTGCCCAACTACAACGTCATGGGGCCGGTGAAGGCGGCGCTCGAGGCGAGCTGCCGCTACCTCGCCTACGAGCTGGGCGGCAAGGGCATCCGCGTGCACGCCATCTCGCCCGGGCCGCTGAAGACGCGCGCCGCCTCGGGCCTCAAGGACTTCGACCTGCTGCTCACCGAGGCCGCGCAGCGCGCCCCGCTCGGCGAGCTGGTGGACATCATGGACGTGGGATTCACCTGCGCCTATCTCGCGACGCCGTACGCGCGGCGGCTGTCCGGCGAAACGCTGTACGTGGACGGCGGCGTGAACATCATGGCGTAATATTGGCCGCATGAACCTTGGCGCAGGCAGGACGGGCACCGCAGCGTGGCTTCTCGCCGCGCTGGCGGCGCTCACCCTGCCGCTGCACGCCCAGCAGGGCACGCCGCCGCTGCAAGTGTCGCCGGACCTCCTGCCCCCGGAGAAGCAGCCGGCGGGCGCGAAGCAGGCTTCGGCCTCGTTCAGCAGCGAGCAGATCGAGCAGCTGGTGGCGCCGATCGCGCTCTATCCCGACGCGCTGGTGGCGCAGGTGCTGATGGCCTCCACCTACCCGCTGGAAGTGGTGCAGGCCGCGCGCTGGACCAAGGAGAACCCGAAGGTCACGGGCAAGGCGCTCGAGGACGCCATGCAGAAGCAGCCCTGGGATGCGAGCGTGAAGTCGCTGACCGCCACGCCGCAGGTGCTGGCGATGATGAACGACAAGCTCGACTGGATGCAGAAGCTGGGCGATGCCTTCCTCGCGAGCCAGAAGGACGTGCTCGACGGCGTGCAGCGCCTGCGCAAGAAGGCGCTCGACGCGGGCAACCTCAAGACGGGCAAGGAGCAGAAGGTCGCCACGGAGCAGGAGGGCACCACCACCATCATCAAGATCGAGCCGACGAGCACCGAAGTAGTGTACGTGCCGGTCTACAACCCGACGCTGGTCTACGGCCCTTGGCCGTATCCCGCCTATCCGCCCTATTACTACTATCCGCCCGCCTACGCAGGTGGAGTCTTCTTCGCCTTCTCCGTCGGCATCGTCATCGGCAGCGCCTGGTGGGGCGGCTGTCACTGGGGGGGCGGCAACGTCTACATCAACCACAACAACTACAACAACTTCAACAAGACCAACATCAACACCGGCGACTGGCAGCACAAGCCCGAGCACCGCAAGGGTGTCGAGTACAGGGACCAGGGCAGCCGCGACAAGTACGGCGGCCAGCGGCCGAGCGCGGATACGCGCGATGCGTATCGCGGGCGCGATGGCGCGGGGCCAAGCACCGCGGACCGTCAGCGCGATGCCGCGGGCGCGCGCGACCGGCCGTCCGCGGGCACGCGCGACGGGCCGTCGGCGGGCACGCGCGACCGGGGCGGCGGCCGGCAGCCGGGCGCGTTCGACGGGGTGGGCAGCGGCGCGCAGACGCGCGACTACAGCAGCCGCGGTGCGTCGAGCCGCTCGTCAGCGGCGACCCAACCGCGCGCCGGCGGCGGCGGCGGGCGCGGCGGTGGCGGGCGCGGCGGCGGCGGGCGGCGCTAGGGGAGGACGCAGATGAAGCTGAAACTGGCGACGCTCGCTCTCGGGCTCTTGCTTGCTGCCACGCCGTTCTTCGTCGGCACCAGCTCGGCGGCCGACGCGCAGAAGACTTTCGGCTCGCCGGAAGAGGCGGCCACGGTGCTGGTCGCGGCAGTGGGCAAGGGCAATCTCAAGGAAATGCAGGCGATCCTGGGCCCGGGCTCGAAGGCGCTCGTGCAATCCGGCGACGCAGTCGCGGACCGCAGGGGGCGCGAGCGCTTCGTGCGATCGTACGAGGAGTCGAGCAAGGTCGAGCGCCAGGGCGACGCGAAGGCGATCCTGGTGATCGGCAAGGACGACTGGCCGATGCCCATTCCCATGGTGAAGGGCAAGGATGGCTGGCGCTTCGACGCCAGGCTGGGCGGCGAGGAAGTCCTCAACCGGCGCATCGGGCGCAACGAGCTCTCGGCGGCGCAGGCAGCGCTGGCCTACGTGGACGCGCAGCGCGAGTACTACCTGCGCAATCCGCAGGGCGACAAGCTCCTGCACTACGCGCAGAGGTTCGGCAGCACCAAAGGCAAGCGCGACGGGCTTTACTTCCCGACCAAGGCGGGCGAGCCGCCGAGCCCGCTGGGTCCGCTGTACGCGAGCGCCAAGGCGGCGGGCTACTTCAAGGCCGGCAACGGGAAGCCGAGCCCGTATTTCGGCTATCGCTACCGCATCCTGAAGGGCCAGGGGCCGGATGCGCCGGGCGGCGCCTACGACTACGTGGTGCAGGGGCGCATGATCGGCGGCTTCGCGCTGGTGGCGTGGCCGGCGTCCTACGGCAGCTCGGGCGTCATGACCTTCATCGTCAACCACGACGGCGTCGTGTACGAGAAGGACCTCGGGCCCGATACCGCGAAGGCGGCCGGCAAGATCACGCGCTTCAACCCCGACAAGGGCTGGCAGCGGCACTGACGCCTGGAAGCTGCCCCTAGAGCAGGCCCTGCTTCCAGATCCCGACCAGGATGAAGCGCGTGAAGATCAGGTGCCCGAGCGTGGTCGGGTGCACGCCGTCGGCGAACAGGTAGGTCAGCGCCGCGCCATTCTGCAGCAGCGTCTGCCGTGAGCAGAACAGGCTCGAGCCGCCCTGCTCCAGGCCGTTGGTGATCGCGGAGATCTTGGCGGGATCGCACGCGGGCACGTCGATCTCGCGCACCAGGTACCTGTAGGGATTCTCGAGGACGCGGTTGAACTCGGCGTGCAGGTCGAGCAGCGTGGCGTCCGTCCCCTGGAGACCGGCCGCGAGCGCGCCGTTGAACGTCTGCACCATGCCTGCGATGAGCGGCCTTACGGGCGCCGTTTCCGGCGCCTTGCCGAACGGCGTCGCGCTGATCTCGGGCAGGTTGAGCACCACGACGCGCGAGGCGCCCTTGGCGAGGATGCGCCGCACC
This sequence comes from Betaproteobacteria bacterium, assembly GCA_029883975.1. Classification (GTDB taxonomy): domain Bacteria; phylum Pseudomonadota; class Gammaproteobacteria; order Burkholderiales; family SG8-39; genus JAABQT01. The sequence goes on from JAOUIL010000039.1 coordinate 22,532, forward strand.
TGACCCGCCAGCTCGAGCGCGGCCTGCTGGACCGCGGCCAGCGCCTCGTTTGCCGCCTGATCTTGCGGCACACCGGCCGTGACTCTGGCCTGGAACACCCCGAGCTGGAAGAAGATGTCGTTGGCGCCCGCCAGGAGGAGCACCAGCTGGTCGCGGCGGAAGCGATCGTCGTTGTCGGCGAGATAGTCGGTGATCTGTTGCGTCACCGGGATGGTCAGCGCCGCCGTGCAGGCGTCGGTGGTGGGGTCGTAATTGCAGCCGATGCCAGGTTGCTGCGACACGCGCGAGCCGCCCATGGCGAACCCGGTGCCGCCCAGGATTTGCACCACGCCGTCGAATCCCTGGCGGTAGGGCGTCACGCGTGCTCTGAGCAGGATGCCGAGCGTCTCGGGCCACACCGGCCCGGGATTGGTGGTGAACTTGCCGCCGCCGACCTGTGCGATCGCGCCCACCTTGTAGGTACCTACGTCGCTCAGGCTGTCGCCGAAGACGACGACCTGGCGGATGCGCGGCGAAAGACCGAGGCCCGCGGCGGGCATCGCGCGCAGCGCCTCCACCGCCAGGGCGGCGTCTCCACCGGGAGCTGCGACCTGCTCGGCCGCCTCGAGCCATTCGGTATCCTGCGCGGGAATCTGCTGCGGCGCCGCCTCGCTCTGCGGCGGCGGCGACTCGCTGCCGCTGCCGCACGCGCTTACCAGCAGTGCAGCCAGTACCGAGAGAAGCGCCGCGCCCACTGCGCGCCGCGATTCACTGATCCCGCTCTTGGTCGTCGTCATAGCCAGACCCCCCGTCCAGGAAGGCGCATGCGCGCCGCGTCCATTCTAGTCACTCGGCGGCGGCGGCGCACTCCCCATATCAGGGGGTATTGCGACAGGCGGCTGGCGGGGCCTCCGGACTACGGTTCAGGCTCCCGCCCGCTTTACGAGTTCCTCCAGCACCTCGTAGGGCTGCGCGCCCACCACCCCCTGGTTGCCTATTACGAAAGTCGGCACCCCGGTGACGCCGTAGCGGCGCGACTTCTCCCAATCGGCGTCGACCGCCGCCCGGTGCGTGCGCTTCTCGATCACCTCGCGCGCCTGATTCGCCGGCAAGCCTACGGACATAGCAATCTCGACCAGCACCTCGGGATCGCCGATGTTCTTCGCATCGACGAAGTACGCGCGGAACATCGCGTCGTGAATCGCTTCGCCCCCAGGCTGGGTGTCCGCCCACGCCGCGAGCTCCTGCGCGAGCCGGCTGTTGTAGGTCATGGTGCGCGTGCCGTAGGGCAGGCCCTCGGCCTGCATGCGCGCGCGCATCTGCGCCTGCATCTTCGGGATGTCGTAGCCGCGCCCGGCGAACAGCTCCTCCAGGCTGCGCCCCTTCGCGGGCGTCTCCGGGTGCAGCGGGAAGTGAATCCACTTCACGCGCACGCCGTGCTCCTTCCTGAGCCGCTCAATACGCACGGTACTGAGATAGCACCAGGGTCAGACGAAGTCGGAGAAGATCTCCAGCGTCAGCGGTTCGGTCATGGTCTCTTTTCAGCAGCCTGCTTGTCGTAGAACTTCACCAGCCGGATCACGTCGGCGGCATCGACGCGGCCGATGGGACCCGAGCTGTAGGTCGCGGAGCGCACCTTGCCGTCCGCCGCCACCAGGAACTCCGAGGGCTGGATGATGCTGCGGCGCTCCTCCCACCACGAGCCGAGCTGGTCCGCCATGGCGCGCGTGACGCCGTAGCCGATCGGGAACGACACTTCGTTGGCCACCAGTGTCGCCTTGTCGACGGGGTCGATGCTCGCCGCGACGATCTTCACGCCGAGCTCGTCGAGCTCCGTCTTGTGCTGCTCGAAGCCGGCCAACTGCCGGCGGCAGTACGGTCACCAGTGCCCGCGGTAGAACAGGATCACCTTGTAGCGCGCGTCCAGCCCCGCGGGCAGCTCGAGCTTCGTGCCGTCGACGAGGTCGAGCGTCAGGCGGGGGAAGGTGTCGCCGGTGTTGAGCTTCTCGGCCATAGCGCGATTCTAGGCGATCCGGTCTGCCTTGAGGCGCGCGATCTCGTCCGCGCCCAGACCCAGCATGCGCTGCAACACGTCCGCGGTGTCCGCGCCCGGCACCGGCGCAAGCGCGTCATGGTGCGCCGCGGAGCGGCTGAACTTGATTGGCATGCCCGCCGCCGCGACGCCGGCGGGCGAGCCGTCCGGGCGGCGCAGCGCCTGCACCATGCTTCGCGAATGCAGTTGCTCCCACGCGACCGCCTCCTTCGCGGTGCGCACCGCGCCGCAGGGGACGTCCGCCTTGCGCAGCTTCGCGATCGCCTCGCGCACGGTAAAGCGCGCGGCCCACTCGCCGACGAGGCGGTCCACCTCGGCGTTGTTCCGGATGCGCCACTCGACGCGGCTCCAGTCGGGATGCGCGCGCAGGTCTTCGCGCCCCATCGCCGCGAGGAGCGCGTGCCAGTCCTCGCGCGTCACGCAGCCGAGCGTCACCCAGCCGTCCTTCGCCGCATAGGCGTTGAAGGGCGAGAAGCGCAGGATGCGGTTGCCCTGGCGCGCGGCGAGGCCGAGCGCGTCGAGCCGGTCTACGGGCTCGTCCATCATCATCGAGAAGAGGCAGTCGGTCATGGCTACGTCCACCGCCTGGCCGAGGCCGGATTGCTCCCGCTCGCGCAACGCCGCCAGGATGCCGAGTGCCGCGTAGGTGCCGGCGATCATGTCCGAGAGCGCGCCGCCGGTCTTCATCGGCGGGCCGTCGGGCGCGCCGGTGACGCTCATCAGGCCGGCCTCCGCCTGCGCCATCAGGTCGTAGGATTTCAGGTTCCGGTCAGGGCCGGTCGCGCCGTAGCCGGAGAGCGCGCAGTAGACAATTTTCGGATTGCGCGCCTTGAGCGCCCCGTAGCCGATGCCGAGGCGCTCCGCCACGCCGGGGCGGAAGTTCTCGACCACGACGTCCGCGCGCTCGACGAGGCGCAGGAAGAGCTCGCGCCCGCGCGCGTCCTTCAGGTTGAGCGTCGCGGACTTCTTGCCGCGCGCGCGCTTGAGGTAGGCGAGGCCGAAGTCGGCTTCCGAGGCGCGCTCGAACGCGGGGCCGGAGTAGGGCGGGGCGAGCGCCGCCGGGTCGCCGCCGGCGGGCTCGTCGAGCTTGATCACCTCCGCGCCGAGTCCGGCGAGGAGCAGCGTGCAGTGCGGCCCGGAAAGGTAGCGGGTCAGGTCGAGGACGACGAGGCCCTCGAGCGGCCCGTTCATGCCGGGTCGGGCTGCGTGCCGCGCCAGACGCCGATCACCTGCGCGAGCGCCTGCGCCGCGCGGCCGCGGATCTCCTCGTCGGAAATCGAGGACAGCGGATGGTCGATCACCACCGGCACGATGCCCTGCATGCCGAGCGCCTCGCGCTGCACGCGCGCCTCGTGCACGAACGTGCTGGTCACGATCACCGCCGCCGGCACGCCGAGCGTCTCGAGACTGATGCCGTCATGCATACAGCACGACGTGCAGGAGCCTCAATCGCCGATGGCGGTGACGACGATGTCGTTGTCGCGCCGGATCTCCTCGATCAGCTCGGGCGCGGCGAACTTGGAGAAGCTCTCCTTGCGGTAGTAGTGCACGTCGGCAAGCGGGTGCGCCGCCTTGAGCTGATCGCGCAATTCGCGCAGGAGCTTGTTCGCGTTCCACTTGGTGTTGTCGAGGATGCCGAGCCGCAGGCCCTTGAGCGCCTGAATGCGCGCCGCGGTGGCCTTCTTCTCGGCCCCGACCACGCCTCGCGGGTCGTAGACCTGGATCATGCGGGGTTCTCCTTTCTCACAGGTAGCAGGTGCCATCGACGCAGCGCGGACCGCCGCTCTGCGCCTTGCCTTCGATCTCGCGCAGCACGGGCGAACTCATGTGGCCCCAGCCCGGGATGAAGGCCGAGAAGCGCCCGGCCTCGCCGCCGATGACGAAGAGGTGGATGTTCTCCGCGCTCGGCACCACCGGGATGCGCGAGTCGAGCTCGCGCCCGTACCAGACCGGCAGGCTGCGGTTGT
>JAOUIL010000114.1 GCA_029883975.1 Betaproteobacteria bacterium
CGATTTCGCCGACCACGTCCTCGAAGCCGCGCGACACTTCCTCGCCGCGCGTATAGGGCACGACGCAAAAGCTGCAGTACTTGCTGCAGCCCTCCATGATGGAGACGAACCCGCTCGCGCCCGTCGTGCGCGGCTCGGGCAGGCGATCGAATTTCTCGATCTCGGGGAAGCTGACGTCGACCTGCGGCGCGCCGGTCGTGCGCCGGCGCGCGAGCAGCTCGGGCAGCCGGTGCAGCGTCTGCGGGCCGAACACCACGTCGACGAACGGCGCGCGCGCGACGATGCCGTCGCCTTCCTGGCTGGCGACGCAGCCGCCGACGGCGATCATCAGGCGCGGATTGGACTGCTTGAGATGGCGCACGCGCCCGAGATCGGCGAACACCTTCTCCTGCGCCTTGTCGCGCACCGAGCAGGTGTTGAACACGATCACGTCGGCCTCTTCCGGCCCGCCCGCCGCGGCGAGGCCCTCGGCCGCGCCGAGCACGCCGGCGATCTTCTCGGAGTCGTACGCGTTCATCTGGCACCCGTAGGTGCGCAGGTAGAGCTTTCCGCTCATTGCGCGGCTTCTTCGACCGTGAGGATCCAGACGCGCGATACCTGGCCTTGCGTGTCCACCAGGTACTTCACGATGCTGCCGGGCGGAATGGCCGCCGGCAGCACGAGCCGGTTGTGGATGTCGCGGATCTGCGCTCCCGGCGCGAGGCGCGCCGTCGACCGGTCGATCTGCACGATCATGTCCTGCAGGTGGACCATGACGCCGCGCCTGGCGTCCGCGGGCACGGCGCGCAGCTGCGCGGCGGCCGCCGCGGCGAGGCACAGCATGGCGAGGACTGCCAGCAAACGCATCATCGGCGCGCCGTGCCCGGGAAAGGGGGATGGTGGCGAATCAGGGACTCGAACCCCGGACACACGGATTATGATTCCGCTGCTCTAACCAGCTGAGCTAATTCGCCACACGTGCCAAATTTTAATCCAGCCAGCGGCCGGGCGCCATCGGCGCCGCCGCTAGAATGCGCGCATGCACGTTGACCTGGCGGTGGTCGGCACCGGGCTGGCAGGGCTGTCGCTGGCGCGCGCGGCAAGCGGGCTGTCGGTGGCGCTGATCGGCGATGCCCCGGCGCCGATGCCGGCGGGCGGCGCATTCGATACGCGCGTGTACGCCGTGACGCCGGGAAACGCGGAGTTCCTCGATGGGCTGGGCGCGTGGCGGCGCCTGCCGCGCGATCGCGTCGCTCCGGTCTACGCCATGCGCGTGTTCGGCGACGATGGGCGCGCGGAGCTCGCGTTCGATGCCTACCGCGCGGGTGTCCCGGCACTGGCCTGGATCGCGGAAGACGCCGCACTGCAAGCCGCGCTCTACGCAGCGCTCGGGCAGGACGAGCGCGTGCAGCGACTCGTCCCCGAACGCCTCGTCCGGCTGCAGCTCGAGCCGGACGCCGCGCGCCTCGAGCTGGCCGGCGGCCGCGTGCTGCGCGCGCGCCTCGTGGCGGGCGCGGACGGCGCGCGCTCGGTGGTGCGCGAGCAGGCAGGCATCGGGGTGCGCCGCACTGCCTACGGGCAGCGGGGGGTGGTCGCCAATTTCCGTTGCGAGCGGGCGCATCGCGGCACGGCCTATCAGTGGTTCCGCGGGGGTGCGGTACTTGCCCTGTTGCCGTTGCCGGGCGAGCAGGTGTCGATGGTGTGGTCGGTGGCCGACGACGAAGCCGAGCGGCTGCTCGCGCTCGGGCCCGACGCGCTTGCCGGTGAAGTCGGCGCTGCCTGCGGCCAGGTGCTGGGCGAATTGCGCCTCGTCGGCGCGGCGCGCGCCTACCCGCTGCAGCGCATGGCCGCCGAGCGCACGGTCGCCGCGCGCGTCGCGCTGCTCGGCGATGCGGCGCACGTCATCCATCCGCTCGCCGGCCAGGGCGCGAACCTCGGGCTGCAGGACGCGCGGCAGCTGGCGCAGGTGCTGGCGGCGCGCGAGCCGGGACGCGATGCCGGCGACGAGCGCCTGCTGCGGCGCTACGCGCGCGCGCGCGCGGGCGAGGTATGGGCCATGGATGCGACGGTGCACGGGCTTTACCGGCTGTTCGCGTCGCGCGCCCGGCCGGTGGCCGCGCTGCGCAACGCCGGATTGAACCTGGCCGGGCGCTTGCCGGTCTTAAAGGATCTCCTCATGCGACAGGCGATGACGTGAACCGATTCCTGATGGCCGCCGTGCTGGCGCTCGCGTCGGCGAGCGCGCTCGCCGACGAAGCGACCATCCGCCGCGTGGTCGAGTCCAAGCTCGGCGGCGGGCGCGTCGAAAGCATCCGCCCCACGCCCGTCGAGGGCCTGTACGAGGTGCACTTCCAGTCGCGCGAGGGGCCGCAGCTCGTGTACACCGACGAGAATGCCGAGTACATCTTCGTCGGCACGCTGTACGACGCGCGCCGCGACCGCAATCTCACCGAGGAGCGCATGCGGCGGCTGTCGGCCATCGATTACGGCACCCTGCCGCTCGAGCTGGCCGTGAAGGTGCAGCGCGGCAACGGACGCCGCCAGCTGGTCGTGTTTTCCGATCCCTACTGTCCCGCCTGCCGGCAGTTCGAGCAGACGCTCGCCCAGGTCAGCGACATCACGGTCTACTACTTCATGTACCCGGTGATCCGCCCGGAGCTGATCGATCACTCCAAGGCGGTGTGGTGCTCGGCCGATCGCGCCAAAGCGTGGCTGGCGCTCGCGGCACGGCCCAAGGCGCAGCCGCCCACCGCCAAGCCGGGCTGCGAGACGCCGGTCGAGCGCATCCTCGAGCTCGGACGCTCGCTCGGCGTCAACTCGACGCCGACCCTGTTCTTCGTGAACGGCGAGCGCGTGCGCGGCGGCTTGCACGCGCCCGACCTGGTCGCGCAGATGGAGGACGCGGCGCGGCAGGCGAAGGGCAAGTAGCCGCTCAGGGCAGGGGCCGCGGCAGCGTCGCGCCGCGCGGCCACAGGATCCACAGGCGACCGGTCTGGCGCATGCGGCCCGCGAGCTCGCCTGCCTCCGCGCCGGAACCCCAGAAGAAGTCCGCGCGCACCGCGCCGCGGATGGCGCCGCCCGTGTCCTGTGCCGTGACCAGCCGCTCGAGCGGCGCCTCCGACAAGGGATAGGTGGTGGCGAGGAACACGGGCGCGCCGAGCGGCACGTGGCGCGGATCGACCGCGATGCTGTAGCCCGCCTCGAGCGCCACGCCTTGCGCGCCGATCGGGCCATCGACGGCGGGCAGCTCGCGGAAGAACACGTAGCTCGCGTTGTGGCCGAGCGCCTCCTTGAGGCGCTCCGGGTTGGCGGCCGCCCACGCCTTGATGCCCTGCATCGACGCCTGCTCGAGCGGCATCTCGCCGCGCTCCACCAGATGCCGGCCGAGCGAGCGGTACGGGTGACCGTTCTGCTCGGCGAAGCCGACTCGGATGCGCTCACCCGAATCGAGCCGGATCTGCCCGGAGCCCTGGATCTGCAGGAAGAAGAGATCGATCGGGTCGGCGACCCAGGCGATGACCGGCGCGGAAAAGCTGCCGTTGCGCTCGTCGATCTCGCCGCGCGAGAAGTAGGGCTGCAGGCGCCGGCCGTTCAGCCGGCCGCGCAGGCGCATGCCGCGCAGCTCGGGATACTGGCCCGCGAGATCGACCACGACCAGGTCGTCGGGAACGCCGTACACCGGGTGCGCATGGCGCGCGCTGCGGCTGCGGCTGCCTTCGAGCACCGGCTCGTAGTACCCCGTGACCAGGCCGTCGCGCGCTCCGTCCGGCGCCACGATCGCATAGGCGACAAACGCTTGCTCGAAGAAATCGCGCGCCGCCGCGTCGTCGCCGGCCGGGAGCAAGCGCGCCGCGGCGCAGGCCTGTTGCAGCGCGTGGCCCTCCGGCACGCGCGCGCAGCCCGCGACGAATGCCGGCAGGCTGGCGGCCACGGGCGCCGTGCGCCAGCCGGGCAGCGCGGCGAAGCCTACGGCTTCGTAGCGCGCGTCGGCGGCCGGGCCTGGTTTCGGGCAAGGGCAGGGCGCCGGCACCTGCGCGCAACCCGCCGCCACTAGAATGAGCGTCCATGCCGCGATCGAGCGCAAGCCCATGTGGGTCGTGATCCTGGAGATGCTCGCGGCGCTCGCGCTGCTCGTGCTCATCGTCTGGTGGACCTGGCCGAGGAAGCCGCGCGACGAGGAATAGCGCTCAGTGCAGCACCCGCGGCACCGAGAGCGTGAACTCGGGAATGGGGGCCTCGAACTGGGTGCCGTCCTCGGCCACCATCTGGTAGGACCCGCGCATGGTGCCCACCGGCGTCGCGATCGACGTGCCGCTCGTGTACTCGAAGCTCTCGCCGGGCTTGAGCACCGGCTGCGCGCCGACGACGCCCAGGCCGCGCACTTCCTGCACCAGCCCCTGGGCGTCGGTGATGATCCAGTGGCGGCTGACGAGCTGCGCGCTCACGCTTCCCGGGTTGCGCAGGGTGATGGTGTAGGCGAACACGTACCGCCCGGCGCCCTCGTCCGACTGCTCGGGCAGATAGCGCGTCGCCGCGCTCACCGCGATCTCGTATCGCTTCTCCTTGGCCACGCACGCATTGTAAACTCGCGCGGCCATGGCCCTGCGCATCGCCCCCAGCATCCTGTCCGCGGATTTCGCGCGGCTCGGCGAGGAAGTGCGCGCCGTGCAGGCGGCGGGCGCCGACCTGCTGCACTTCGACGTCATGGACAACCACTACGTACCCAACCTGACGTTCGGGCCCATGGTGTGCGCCGCGCTCAAGCCGCACGCGCGCGTGCCGATCGACGTGCACCTGATGGTCAAGCCGGTCGACCGCATCGTTCCGGAGTTCGCGAAGGCGGGCGCGAGCATCATTAGCTTCCATCCCGAGGCCTCCGAGCACGTCGATCGCACCATCGCGCTGATCCGGGAGCAGGGATGCAAGGCGGGCCTCGTGCTCAACCCGGCGACGCCGCTCGACTGCCTGGACTACACGCTGGACAAGCTGGACCTGGTGCTGCTCATGTCGGTCAATCCGGGGTTCGGCGGCCAGCAGTTCATCCGCGGCGTGCTGCCGAAGATCGCCGAGGTGCGCCGCCGCATCGACCGGCTGGGGCGGGAGATCTGGCTGGAGGTGGACGGCGGCATCAAGGCGGACAACATCGCCGAGGTTGCCGCGACCGGCGCGGACACGTTCGTCGCCGGCTCGGCGATCTTCGGCTCGCAGGACTACGCGGCCACCCTCCGCGACATGCGCTCGCGCATTGCCGCGCCGCGTGCGGCTGCGTGATATATTGGTCGCGCCGTGACTTCCGTCTCTCCGCAGACCGGGCATTTCCGCTGGCACAGCTGGCGCCCCTGGCGCCGCTAGACACTCGCGCGCCCCGTGCGGCCCGGCGGCGCGTCCCTTCAAGGCCGCGAAGCAGTCCCCCCTGAGCAGTCAGCAGCAGCGGAGATCGTGACATGACCGAGCTCGAGTTCCAGCGGCTCGCGCAACAAGGCTATACCCGCATCCCCGTCGTCATGGAATCGCGGGCCGACCTCTACACCCCGCTCGCGGTTTACCTGAAGCTCGCCGGCGGGCCGTACAGCTACCTGCTCGAGTCGGTGGTCGGCGGCGAGCGCTTCGGCCGCTACTCGTTCATCGGGCTCCCATGTGCCGAGCGCATCGAGGCGCGCGGCACGACCGTGCGGCGGCTGCTGCGCGACGCGCGCGGCGCGGATGTCTGCCTGGAGGAGGCGCAGGGCGACCCGCTCGGCTTCGTGCGCGCCTACCTGGCGCGCCATCGCGTGGCGCCCGCCCCCGGCACGCTCAAGTTCCCCGGCGGGCTTGCGGGCTACTTCGGCTACGAGATGGTGCGCCACGTCGAGCCCACCGCCCTCGGCGCGCCCAAGCCGGATGCGCTGGGGACTCCCGACATGCTGCTGCTGGTATCCGACGAGCTGGCGGTCGTGGACAACGTGATGGGCAAGCTGCACCTCGTGGTGTACGCCGACCCGCGCCAGCCGCAGGCGCTGCGCGGCGCGCTCGCGCGGCTGGAGACGCTGCGCGCGCGCCTGGCCGCGCCGCTGCCCGAGCACGTGGTGCTGGCGCAGCCCGGGGCGGCGGCCGCCGCCGCGCAGCTCAGGCGCTCGGTCAGCGAGGAGCAGTTCCTGGCGGCAGTGCGCCGCTCGAAGGAGTACATCTTCGCCGGCGACTGCATGCAGGTGCAGATCTCGCAGCGCACCTCGCGCGATTTCGGCGCCCCGCCGATCGCGCTGTACCGCGCGCTGCGCGGCCTGAATCCTTCCCCGTACATGTTCTATTTCGACTTCGGCGACCATCACGTGATCGGCGCATCGCCGGAGATCATGGTGCGCGTCGCGGGCGACAGGATCACCCTGCGCCCGATCGCGGGCACGCGGCCGCGCGGCGCGACGCCCGAGGACGACGCGCGCATCGCCGCGGAGCTGCTCGCCGATCCCAAGGAGCGCGCGGAGCACGTCATGCTGATCGACCTGGGGCGCAACGACGTCGGCCGGGTGGCCGAGATCGGCAGCGTGCGCGTCACCGAGCAGATGGTGGTC
>JAOUIL010000040.1 GCA_029883975.1 Betaproteobacteria bacterium
TGCACCGCCATTGCGCTCGTCGAGCTGCCACCCGCCGCGACCGGCGCAGCGATGACCTGCGCGCTTCCCACGGTGAGGGAGGAAAGACTCTCGCCGAGCATCGCCTGCGTGACGGTCAGCGTGCCGCTCGCCGGGGTGGCCGGGATGTTCGCCACGCGGTTCTCCGTGACGCCGATGTGCTTCGGCCAGCGGAAGTCACCCACCTTCTTGCGCTGGCAGATAAGCAGCGTGCCCGCGTCCGAGCACCAGCGCGGTCCGGAGTACACGTGCTGCGGCGTGAGCGCCGCGCCGGCCGCGCAGTTCACGAGCTCGCTGTCGGTGCAGAACTCGGGCGCGATGTAGACGTGCACGTTGGGATTGACGGCATTGCCGCTGACGCAGGTGCCCACGTTGAGTGTCGGCGTCGAGCACCACTGCGCGGTCTGCATGCGGTAGTAGTACGGGTTGCCGTAGCGGAACTTGACGTTGCCATAGTTGCTGCCGTAGCCGGTGGTCGTGTCGCTGAGGCCGTGCCTGAACTCCCAGTTCGGGTAGGAATAGGCGGAGTTCACCCGGCAATTGGTGGTGCTGGAAGCGGAGTCGCCGGTGTTCTTGCACCAGGCGCGATCCGGGTAATCCGATACCAGGTCTTCGCTGATGCTGGATTGGCCGCGCTGGTTGCTCTCCTGCTGGCCAAAGGGGTCGGTGGGCACGGCGGTCCAGTTGCTCGTGTTGGCCGCGCTCATGTTCTTCATCTCATTGCCGTCCTTGTCGATCGCCGGACGGTAGTAGATGGCCGGGTTGTAGTACTGCTTGTTGAAGTCCGGGCTCATGTACGGCGGGTCGCCGGGGATGCAACTGTCCGGCCGACCGGTAATTGAGTTGTTGCTGGTGTCGAAGTCCTGCGAGGATCCGGCGCCGCTCGTAGGGCCCCGGTCGCCGGCATCGAAGCACGACGCCGTCCTGCTCGGCGTCGAGCCGCTGGGCTGGTCGTCATCGACGTAGTCGGGGCTGTAGTCCCAGGCCATGGAGCCCGAGTCGTCCAGGATGAACATGATGTTGGGACGCACGTTGGAGGCGGCCTGGGTGAGCGGCTCGTTGGCGATGTCGGTGTTGGCGGCGAGCGCCGGCCAGGCCGCGCCGAGAAGGCCGGCGAGGACGAGGCTGAGTCGACTGTGACGGAAGGCGGTACGTGCTTTCATGGCGTGCCTCTCGAGGCTGCGGTCAGTTCACCATCACCTGCACATAGCTCACGGTGTTGCGCGGTCCCGTGACTCTTGCGGTAATGCGGTAGTAGATCTGCGACGTGCTCGGCAGCGCCGCGCCGCCGTAGGTGGCGCCGCCCTTGGTGGAATCGGCGGTGCCGCCCGTCGTGGTGCGCACGCAGTTGACCGACCCGGGGTTGCCCGCGAGGTCGCACATGCGATGGATCACGTAGCGCACCTGGTTGCCAGCGGGGTCGGGTCCCGGGTCGAAGCCGTCGGCATTCCAGTCGAAGTCGGGGCGCGACGGATCCGTGCCGGTGAAGTCGACGCCGGACTGCATCGCGGCGAGGTAGCGGCCGCCGGCGTTGTTGTACAGGTCGGCGGCGGACTGCGCCTGCAGCCAAGTGCGCGCATGCTCGACCGCCCAGTCGCCGCCGTGCGTCGCGTTCTGCTTGAAGGCGAGGTTGCCGGCAATGAGGTTAGCCGTGTCCACGCCGCGGATGAGCGCGATGCCGGCGAGCGACATCGCCACGAGGACGATCAGCGCAATGAACAGCACAGCGCCTCGCTGACGTGCCGGAGAGCGGATCATCCCTGCCTCCAGATCATGTTGCGCAGCGGCACCACGGTCTCGAAGACGCGATAGCCGTAGCAGCGCGCCTGGTTAGCGGGGTCGGTGAAATCGCCCGGCGCTGGAAAAGCCTGGCCGTTCGCCCAGGTAGGGGCGGCGGTTGTGGCGGTGCACGGTCCGCCGGCGGTGTCCGGGCGTACGTAGTGTTCGCTGCGCGCCAGCACGCCCATGCGGATGGATAGCACCTGTTGCCACTCCGTGGAGTTGGCCGGAGTGACGTTGTCGTAGCTGTCGACGATGCCGTCATTGGCCACGAACACTGCCCCGGCTACCGTGCCGTTGTTGACGCCGTTGTCCTTTCCGTACTGGGCCTGAAGGTCAACGATGTTGTCGACGATCGTGTTCGCCCCCGGCGTGTAGTTCGGCACCACGGTTGAGGACGTCGACGTGAACAGGCTCGCGACCTGCAGCGCGCTGTTGTTGATCGAATAGGTGTTCACCACCGGTCGCCCGAGGTTGAAGACGAGCGAATTGACCGCGAACGCGGGCAAGGTGCTGCCGCCGCCGGGGTTGTAGGGCGCGTTGACACCGGCCACATGCTGCAGCGTCCCGCCAGTCACGCCGGTGACCTGCACCATGGCGCAGGTGGCACCCTGAGCGACCAGGATCAGGTCCCCGGGGTTGTTGGAGAACCCCTGCGAGTTGTCCACCTCGAGCTCCGCGTCTGCCGACGCCATGGTCTTGCTGAGCGTCGCGGGAATGACGCGCTCCGTGCCCGTGCCGTACATGACGGTGATCGTGTCCGGACCGGCGCCGCCGTCGGCGATGACCACCGGCACCGGCTGCAGCAGCGGCAGGCCGCCGCCGGGCGGGTTGGAGTAATCGCCGTTGTAGTGCCAGCGCAGGCCGCCGCAGCCGAGGACCGAGGACCAGGCGAAGCCCCAGCCGCCCATGCGCGCGTCGCGCTCGATGGTGAACAGCGCCAGCGCGCCGTTGGTCTGCGCACCGCCGGCGCTGGTGGTCGAGCGCTTGTAGCTCTCGTTCACCAGGTAGGTCTGCGTGATGACGACGATGCCGATCAGCCCGATGGCCATGGCGATCAGGATTTCCATGAGCGACATGCCCGCGACGCGCGCGCGCGGGACGAACCGGGAGGGGAGCAGGTGCGTCATGGTCAGGAGTTGTTGATCTGCGCGACCACCGAGAACTGGCGCTGCGGGCTGTCGGCGCCGGGCATCTGCCAGAAGATCGTCACCGTGACCTGGTTGCCGGCCACGGCGATAGTCGGGGAATTCGCGCCGGCCGGCACGACGCTCGGCAGCACGCCGGCGACCTGCGCGCGCCAGTTGATCATCTGCTGGCTCGCGCCTGCGGTAGTGTCGTAATCGGCCAGGTTGGCGCGATCCACCCACATCTGGCCGATGATCTGGTTGGCGAGGTAGGCGGCCTCGTTGCGGTACTTGGCCTCGACCGTATTGCGGATCGATTGCGCCTGCAGGCCCATGAGCGCCAGGATGCCGATCGAGAAGATCAGGATGCCGACCAGGGCCTCGAGCAGCGCCACGCCGGACTGGTTCTTCTTCATGGGCATTTCCTCGGGTCGGTCGCGTCCGCTACCGCGGGGTCGCACATCCTCGCCTCGCCGCCGATGCCGATGTTGATGCGCAGGCAGCGCATGTCTCCGCCGTCCACGTGCTCGCAGGTGCCGCCCTTCGGGTTGCTGATGGCGAGCTGCGTCATGTTGAGCGCGCCGCCGGGGCTGGTGACGCGGCCCAGGCCGTTGAAATGCACCGTGCCGGCGGTCGCCGCGGCGACCACGGCGCGCGTCGTGCCTTCGGCGCCCGAGCGCGCCTGGATGATGCGCGGCGCGGCGGCGTCGGACGGCGCCTGGTCGCAGGCGCCGGTCGGATCGTCGATGCTCACCACCCAGCTGGTGCCCGCTTGCGCAATGACGCAGCCCGCGGTGAGGTCGCTGACCAGCTGGAAGCGCACGATCTGGTTGCGCCGCACGGCCTCGACGCGCGCCAGCGTCAGCCCGGCGAGCATGGTCTCGCCTGCGGTGCGGATCTGCGAGTTGTTCAGCCAGATCGCCATGTTCGGCAGGCCGATGGCCATCAGGATGGCCATGATCACGAGGCCGATCAGCACCTCGATCAGCGACATGCCCGACGAGCGGCGTCGCGCGTTCAGCACTGGCCGGCCTTCTTCATCACCCAGCAGGTGGCGTTGGACGCAAAGCCCTTGCCGGCCATCTTGGAGCCTCCGGTCACCACGGTGGCGCGCACGTTGTTCTCGTTGATCGAGAACATGATGCCCTCGAGGTCCGTGCCCGCCTTGCCGGTCGCGCGGATCTCGAAGGCCGTCGCGCTCGGCGCGGCGGGACAGGCGAAATCGAAGTACTTGACCTGCGCTGCGGCGGCGCCGGTCGGCGCGCACAGGGCCGCGCTGTAGCTGCGCGCGTCCTGGAAGCGCTGCTCCTGCTTGACGCGCAGGTCGGCGAGCATCGAGTGCGCCTCGACCAGCTTGCTGCGCGTGAGGTAGCTGGTATAGGACGGCAGCGCGATCGAGGCGATGATGCCGAGAATGACGACCGTGATCAGCAGCTCGATCAGCGTGAATCCGCGTGCAAAACGCATGTTGCCTCCTGTCGACGTGGTTATCGTAGGTGGGTGCCGCATGCCCGGCAAAAGCGCGCGACCGACGGCCGGAAAGGCGGCGCGAGCGGTTTGTTCCATCGCGCGACCGTGACAATTGCATCACAAGCCGCGCCTGTCGCGCCGCCGGGTGGCATATAATTCACGCTTGCTTGCCCCGATAATGCTGGTGTAGCTCAGCTGGTAGAGCAACTGATTCGTAATCAGTAGGTCGCCCGTTCGAGTCGGGCCACCAGCACCAAACACATTCTTGCAAATGGCCGCGCGCATCCTGGTGGTGGACGACGACGAAAGCCTGCGTGAACTGCTGCGCATGCACCTGTCGTCCGCCGGCTACGAGGTGCAGGTGGCGCCGGATGCCATCGCGGCGGGCTACATCGTCCTCAAGTCGCCGCCGGATCTCATCCTCACCGACGTCAACATGCCGCACATGGACGGCTTCGAGTTCGTGGCGGCGCTGAAGGCCGATCGCAGCCTGCCCAACATCCCGGTCATCTTCCTGACGTCGGTGGAGGACGGCGACGCGCGCGGCAAGGAGCTCGGCGCGGTCGGCTACATCACTAAGCCGGTGCGCGCCGACCGGCTGCTGTCGCTGGTCGCGCAGCACGTGCCCGGCGGCGCGATCCCGATCGGCTAGGCCTTTTCTGCGAGTTGGGCGGTGCGGCGCGGCAGGAACTGCCGCGGCGCAGCGCGTCGTGGTTCCTAGCTTCTCGGGGCGCAGTCGTGCAGCGTCGCGCCCTCGAATTCTTTCGCCAGTTCGCCGAGCCGCGCCTGCAGCGCCGCGTCGGCGTCGCGCACCTGGAACCAGACTTTCGGCACGCGCGTCTCGCGCGGGGTAATCACGGCGGACTTCACGCCCCTGTCCTTCAGCGCGGCCAGGTGCGCCTTCGCGGCCTCTTCCGTGGTGAAGACGCCAAGCGACAGCGCCCACTGGGTGGGCCCGGATTCCTGCACGACGAAGAATTCCTTTACGCCGAGCTTCCTGAGTTCCGCGGCCTTCTTCAGCGCGTTCGCGCGACTGCCCTGGGGTGGCATGTGCACCCACCAGCCCGCCGTCTCTTCGCCCCGGTACTGGGCCAGGCGCGCGCCGAGGTTCAGCGCATCGAGCTCCTTGGCGGCGCGCGAGGCATCCGCCGGGCTGAAGCTGCCCCATTCGAGGCACGCGACCGACGCCGGTGCTTGCGGCGCTTCCGTGGTCGCGGCGCGCTGCGCTTGCGGCGCGGGTTTCGGCCTGGCCGGCGGCGCCGGATTGCGGGCGAGCTCGCGCTCGCTGACGATACGCAGCTTCTGCGGCTCGATCTGGCGCGTCATCGGCCGTGCGTCGATCCCCGGGTCGGCCGGCGACAGGTAGCGCATCCAGGCGAAGACGCCGATGTTGGCGGCAAGCAGCAGGAGGAACGCGAGCCTCACGACCAGGCGATCCGCGCGAGTCCTTCCAGCACCAGGTTCTCCACGTAGCGGCAGGGGATGTCGAGCTGCTCGATGAGCGCGTGCCCGGCGCCGCCCGACACGAGGCAAAGCGCACCCGCGCCTGCGCGCCGGTACATGCGCTCCACGGCGCCTGCCTGCGCGTGGCGGCAACCCGTCTCGATGGCGTCGATCGTGTTGCGCGGCATCGGCACGAAGCGTCCTTCCTGCAGCGGCAGGCGCCCGGTGTGCTCGTGCAGCACGAACCTCATCAGGTCCACGCCCGGCAGGATCAGCCCGCCGAGGAATTCCCCGTCCGCTGACATCAGGTCGGCAGTGGTCGCCGTTCCCGCGTTCACCACCAGGCAGGCACCGCCATGCAGCGCGCGCGCCGCGACCAGCGCCGCCCAGCGGTCGGACCCGAGCTGGTCCGGGCGCTCGTAGCGGCTTTTCACCCCGCAGCGCTGCGCCTCGCCCGTCAGCCAGACCGGCTCCGCCTCGAAGATGCTCGTCCAGTTGACGAGCAGCTGGTGCGCGCCTTCGCCGGCGACGTTCGAGATCACGATGCGCTCCGGATTCTCGTGCGTGGCGGCGAACGGGTTGATGTCGTGGTTGGCGGCGGCGAACTCGATGAGCGAAACGGTGGCGAGGTTCGACCAGGCGCGGCCGTCGTGCCAGCCCCACTTGACGCGCGAATTGCCGGCGTCGATGGCGAGGATCATGCGGCCGACACCACACGGCCATTGCGTACCGTGCGCAGACCGCGGGAAGTGCTCAGCTGCAGCGCGCCATCGGGCGCGAGGCCGGCCGCGGTGCCCGCGACGGTGCGCCCGTCCTGCAGGCGCACGCGCAGGCGCCGCCCGGCATACGCGTCGATCGCGGGCCAGTCCGCCCGGAACGCTTCGAAGCCGGTGGCGTCGAAGGCGCGCAGCGCTGCGAGCAGCTCCCGACCGATCGCGGCGACGACGGCATTTCGCTCCGGCAGGGGCCGCAGCAGCTGCTCGAGCGCCGCCACGCGCCGCCACAGGCGCGCGCCGAGTCCCGGCACCGCGCGGTGGTTGATGCCGACGCCCACCACGGCCAGGCACCCCGCGCCTTGCGCGCGCGTCTCGACCAGGATGCCGCCGAGCTTGGCGCCGCCGGCCACCAGGTCGTTGGGCCAGCGTAAGCCCACCTGCGTGGCGCCGAGCGCGCGCAGCGCGCGCACCGCGGCGAGGCCGGCGACGATGGACAGCCCGGCGAGCTCGCGCACCGGGCGGCCGAGCGGCAACGCGAGCGAAAAGAGCACGCCGGCGCCCGCCGGGCTGTGCCAGCGCCGGCCGCGCCGGCCGCGGCCGGCGCTCTGCTCGTTCGCGGCGAGCAGCTCCGCATGCCCGGGCGCGCGCTCCAGCAGCAGCGAGTTGGTCGAAGTGCAGCGCCCGAGCACCTGCACCCCGGCGCCGGGCACGCGAATCGCGTCCGCATCGAGATGGTCCATGCCGTTAGTTTACGTTCTGCGGCGGCCTAGGCCGGGGCGAAGTCGAAATGGCGGCCCGGCGCCGCCTCGAACAGCGCCCGGGTGTAATCGTGCCGCGGTGCGCCGAACACCTGCGCGGCGGGGCCGTATTCGACCACGCGGCCCTGCGACATCACCGCCACGTGGTCGCACACCTGCGCCGCGACGCGCAGGTCGTGCGTGATGAACAGCATCGCCAGGTGCAGGCGTTCGCGAATCTCCTCCAGCAGCTCGAGCACCTGCGCCTGCACCGAGACATCGAGCGCCGAGACCGCCTCGTCGGCCACCAGCAGCTCCGGCTCCATGGCGAGGGCGCGCGCGATGCAGATGCGCTGGCGCTGGCCGCCGGAGAACTGGTGCGGGTAGCGGTCGAGCGACTCCGGATCCATGCGTACCAGTTCCATGAGCTTGCGTGCGCGCAGCACGGCAGCCGCGCGCGGCGTGCCGTAGTTGAGCGGTCCCTCGATGATCGCGTCCAGCACCTTGCGCCGCGGGTTGAGCGAGCGGTAGGGGTCCTGGAAGACGATCTGCACGCGCCGGCGCATCGGCTGCAGCCGGCGGTGCGGCAGCGCCGCGATATCCTCGCCATGGATGACCACCGCGCCGCTGCTCGGGTCGATGAGGCGCACGATGCAGCGCGCGACCGTGGACTTGCCGGAGCCGGATTCGCCGACGATGCCCAGCGTCTGCCCCTTGCGCACCTCCAGGTTCACGTCCAGTGCGGCGGGCACGTCGCGATGCCGCGACAGCCAGCTGCGGTCGCGATAGGTCTTGGACAGCCCGCGCGTGGCGAGCACCACGGGGGCCGTGCCGTCCGCGGGCCGCGCATGCGGCTTGAGCGTGGGCACCGAGCCGATCAGCATCTTCGTGTAGTCGTGGCGCGGGCGCTTGAGCACCTCGTCCCGCGCGCCGATCTCGACCAGCTCGCCGAGCCGCAGCACGGCGACGCGGTGCGCGATCTCGGCCACCACGCCGAAGTCATGCGTGATGAACAGCACCCCCATGCCGTGGCGTGCCTGCAGGTCCTGGATGAGGCGCAGGATTTGAGCCTGCGTGGTGACGTCGAGCGCGGTGGTCGGCTCGTCGGCGATCAACAGCGCTGGCTCCAGCAGCAGCGCCATGCCGATCATGATGCGCTGGCGCTGGCCGCCGGAGAGCTGGTGCGGGTAGGACTCGACCATGCGCTCGGGATCGGGCAGCCGCACCTCGCGCACGATGTCGAGGATGCGGCGGCGGCGCTCGGCGCCGGCGAGCGCCGTATGCTCGCGCAGCACCTCGTCGAGCTGCGCGCCGCAGCGCATCACCGGATTGAGCGCGGTCATCGGCTCCTGGAATACCATCGACATGCGCGTCGCGCGCAGCTCGCGCAAGCGCTGCTGCGAGGCATGCGTGATGTCCTCGCCTTGCAGGACGATCGCGCCGCCGGTGACCGGGAGGTTCCTGGGCAGGAGCCCCATCACGCTCTGTGCGATCACTGACTTCCCGGAGCCGGACTCGCCCACCAGGCACAGGATCTCGCCGCGCGCCACGCTGAAGGAGACGCGCGATGCGGCTTGCGCACGGTCGGCGTAGCGCGGCAGCGCGATCGTCAGGTCCCGGACCTCGAGGACGCTCATACCCTTCTGGCCATCCTGGGGTCGAGGGTGTCGCGCAGGCCGTCGCCCAGGATGTTGACCGCGAGGACGGTGAGGGCGAGGAACACGCCGGGAAAGAACAGGTTGTGCGGGTAGGCCATGAACTGCACGCGACCCTCCGCCATGATGTTGCCCCAGGTGGGAATGTCGGGCGGCAGGCCCACGCCGAGGAACGACAGGATCGCCTCCACCAGGATGGCGGAGGCGCAGATGTAGGTGCCCTGCACGATGAGCGGGGCGATGCAGTTCGGCAGGATGTGGCCGAACATGATCTTCAGCGTGGGCGTGCCGAGCGACACCGCGGCCTCGACGTAAGGCTCCTCGCGGATCGAGAGCACCAGCGACCTCACCAGGCGCGTGACGCGCGGCACCTCGGTAATGGCGATCGCCACCACCACCGTGATCAGGCTGGCGCGCCACATCGCCACCAGCGTGATGGCGAGCAGGATGGCGGGAATGGCCATCAGGCCGTCCATCACGCGCATCAGCGGGCCGTCGAGCCAGCGCAGGTAGCCCGCCGAAAGCCCGAGCAGGATGCCGAAGGCGAGCGCGAGCAGCGCGGTGGCGATGCCGACCAGCAGCGACACGCGCGTTCCGTAAATCACGCGGCTGTAGATGTCGCGCCCGAAGGAGTCCGAGCCCATCAGGAACCGGTGCTTGATCATCTCGCCGTCGAGCGTGGTGATCTCGCCGCTCTGCCCAGGGCGCAGGTCGCGGCTCGCGGCGTCGAACAGCGTCGGGTCCACGGTGCCGAGCCAGGGCGCGGCGAGCGCCGTGAGTACCAGCAATGCCAGCACCACGCCGCCGATGCGCACCGACCAGTGGCGATGCAGCCGCTGCCAGGCGCTCTCGTGGCGCGCGATGTTGGCGGATTCTACGGAGAGCGCCTGCGGGTCCATGGGCCGGCTAGTAGCGGATGCGCGGGTCGAACACCACGTAGGACAGGTCGACCAGCAGGTTGACCACCACGTAGGCGAACGAGAACAGCAGGATCACCGCCTGCACGGTGGGAAAGTCGCGCGCCAGCACCGCGTCCACGGTCAGGCGCCCGAGGCCCGGGATCGCATACACGGACTCGGTCACCACCACGCCCCCGATCAGCAGCGCGATGCCGATGCCGATCACGGTCGCGATCGGCACCGCGGCGTTGGCGAGCGCGTGGCGCACCAGCACGCGCGCCTCGGGCAGGCCCTTGGCGCGCGCGGTGCGGATGTAGTCCTCGCCCAGGGCTTCCAGCACCGAGGCGCGCGTGACGCGCGCGATCAGCGCGATGTAGATCACCGAAAGCGTGATCGCGGGCAGAACCAGGTGGTGCAGGAACGGCCAGAAGCCCTCCGCCAGCCGCTTGTAGCCCTGCACGGGAAACCAGCCGAGCTTGAGCGAGACCAGCCAGATGAGCAGGTAGGCGAGCACGAACACCGGCAACGAGAAGCCGAGCACCGAGAAGCCCATCAGCGCGCGGTCGAACCAGCCGCCGAAGCGCCAGGCGGCGATCACGCCGAGCGGCACCGACACGACGACGGCGATGAGGATGGTGAGCGTGGCAAGCGCGAGCGTCGGCTCGATGCGCTGCGCGATGAGCTGCGTGACCTCCATCTTGTAGAAGTAGGAGCGGCCGAACTCCCCCTGCAGCAGGTTGCCGGCCCAGATGCCGAACTGCACCGGGATCGAGCGGTCCAGGCCCAGGCTCTTGCGGATCTCGGCGATCTGCTCGCTGCTCGCCGCGTCGCCCGCGAGGATCGCGGCGGGATCTCCCGGGGTGAGGCGCAGCATGAGGAAGATGAGCACCGCCACGACCAGCAGCACGGGGATCGTCGACAGCAGGCGCCGGGCGATGAAGGTGTACATAACAAAAGGGCCCCTTGCGGGGCCCCGGTTCAATTCTCCGTCAGGCTAGTTCTTCTTCACGTTCCAGTAGATGTCGCCCGGCCCGATCACCCAGCCGGAAATGTTCTTGCGCGTGGCGAGCGGGTTGACGTACTCGCCGAGCGGCGCGTGCGTGCCGATCTCGAAGGCGCGCGCCTGGATCGCTTCGGCGAGCTCGCGCTTCTTCTTATCGTCGGTGGCGCGCGCGAAGGCCTCGCGCAGCTCCTCGATCTTCGCGTCGCTCGGCCAGCCGAACCAGGACTTCTCGCCGGCCGAGCCGATGGCCGCGTTGGTGAGCGGGTTCCAGATGTCGGGCGCGACCCAGGCGGTGAAGAACATGTTCCAGCCGCCCGCGCTCGGCGGCTCCTTCTTGGCTCGGCGCGACACGACCGTGTTCCAGTCCATCGCCTGCAGGTCCACCTTGAAGCCCGCCTGGCGCAGCAGCTGCGCGCCGACGTCGGGCAGCTTCTGGATCGCGGCGAGGTCCGTGGGCTTGAGGATCACCACCGGCGTGCCGTCGTAGCCGGAGGCCTTGAGCAGCTCCTGGGCCTTGCGCATGTTCGACTTCGACTGGACGTCGCTGCCCTTGGCGCTGCCGTAGGGCGTGCCGCACGTGAACATGGAGGCGCAGGGCTTGTAGAACTCCTTGATGCCCACCTGCGCGCGCAGGAACGGCTCCTGGCTGAACGCGGCCAGCGCCGCCTGACGGATCTTCGGTTTGTCGAACGGGGGATGCAGGTGGTTGAAGCGCCCCATGTACTGGAAGCCGAGCGGGTCCTTGGTGACCAGCACCACGCCCGGCGCCTTCTTCAGCTGCTCGTAGCTCTCGAAGGCCGGGCGCTCGAGCACGTCCACCTCGCCCTTGGCGAGCGCGTTGACCTGCGCCTGCGCGTCGCGCAGCGCCAGGTTCCACTCCACGCGGTCCACGTACACGAGCTTGCCACCCGCGGTGCCCGAAGCCTTCTCCTTGCGCGGCTTGTACTTCGGGTTCTTGACGTATACGGCCTTGTCACCGGGCTTGAACTCGTCGCGCTTGAAGATGTAGGGCCCGGAGCCGATGTACTCCTCGATCTGCTTGAAGGCGTCGGTGTCGGCGACGCGCTTGGGCATGATGAACGGCACGTTGGAGGAGGGCTTGCCGAGCGCCTCCAGCACGAAGCCGCAGGCCTCGCGCAGGAAGATGCGGAACGTCTTCGGGTCGGGTGAGTCCATGCGCTCGACGAAGCTCATCAGCTTCTGCCCCATCGCGTCGCGCTTGCCCCAGCGGGCGATCGAGGCGGCCACGTCCTCGCCGGTCACCGGTTTGCCGTCGTGGAACTCAAGGCCGTCCCTCAGCGTGAAGGTCCACAGGCGCTGGTCCGGGCTCACGCTCCACTTGTCCACCATCTGCGGCTGCACGCGGCTCTTCTCGTCGGTGCCGAACAACGTGTCGTAGACCATGTACCCGTGGTTGCGGGCCATGTACTGCGTGGTCCAGATCGGGTCGAGGATCGAGAGATTCGAGTGCGGAACCACGCGCAGCACCTTGTCCTGCGCGACGCCGCTGCCCGCCGCGGCAGCGAGCAAAACAGCAAGGGCGATCTTGCGGTTCATACGGGTATCCTTTGCGCTCGGGTTGGCGCGAAAAAGGGTAGCAGGCCATGGCACGCATCGCAATCGGCGGCTTTCAGCACGAGACCAACACGTTTGCCCCCTCGCCGGCCGATTACGCGGCCTTCGAGGCGGGCGGGGGCTGGCCGGGCGTGCAGTACGGCGAGCCCCTGTTTGGTGCAGTGGCGGGCGCGAACATCCCCGCCGCCGGCGCGATCGACGCCCTGCGTGCCGCGGGGCACCAGCTGGTGGGCACGGCGTGGGCGGCCGCGAGCCCTTCGGCGCAGGTGACGCGCGAGGCCTACGAGCGGATTGCCGGGGAGATGGTCAGGCGGTTGAAGGAAGCGCTGCCGGTGGACGGGGTGTACCTCGACCTGCACGGCGCGATGGTGGCCGAGCATTTCGACGACGGTGAGGGCGAGCTGCTGCGGCGGGTGCGCGAGGTGGTGGGGTCGCGCACTCCGGTCGCCGCGAGCCTGGACCTGCACTGCAACTACACGCGCGCCATGTTCGCGGGGGCGGACGCTTTCGTCGCCTACCGCACCTACCCGCACGTCGACATGGCGGAAACCGGCGCGCGCGCGGCACGCCTGCTGGACGCGATGCTTCGCCGCGGCGACCGCCTGGCCGGAGCGTGGCATGACCTGGACTTTCTCACCGGGTTGCCTTCGCAATGCTCGTTCATCGAGCCGTGCAAGGGCATCTATGCCGAGCTTGAGGCCCTGGAGCGCAAGTTCGCGGTGACTCTCTCCTTCACCCCCGGCTTCCCGATGGCGGACATCGAGGAATGCGGCATGGCAGTGCTCGGTTACGGAGACGACGCGAGCAAGGTACAGAAGGCGATCGCCGAGCTGCGCGGCCACGTAGCGGATGCCGAGAAGGACTTCGAGCTCGAGCTGCACCTGCCGGACGACGCCGTCCTGCGCGCCAAGCAACGCGGCGAGCCGGGCCGTCCCGTGGTCCTGGCCGACACCCAGGACAATCCGGGGGCCGGAGGCAACGGAGACACGACGGGACTGCTCGCCGCGCTCGTCCGCCAGCGGGCGGAGGGCGCAGTGCTCGGCCTGCTCATCGACAAGGAGTCCGCGGCGAAGGCGCACGAGGCCGGGCAGGGCGCGACGCTCGGCTTTGCGCTCGGCGGCAAGTCGCGCATCCCGGGGGATGCGCCGTTCGAAGGCGAGTTCACGGTCGAAAAGCTCGGCGACGGCAAGTTCACCTGCACCGGGCCGATGTTCAAGGGCTTTCGCATGACGCTCGGCAACATGGCCCTGCTGCGGAGCAAGGCCGCGCCCGGCGTGCGCGTCGTCATCGCTTCGCGCAAGGTGCAGGCGGCGGACCAGGAGATGTTCCGCCACGTGGGCGTCGAGCCGGTGCGCGAGCGTATCCTCGGCTTGAAGAGCTCCGTGCACTTTCGCGCCGACTTCGAGCCGATCGCGAAGGAGGTGCTGGTGGTGAAGGCGCCGGGCCCGGCGCTCGCCGACCCCACGGAGTTCAAGTGGACGAAGCTGAGGAAGGGCGTGAGGCTGCGGCCGATGGGGCCGGCGTATCAAGGATAGAAAATAGGGACTGTCCCCATTTAACGAAGCGGAGCGACAGTTAAATGGGGACTGTCCCTATTTTTCAGGCCACGCCTTCTGCTCGGGCCTCAGATTCTCGATCAGGCGCGACAGCCTCAGCACCCCCAGGTCGTCGAACCTTCTTCCGATGACCTGCACGCCGATCGGCAGGCCGTCGGCGCTGAAGGTCCAGTTGACCGAGGCCGCCGGCTGCTCCGACATGTTGAAGGGCACGGTGAAGGCGATGTGCGGCAGGGCGTCGCGCGGGTCGTTGTTCGGGCTCGGCAGCTCGGCGTCGTACGGCAGGATGGGGGACGTCGGCGAGAGGACAAAGTCAAAGGGCTCGCACGCCGCGACCGCGGCCTCGCGCATCGCCATCACCTGGCCGTAGGCCTGCATCACGTCGCGGCCGGTGAAGCTCCCGGCGCGCCACGTGCACCACTCGGCGATGAACGGCAGCACTTTCTTCTGGCGCTCGGGCGGCAACTGCACGAAGTCGTTGTGCGAGCGCGCCTCGAAGAAGCGGCACATGCCGTCCAGCATCGCCTGGGTGAGGAATCCCGGCACCTCTTCGACGCTCGCGCCCGCGCCGGCCAGCGCGCGCGCTGCGGCCTGGAGCGCCGCGCGCACCTCGGCGTGCACGGGCAGCCCTGCGCGCATGTCGGCCAGCAGCCCGATCCTCAGCTTCTTCGCGTCGAGCTCGTCCAATCCCGCGGTGTAGTCCGTCGGCCGGTAGGGCAGGCTCATGAAATCGCGCGCGTCGGGCAGCGTGAGCCAGTTCATCATCGCCGCGGCCGTCTCCACGTCGCGCGTCATCGGACCGGTCACGCGCCCGAGGTAGGGCGGGTAGATCGGGATGCGTCCGAGGCTGGGCTTGAGCGCGAAGGTGCCGCAATGGGTCGCCGGCAGGCGCACCGAGCCGCCGATGTCGGTGCCCAGGTGCAGCGGCGCGTAGCGGGCGGCGGCGGCCGCCGCCGCGCCGGAGCTCGAGCCCGAGGTGTTCTTCCCCGTGTTCCAGGGGTTGCGGGTCACGCCGTGCGCGCTGGAAACGCCGGAGGAGAGCATGCCGTAGTCGGGCATGGTGGTCTTGCCGAGCAGGACGCACCCGGCCTGGCGCAGGCGCGCCGCCGGGGGCGCGTCGTCGGGCTGTGGCGGCGCGGGCAGGTTGGCCGCGGTGCCGATCGGCGCGGGGTCGCCGCGGGTGTAGATGTTCTCCTTGATGGTGAGCGGCACGCCGTCCAGAGGCGAGAGCGGCGCCTGCACGCGCCAGCGCTTTTCCGCGTCCTGGGCCTGCCGCAGGGCCGCCTCGCGGTGCACCTGGGCCATGGCGTTCAGCCTCGGTTCCCAAGCGTCGACGCGCGCGAGGAGGGCCCGCGTCACCTCGACCGGCGAGAGCTCTCCGCCCTCGTAGCTGGCCGCGAGCTCGGCGGCGGACAGTTCGTGCGGGGCGGCCATGGTCGGGCAACTATAGCAATTGCCCCGGCCGGCCGGGCGGGGCACAGGTTCGCCGCTGTCCTCGTATTGCAATGTGGGCTCTGGTATCGTTCGCACGCAGACAGGGAGGGCTTGATCCAGGTCAAGTCCCGGATCCGCTGCAGTAGTCAGATCGAACGAGGCCGGCGGCCGGGTGCCGCGGGCTGCATACCAAAGAGGAGAAACTCATGCGTATCAAGCTGATTGCCGCCGTGATCGCGGGCGCCTTCGCCCTTCCGGCCCAGGCGCAGGTCGAGATCCAGTGGTGGCACTCGATGGGCGGGGCGCTGGGCGAGGCGCTGAACGGCCTCGCGAACAAGTTCAACGAGAGCCAAAAGGAGTACAAGGTCAACGCCATCTACAAGGGGAGCTACCCCGAGTCGATGACCGCGGCGATCGCGGCCTACCGCGCCAAGAACCCGCCGCACATCGTGCAGGTGTTCGAGGTGGGCACGGCGACGATGATGGCGGCCAAGGGCGCCGTCAAGCCGGTGTACCAGCTCATGAAGGAGTCGGGCGAGAAATTCGATCCGAAGGCCTACCTGCCGGCGGTGGCCGGGTACTACTCCGACACCAAGGGCAACATGCTGTCGCTGCCGTTCAACAGCTCGACGGCGCTGTTCTACATCGACCGCAACAAGTTCAAGGCGGCGGGCCTGCCACCGGTGCCCCCCAAGACCTGGAAGGAATTGACCGCGACGGCCGAGAAGCTGAAGGCCGCCGGCCAGGACTGCGTCTACACCACCGGCTGGCCGTCGTGGGTGCACATCGAGAACTTCAGCGCCTGGCACAACGTGCCGATCGGCACCAAGCAGAACGGCATGGCCGGCTTCGACACCGTGTTCCAGATCAATTCGCCGCTTCACGTGAAGCATGTCGCCATGCTCGGCGACATGGCGAAGAAGGGCCTGTTCACCTACGCCGGGCGCACCAATCAGGCGGACGGCAAGTTCCAGGCGGGCGAGTGCGCGATGGCCACCATCAGCGCCGGCGCGCTGGCGGGCACGATCAAGGCGGGCAAGACCGACTGGCAGCTTTCCATGCTGCCGTATCACGACGACGTGAAGGGCGCGCCGCAGAACTCGATCATCGGCGGGGCGTCGCTCTGGGTGATGTCCGGCCGCAAGGCCGCGGAGTACAAGGGCGTGGCGAAGTTCTTTACGTTCCTCTCCCAGCCCGAGATCCAGATGGAGTGGCACATCAAGACCGGATACGTGCCGATCACGCTGGCGGCCTACGAGCTCACGAAGAAGTCCGGCTTCTACGACCAGAACCCCGGACGCGACATGGCGGTGCTGCAGCTCACCAACAAGGCGCCTACGGCGAACTCCAAGGGCCTGCGCTTCGGCAATTTCGTCCAGGGCCGCGAGGTGTTCGAGGAGGAGATGGAAGCCGTGTTCGCCGGCAAGAAGGACGCGAAGACCGCGATGAACGACGCGGTGAAGCGCGGCAACGAGATCCTGCGCAAGTTCCAGGCGGCCAACAAGTAAGGCAGCGCAGCAGGACCGGCCTCACCGAGCGGAATGGAAAAGCGGGTCACCTTCCGCTCGGCGTGGCTGCCGTACGCGCTGCTGGCACCGCAGCTCGCGATCACGGTCGTCTTCTTCTTCTGGCCGGCCTTCCAGGCGGTCTGGTTCTCCTTCCAGCTGCAGGACGCCTTCGGGCTGTCCACCCAGTTCGTCTGGTTCGACAACTTCATCGCTCTGTTCGGCGAGCGGAACTATTGGGCCTCGTTCCGCACCACGGCGATCTTCAGCTTCTCGGTCGCGGCGCTCAGCATCTCCATCGCGCTGCTGCTCGCCGTGATGGCCGACCGCGTGGTGCGCGGCGCGCTGGTCTACAAGACGATCCTCATCTGGCCCTACGCGGTGGCGGCCGCCGTCGCCGCCGTGCTGTGGTCGTTCATGTTCGCGCCCTCGATCGGCATCATCACCTACGTCCTCAAGGGCCTCGGCGTAGACTGGAACTGGGTCCTGAAGGGCGACCAGGCCATGCTGCTGGTGGTGATCGCCTCGGCGTGGAAGCAGATCCCGCACAATTTCCTGTTCTTCCTCGCCGGGCTGCAATCCATCCCCAAGTCGCTGATCGAGGCGGCGGCCATCGACGGCGCGGGGCCGGCGCGGCGCTTCTGGAGCATCGTCGTGCCGCTGCTCTCGCCCGTCACCTTCTTCCTGCTGGTGGTGGACATCGTCTACGCCTTCTTCGAGACCTTCGGCGTCATCGACGCCACGACGCAAGGCGGGCCGGCGCAGGCGACGCAGATCCTCGTCTACAAGGTCTACTACGACGGCATGAAGGCGGCCGACATCGGCGGCTCCTCGGCGCAGTCGGTGATCCTGATGATCATCGTCATCGGCCTCACGGCGATCCAGTTCCGCTACATCGAGCGCAAGGTGCACTACTAGATGATCGAGCGCCGGCCGCTCCTCGACTTCGTCTCGCACGCCGTGCTGATCGGCGGCGCGCTCATCATCGCCTTCCCGCTGTACGTCGCCTTCATCGCCTCGACGCAGACGCTCGAGCAGGTCATGCAGATGCCGATGTCGCTGCTGCCGGGCGACCAGCTCGTCCAGAACTACACGCAGGTGCTGACCGCCGGCTCGACCAAGGGTTCCAAGGCGGCGGTGGCCGACATGCTGGTGAACAGCATGATCATGGCGCTCGTCATCCCGGTGGGCAAGATCACCATCTCGATCCTGTCCTCGTTCGCCATCGTCTACTTCCGCTTCCCGCTGCGCAATTTCTTCTTCTGGATGATCTTCGTCACCCTGATGCTGCCGGTCGAAGTGCGCATCATCCCCACCTACGAAGTGATGTCGGACCTGGGGCTGCTGAACACTTACGCCGGCCTCACGCTGCCGCTCATCGCCTCGGCCACCGCGACGTTCCTGTTCCGCCAGTTCTTCATGACCATCCCCGATGAGCTGGCGGAGGCCGCGCGCATCGATGGCGCGGGGCCGATGCGCTTCTTCTGGGACGTGGTGCTGCCGCTTTCGAAGACCACCATGGCGGCGCTGTTCGTCATCCAGTTCATCTACGGCTGGAACCAGTACCTGTGGCCGCTGCTGATCACCAGCGAGGAGGAGATGTACACGGTGGTGATCGGCATCAAGCGCATGATCGTAGGCGGCGACGCGGCCAACGAGTGGCAGCTGATCATGGCCACCGCGATCCTCGCCATGCTGCCGCCGGCGGTCGTGGTGCTGCTGATGCAGAAGTGGTTCGTGAAGGGCCTGGTGGAGACCGAGAAATAATGGCCGGCGTAGCGATTCGCGACGTCCACAAGTCCTTCGGGCCCGTCAAGGTGATCCAGGGCATCTCCATGGACATCGCCGACGGCGAGTTCGTCGTCATGGTCGGGCCGTCCGGCTGCGGCAAGTCGACGCTGCTGCGCATGGTGGCGGGGCTGGAGTCCATCACCTCGGGCGAGATCGCCATCGGCGAGCGCGTGGTGAACGAGCTCGAGCCCAAGGACCGCGACATCGCCATGGTGTTCCAGAACTACGCGCTCTACCCGCACATGAGCGTGTACCAGAACATGGCCTACGGGCTGAGGATCCAGGGCCGGCCGAAGGCGGAGATCGAAAAACGCGTGCAGCGCGCGGCCGAGATTCTCGAGCTGGACAAGCTTCTCAAGCGCCGGCCACGCGAGCTCTCCGGCGGCCAGCGCCAGCGCGTGGCGATGGGGCGCGCCATCGTGCGCGAGCCCAAGGTGTTCCTGTTCGACGAGCCGCTGTCCAACCTCGACGCCAAGCTGCGCGTGCAGATGAGGAGCGAGCTGCAGGCGCTGCACCAGCGCCTGAAGACCACGACGCTGTACGTCACGCACGACCAGGTCGAGGCGATGACGCTCGCGCACCGCATGATGGTGATGAACGCGGGGCGCGCCGAGCAGATCGGCGCTCCGCTCGAGGTGTACCAGAAGCCCGCCACCACCTTCGTCGCCGCCTTCATCGGCTCGCCGCCCATGAACCTGATCCCCGGGCGCATCGCGCAGGGCGGCAAGGTGCTCGCCCACGACGGCGAGATCAGCGTGCGCCTGCCCGAGCCGCGGCCTGCGCTCGAGGGCCGCGACGTGCTGCTCGGCGTGCGCCCGGAGCACTTCGAGACCTGCGCGCAGAGCGAGGCGCTGCTCAGCCCCGACATCGATTTCCTCGAGCTGCTCGGCTCGGATTCGCTGGTCTACGGGCACCTGGGCGCCGACAAGCAGGGCATGCGGGTCGCCGCGCGCCTGCACATCTCGATCCTGGCGAAGGAGGGGCGCCTGCCGCTGCGCTTCTCGGCCGAGCACGTGCACCTGTTCGACCCGGAGAGCACCCGGCGCATCGAGGACTGAGCGCGCGGCACGCGCCGCACCCCGCATGAGCCGCTGGCCCTACCCGAGGATCGTCGCGCATCGCGGCGGCGGCACGCTCGCGCCCGAGAACACGCTCGGCGCCATTCGCCTGGGCGCCAGCATGGGATTCAAGGGCATCGAGATCGACGTCATGCTCGCGGGCGACGGCGTGCCGGTGCTGATCCACGACCGTACGCTGGAGCGCACCACGGGGGCGCGCGGCGCGGTATCGGCGACGCCCTACGCGCGGCTCGCGCACCTCGACGCCGGCGCCTGGCACGGCGCCAGGTGGCGCGGCGAGCGCATTCCGCGCTTCGAGGACGCGGCGCGGCTGTGCCACGTGCTCGGCCTGTGGGCGAACGTGGAGATCAAGCCGGCGCACGGCTTCGAGCGGCGCACCGGCGAGGCGGTGGCGCGCATGGCCGCGGAGCTGTGGCACGGCGCGGCGCATCCGCCCGTCCTCTCCTCCTTCTCGCCCGTGGCGCTCGCCGCCGCGCGCGAGGCGGCGCCGCGGCTGCCGCGCGGGCTGCTGCTCACGCGCCTGCCGCCGCACTGGGGCGAGATGCTGCGCGACCTCGAGTGCGTCGCGCTGCACGCCAACTACCGGATGCTGAAGGCGCGCGTGGTGCACGAGGCGCATGCGGCGGGCTGCGCCGTGGTGGCCTGGACGGTGAACGACCGGCGACCCGCGAAGCGGCTGCTCGGCCTGGGCGTGGACTGCGTGATCACCGACCGGCTCGACCGCATCGGCCCGCACTTCTCCTAACGCGCGGCGAGACGCCGGCGCAGCAGCCGCATCAGGGCGCCGAGCAGCGGGACCTTCGCGTACAGCTCCTCCGCGGTGTCCCAGTAGTCGCGGTGATAGACGATCTTGCCGCGGCCGTTCCACCTCAGGTGCGTCGCGCCGCGCACCTCGTACTCGCGCCGTCCGGCGCCGAAGCGGAACTCCCAGGCGAGGAAGGCGCCGCTCTCGTCCGCGATCCGGCCGGTGATGCGAAAGCGCGGCGCGCGCAGGGTTGCGAACATGTGCGCGAAGACGTGCTGGATGGCCTGCAGGCCGCTCACCTCGTTGAACGGATCCTTGAACCAGGCGTCGGCGGCGTAGAACTCCCCCATGCGCCCGAGCGTCTCGGGCGTCAGCGTCTCGTACCAGTCGACGAGCGTGCTCAGATCCCGGTGAAGCGGCGCACGCATCTGAAGTACAGGCCCTGCGGCAGGAGGTTGAGCAGCTTCAGCAGGCGCGAGAAGCGCCGCGGATAATGGATCTCGAACGCGCCGCGCTCCAGCCCCGCCAGCGTGCGGCGCGCGGCCTCGGCGGCCGGGATGATGAACGGCATCGGAAAGCGGTTCTTCGCCGTGAGCGGCGTGGCGACGAAGCCCGGGTTGATCAGGTACACGGCGACGCCGCGCGCGCAGTAGTCGAGCCACAGCGACTGCGCGAGGTTGATGAGCGCTGCCTTCGTGGCGCCGTAGGCGAGGCTGTTGGGCAGCCCGCCGTAGCCGGCGACCGAGGCTGCGAAACCGAGCCCCGTGCCTTCCTTCAGGTAGGGCTGCAATGCGGCGAGCAGGTTGAAGGCGCCGAGGAGATTCAACTCCACGATGTGCCGCACGGCGCCGAGATTCATGGTCCACGGGCGCATTTCCTGGTAGGTGCCGGCGAAGTTCAGGGTCAGGTCGATGCCATCCCAGTTGGACGCGACCTCGCGCGCCGCAGCACGCAGGCCGTCCGCATCGGTCACGTCCGCGGGGACGATGGCTGCTTGCGCCCCGAAGCGCGTGCGCAACGTCTCGGCCGAGCGCGCAGACACGGCGACGCGCGCGCCGCGCGCCTGCAGCAGGGCGGCGGTCTCGGCGCCGATGCCGCTCGAGGCGCCCACCACCCACACGCGGCGTCCCTGCCAGCTTGCGATCGGCGGATTGAGCGGCATCAGGCGCGGCGGCGGAAGGCGATGAACACCTCGCCCAGGCGAAGGCCGAACTTCGACATCTGCGCGCGGTTGAGCAGCACTCCGCCTTCGTGCAGGAACATCCAGTCGTCGAAGTTCACGTGCCAGGTGCGGCCGTCGACGACCAGCGCGAGCGTGTAGCGCCAGTTGAGCGCGTTGCCGGCCGAGCGCCCCTCGGCCTCGCCGACCACGTCCGCGGCCGTGCCGCGGTAGCGCCCTTCGCCCGCGCGCGTGATCGTCCAGACGCGGCGCTCCTCGGTGCCGTCGGAGTACTTGAAGTCCTCTTCCAGCGTGAGCCGGCCGTCGCGCACCGTGCCCCGGATCAGCACCACGAAGCGCTTCACGACCTTGCCGGAGCGGTCCTCGAACTGGCCCCAGGCGTCCACCGTGCCGTCGAAGTACTCGAACAGGTCGAACCTCGGCCGCTGGTCGCGATAGGCGTCGGGGCCGAGCGTCGAGCAGCCCGCCAGCAGGGCGAGCGCGGCGGGCAGCCAGAGTTTCATGCGTGCGTCCTCCACAGAACCGCCGCCGCCGCGAGCTTGAGCGCGCAGGGCACCAGGCAATAGGCGAAATACAGCGGTGCGAGAGCGGTGCTCGTGCCGGGCACGTAGCCCGCCGCGGCGAGCAGCGGAAGCGCGAGCCCGGCGGCGAGCGCGAGGTTGAGCTTGGTGGCGAAGTTCCACAGGCCGAAGTAGGCGCCGGCGCGCGGCTCGTCGCCGCGCGCGCGGATCGCGTCGGCGAGCATCGCGGGGGGCAGCGCGAGGTCGCCGCCGAGCGCAAGGCCCGAGAGCAGGCACACCGCGGCGAAGCCGGCAACGTCGCCGGCGCCGAGGGCGAGCGCGCCGGCAAAGGCCGCCACGCTCGCCGCCATCGAGGCAAGCCAGGCGTTTCTCTTGCCCATGCGGCGCGCGAGCGCCGTCCAGAGCGGCAGGCTCGCCGCGCCGGCGAGGAAGTAGGCGGCGAGGAAGGCCCCGGCGAGCTGCGGTGCGCCGAGCGCGTCGTTGACGAAGAAGAGCACCAGCGTCGCCGGCAGTGCCGCGGCGATGCCGTTGGCGATGAACGCGGCGAACAGCGGCTTGAAGGCGGGATTGGCGAAGGGCACGGCGAGCGCTCCAAGGTCGAGCGCCGCGCGCGCGGGCGCGCGCGCCGGCTGGGGCGCGCGCAGCAGCGTGAGCGAAGCACAGACTGCGGCCACGGAGGCGAGCACCAGGGTGAAGCGCGACAGCCCGTCCTCCATGCGCGGTGCGAGCAGCGTCGGCGCGACCGAGGCGAGCACCACGCCGGCGAGGCCGAAGCCTTCGCGCCAGGCGGAGACGCGCGTGCGCTCGTGCGGCGTCTCGCCGAGCAGGGCGCCCCAGGCCTGGAAGGCGATGCTCGCCAGGCTGAAGCCGAGGTAGAGGGGCACGAGCGCCGCCGCCAGCCACCACCACAATGCGCCGGGCGGATTGAACACCGCGGCGAGGCCCGCAACGAGCAGCGCCACGCCGAGCGCGATCAGCAGCCGCGGCCGCTGCAGGCGATCGGCGAGCGCGCCGAGCAGCGGGTCGACGACTGCGTCCGCCAGGCGCGCCACGAGCAGCACGGCGCCGAGCAGGGCGAGGTTCATGCCGAGCACACCGCCGTACAGATTGGGCAGGTGCACGTACACGGGCAGCGCGGCGGCGGCGAGCGGCAGGCCGAGCGCCCCGTAGGCGGCCAGCTGCGGCCGGGTGAGCGTCACGGCTTGCCCAGCAGCGCGGCGCGCAGCCCGGGCGCGCTGGTGCGCGGGTCGAGCCAGATGGAGAAGAAGGCGCGCGAGAAAGCGGGGTCGGCCACCTCGCCGAGCGGCGCGCCATTGCGCAGGAAGCGCGCGCCGAAGCCCGGCACGTGCTCGCCTGCGAGCGTGTCGCCGGACGCCACGTCGGGAAACAGGCGCCGCATCGCCGCCAGCCACGCCGCGCGCTCCGCCGGCGTGCCGAAGCCCAGGCGCGCGATCTCCTCGTCGGAGCGCTCGGCGATCGCCGCGCCGCGCAGCGCGCGCGCGTAGCGCAGCTCCAGGCGCAGCGGCCGCGCGAAGTCCGGCGCGCCGCCGGGGGTCCACAGCCGCGCCTCGTAGATCTTGAGGCCGAACCAGCGCATCGTGCCTTCGCCGACGGGGTTCATCGCGCCCGCCTGTGCGGTGCCGAGAGCGAGGGCGAGGAGGAGTAGCAGCCTCATCGCTTCACCAGCAGGTACTGGACGACGTCGGTGGAGCCGGTGGCGAAGCCCGCCTCGCAGTAGGCGAGGTAGAACTCCCACAGGCGGCGGAAGCGCTCGTCGAAGCCGAGCGCGCGCACGTCTTCCCAGCGCGCGAGGAAGCGCCGGCGCCACTCGGCGAGCGTATGCGCGTAATCGGGGCCGAAGCGGTGCGCCTCGGCGACGCGCAGGCCCGCCGCCGCCGCCTCGAGCTCGAAGCGCGCGGGCGACGGCAGCATGCCGCCGGGGAAAATGTACTTCTGGATGAAATCGGTCCCGGTGCGGTAACGCGGGAAGAGCTCGTCGCGGATGACGATCGCCTGCACCAGGGCGCGCCCGCCCGCGGGCAGCGCTTCGGCGATCTTCGCGAAATACGCCGGCCACCAGCGCTCGCCCACCGCCTCGATCATCTCGACGGAGACGACCGCG
This sequence comes from Betaproteobacteria bacterium, assembly GCA_029883975.1. Taxonomy (GTDB): domain Bacteria; phylum Pseudomonadota; class Gammaproteobacteria; order Burkholderiales; family SG8-39; genus JAABQT01. Next base: position 24,356 of record JAOUIL010000040.1, read on the forward strand.
TCGTAGCGGCCGCGCTCGTCCCGGTAATCGCGCAGCTCGATCGCCGCCGCGGCGCCGAGGCGCTTGCGCGCGTAGGCGAGCTGCTCGGCCGAGAGCGTGAGCCCGGTGACGTGATGGCCGTTCGCCGCCGCGAGCTCGGCGAACGAGCCCCAGCCGCAGCCGATCTCGAGCAGCCGCGCGCCGGGCGCGAGCTGCAGGCGCTCGAGCGCGCGTGCGAGCTTGGCGCGCTGAGCCTCCTCGAGCGTGCGTGCAGCGTTGCCCGCATAGAGTGCGCTCGAGTAGGTCATCGTAGGGTCGAGCCAGAGCGCGTAGAAGTCGTTGCCGAGGTCGTAGTGGGCGGCGATGTTGCGGCGGCTCCCGGCGCGCGTGTTGGCGCGCGCCAGATGCAGCAGCCGGTTGGCCAGGCGCCCGAGAAAGCCGCCGTAGATCGGCCGCTCGAGCGGCTCGCGGTTCGCGGCGAGCAGCGTCAGCAGACGCGGCAGGTCCGAGGTGGTCCACTCGGCTTCCAGATAGCCCTCGGCGAAGCCGATGTCGCCCGCGCGCAGGATGCGCGAGAAGGCGGCGCGGCTGCGCACTTCGAGGTCGGCGCGCGCGCCGTCGCTTGCGCCGAAGTCGCGCCGCTCGCCGCCTGGCAGCGCGACCTCGAGCCGGCCGTTCTCCAGGCGCTGCAGCGTGCGCAGGACGAGCGCGGCGCTCATCGCGACAGCTCCTCTGCGGGCGCGGGCGGCTTGGCGAAAAAGGGTACGCGCCTTGTCCAAAGGCGCAGCGCCTGCCAGTGGATGCGTGCCACGACGGCGAAGGTCATGAAGGGGTGCGCGAGCAGCGCGAGGGTGAGGCGCGTGCGCGTCAGCGGCCGCGGCGTTCCCGAGATGCTGGTGTAGAGCAAGGGGCCCCGGTCGTCGAGGTAGTCGATGCGCGCCATGCGCCGGGCGCCGCGCTCCTCGAAATGGAAGCGGTAGCGGCCGGCCACCGGGAAGAAGGGCGACACATGGAACTGCTTGCGCGCCTCGAGCTCTCGGTCGGCGCGCAGCAGGTAGCTGTGGCGCTCGCCGAAGGTGTTGTTGACCTCCGCGAGCACCGCCTTGAGCTGCCCGTGGCGGTCCTCGCAGAACCAGAAGCTCACCGGGTTGAAGACGTAGCCGAGCACGCGCGGGAAGCACTGCAGCCAGACCTCGCCGTCGGCCTCGACACCCTCGCGTGCGAGCAGCGCACGGATCCACGCGAGCGGGTGCGTGCCGTCGCGCGCGCCGTGGTCGCGGAAGTGAAAGCTCGCGAGCGCCGGGCGATTGAGCGGGATGCCGGCCTGCTCCAGGCGCGTGAGCGGCAGGCGCAGGAAGAACACGCGGTAGGAGAAATGGTTCTGCACCGGCCGCAGCCGCCGGTGCATGACGCGCCCGGTGAGCAGCTCGGCGCTCATGCGGCCTGCCGCAGCGGTTCCACGTCGAGCGCGCGCGCGACCTCCAGCGCCGAGCCGAAGCCGTCCTCGTGGAAGCCGTAGCGCGTCCAGGCGCCGCAGTACCAGGTGCTGCGCGCGCCCTGGATTTCGGGCAGCCGCGCCTGCGCCGCCGCCGCGCCCGCGCCGAACACGGGATGATCGTAGTCGAATTCGCCGATCACCCGCGAGGCGTCCGGCTCGCGATGCGGGTTGAGCGAGACGATGACCGGCTGCGCAAAGGGCAGCGGCTGCAGCTTGTCGATCAGGTAGTGCACGCTCACCGGCCGGCCCTGCGGCGCGTCGGCGCCGGCAGCGTAGTTCCACGCCGACCAGACGCGGGGGTTCTTCGGCAGGAGCTTGGTGTCGGTATGCAGCAGCGCGCGGTTCTTCTGGTAGGGGATCGCCGAGAGCACGGCGCGCTCGGCGGGGCTCGCCTCCGCGCCAAGCAGCGCGAGCGCCTGGTCGCTGTGGCAGGCGAGCACGACGGCGTCGAAGCGCTCGCCGTTCACCCAGGCCTGCGCGCGCTCGCGGCGCAGCCTGCGCACCGGGGTGGACAGGCGCACGTCGGCCAATCCGCGCGCGATCGCCTCGACGTAGCGGCGCGAGCCGCC
>JAOUIL010000041.1 GCA_029883975.1 Betaproteobacteria bacterium
GACCACCGAAACGGAGATGCCCAGCCCGCCCCGCAGCCTGCCGAAAAGCTGTCCCATGGTGTCGAGCAGCTCTTCGGCGACCTTGGAGCGCTCGAGCATCACCCCCATGAAGATGAACAGCGGAATCGCGATCAGCACCTCGTTGGTCATTACGCCGTACACGCGGTGCGGCAACACGCCCAGGAAGTCCGGATCGAACACGCTGAACGCGATACCGGCCAGCGCGAAAACGAGCGCGGTGCCGGCGAGCGTAAACGACACCGGGAAGCCGAGCAGGACGAAGCTGCATAGTCCGGCGAACATTAGCAGGGAGAGGATCTCCTTCACGCGGCCCCTCCCCCGCTCGCGGGCTCACCGTCGACGCGCCCCCGGTTCGGCGCGGCGCCGACCACCACCAGCGCCGATTGCACGATGAGCGACAGCGCCTGCAGGGTCAGCAGCCCCGTAAACACCAGGATGAGCGTCTTCAGGAGGTAGACCGCCGGGATTCCCAGCCGGCCCTCCTGCGAGATCTCCATGACGGCCCACGACGCCTTGACGTAGGGCCAGGCCATCCATCCCAGCAGCACGCACATGGGCAGCAGGAAGACGATCGTGCCGATGATGTCGACGATCGCCCGCGTGCGCGGCGTCATCGAGGCATAGAAGATGTCGCAGCGTACGTGCCCGTTATGCACCAGCGCATAGCCGGCGCACACCAGGAACACCGTCGCGTGCATGTAGACGATGGATTCCTGCATGATCGTCGAGCCCAGGCCGAACACGTAGCGCGACAGCACGACCGTAAACTCGGTGAGCACCATGCCGAGCGTGAGCCAGGCGAAGGCACGCCCGATCCAGTCGTTGGCGGCGTCTACGGCGTCCGCGATGCGCTTGAGGGACCTCATCCGGCAACAGGATTCCGGGCGCGGCTTCACCGCGCCCGGAAGTGCCCGTCGATGCGATCGGCTACAGCTTCATCAACGAGCGGGCATTCATGTAGCCCTGCTCGCCGAGCGCACTCCAGCCAATGGCCTTCTTGCGCGCCGCGACGAAGCTCTCGTACACCTTCTTGGTGAAGGCGTCCTTGTTGCCGACTTCGGCCACCACGTCGACCGCAGCTTGCCCCATGTTCTTCAGCATGTCGTCCGGGAACTTGCGCAGCTGCACGTTGTGCTTGGTGAGCAGCGTATCGAGCGCATCGCCGCTCTTGTAGTTGAACTCGGCGAGCTCGATCGTCGCCTCGGCCTGGATCGCGACCGAGATGATCTCCTGCTGCTGCTTCGACAACCCCTGCCACACCTTCTTGTTGACCAGCACCTCGCCGGTCGTGCAGGGCTCGTGGAAGCCGGGCCAGTAGTAGTACTTCGCCACTTTGTAGAAGCCGAAGGCGAGGTCGTTCCAGGGTCCGACCCACTCGGTGCCGTCGATAGTGCCGGCCTGCAGCGCGGGAAAGATCTCGCCACCCGGCAGGTTGACCACCGTGGCGCCGAGGCGGCGCAGCACTTCACCGCCCAGTCCCGGCATGCGGAACTTCAGGCCCTTGAAGTCGTCCATGGTCTTCATTTCCTTGCGGAACCAGCCGCCCATCTGCACGCCGGTCGAGGCACGCATGAACGGGACGATGTTGAACTGGTCGCACAGCTCGGTCCACAGCTTGTGGCCGTCGCCCCACAGCATCCACGCGGCGTGCTCCGCGGCGTTGAAGCCGTACGGGACCGCGGCGAAGAAGTTGAACGCCGGCGAATGGCCCTGCCAGTAGTACGAGACCGAGTGGCTCATCTCGGCCTTGCCGTCGCGCACGGCGTTGAACGACTCGAACGGCGGCACCAGCTCGCCGCCCGCGTATACCTTTACCTCGAGCGAGCCGCCGGACATGGTGTTGATGCGCGCGGCGAGCCGCTCGGCGCCGGTGCCCAGGCCGGGAAAGTTCTTCGGCCAGGTAGTCACCATCTTCAACTGCTTGATGCCCTGCGAGATTGCCGGCGCGGATACCGTTGCGGCCGCCGCGGCTACGCCGCCCGCCGCTGCGCCTTGTAGGAATTTACGACGCTTCATGAACCCTCCTCCTCCGTGAATACTCCCGAAACGGGATGCCAGTATCCAAGTTTAGCCCGGGTTGGCGCAAGCCGGGGCGAGTTCGACGAGCGCGTCGACCGCGAGCGCGCCCCGGCCCTGCTCGAACAGCATCACCGGATTGACGTCCACCGAGGCGACGCGACCCTGCCAGCCGCGCATGGCCGCACCGAGATGGACCGCCATGTCCGCGAATGCACCCACATCGAGCGGCGGCTGCCCGCGCAGTGCACCCAGGAGGGGCGCCATGCGCAGCCCGGCGAGCGCCGCGAGCACGTCGTCGCGGGAGAACGGTGCCAGCAGCAGCCGGAAGTCCTTCAGCGCCTCCAGATAGATGCCGCCGTCGCCGACCATCACCACCGGGCCGAACAGCGGATCCAGGCGCGCGCCGAGCGCGAGCTCGCGCCGGCCGGACGCGTGCCGCGCCACCAACACGCCGTCGCCCGCGGGCAGCCGCGGCTTGAAGTCGCGGAACGCCTGCGCCACCGCGTCCGCGCTCGTCAGGCCCACGCGCACCAGTCCCTGCTCGGTCTTGTGCGGCACGCTCGCCGAGCAGGCCTTGACCACCACCTTCGGCCCGAGCGCGGCGTAGGCCGCGCGCGCCTCGGCCTCGCTGCGACATAGCCGGTGCTCGACCACGGCGACGCCCGCCTGCGCGAGGAGCGCGAGGCTCTCGAACTCGTCGAGAAAGCCCGTCTTGCCCGCGGGCAGCGCCGGCGACGCCTTTGCGCCCGACACCGCGGGCCGCTGGCGCAGCAGCGCGCTGTGCGCCGCGAGCTGGCGTAGCGCGAGCATCGCGTCGCGCTCGCGCGCGAAGGCCGGCACGCCGAGCTTCTCGAACTCGGCGCGCACCTCGGCCTGCGGCGCGGCGAGCGCCACGGCTTTGCCGCGCTGTGCCTGGAATGCGGCCGCGTCGCGCGCGAAGCGCGGCACGTCGTAGCCGGCGCCCGCGATGGGGATAGCCAGCATCAGCAGGTCGCAGGCGTCGTCCGCGCCGAGGACCTCGAGCGAGGCGCCGATGAGGCCGCTGTCGCCGAGGAGCGCGCCCGTGACGTCGAGCGGGTTGGACGCCGTCGCGTACGCCGGCAGGACCTGCTTCAGCTTCGCCTGGGTCGCTTCCCCGAACTGCGGCAATTCGAGCTCCATTTCTTCCGCGGCGTCCGCCGCCATGACACAGCTCGCGCCCGAATTGCTCACGGCGACGAAGCGCCGGCCCTTCGGCCGCCCGCCCGCGAGATACAGCTGGCCGGCGGCGACCAGCTCCTGCGGGTCGGCGGCGCGCCAGATCGCGTGCTTGGCGAAGAAGGCGTCGATGACGCGGTCCTCGCTCGCCAGCGCGCCGGTGTGCGAGGACGCCGCCTTGACGCCGCTTGCCGTGCGGCCCGCCTTGACGGCGACGATCGGCAGGTCGCGCGCGCGCGCCGCTTCCGCCGCCTGCGCCAACACCGCCGGGCGCTGGATTGCCTCCATATACAGGAGCACCAGCCGCACGCCCTCCTCCTGCACGATCTCGGCGGCGAGGTCGGCCACCGTCACGTCGGCCTCGTTGCCGGTCGCGTGCACGTGGCGCACGTCGAGGCCGCGCTGGCGCGCGAGGATGTAGATCGCCTGCGAGCAGGCGCCGCTCTGGCTGACGATGGCCACCGGGCCGTCGCGCGCCTCGATCTCGTGAAAAACCGTGGAGAAGTTCGCCACCGCGCCGGTGGCGAAGTTGGCGAGACCCTGGCAATTGGGGCCGACCAGGCGCATGCCGGCCGCCTTTGCCGCGGCAGCCATGCGCGCCTGCGCCGCCTTGCCCTCGGCGCCGAGCTCGCCGAAGCCCGAAGTCATCACCACCGCGACCTGCACGCCGCGCGCCGCGCATTCCTCGACCGCGCGCACCGCCTCGTCGCCCGCCACCGCGATCACCGCGAGATCCGGCGCCTGCGGAGTATCGCCGATCGCCTTGTACGCCTTCAGGCCCTGGACTTCCGCGCGGCCCGGGTTGATCGGGTAGATCGCGCCACGGTAGCCATAGCGCTTCATGTAGAGGATCGGCCGCCCGCCGACCTTGTGCGGGTTGTCCGAGGCGCCGACGACGGCGATCGATCCCGGCGCGAGCGCCGCGCGCAGCGTCATGGGCGGTAGCCGAAGCTCGGCGGCCCCGGCGTCCTCAGCGGCGCGGCGAGGTTGGCGAACTCGGTGAGGATGGCGCGCGTGTCGCGCGGGTCGATGATCTCCTCGACGAGGTAGGACTCGGCGCTGCGAAACGGCGAACTCAGCTTCGCCAGCCGCGCCTCGATCTCGGCGAGCTTCGCCTTCGGGTCCGGGGCAGCTTCGAGCTCCGCCTTGTACGCGGCTTCCAGTCCGCCCGCGATGGGCAGCGACCCCCAGTCGCCCGAGGGCCAGGCGTAGCGCATGCCGAAGCGCGCCGGGTTCATGTGCGCCGCGCCCGCCACGCCATAGACCTTGCGCACCAGGATCGCGCACCAGGGCACCGTGCACTGGTAGATCGCCTGCATGGCGCGCGCGCCGTGGCGGATGGTGCCGGCCTCCTCCGCCTGGCGGCCGATGAGGAAGCCAGGCACGTCCACGAGGTGCACCACCGGCAGGTGGAAGGTCTGCGCGAGGTCGACGAGCCGGATCACCTTGTCGCAGGCGTCCGCGGTCCACGCGCCGCCGTACTGGTACGGGTCGCTCGCCATCACGGCCACCGGCCAGCCGTCCAGGCGCGCGAGGCCGGTGATCACCGGCTTGCCCCAGCGCCGGCCGATCTCGAAGAAGCTGCCCTGGTCGACGAGCGCCTCGACGATCGGGCGCATCTTGTAGACCTTCTTCTGGTCGCGCGGGATCGCGCCAAGGAGCCACTCGTCGCGGCGCTTCGGGTCGTCCTTCGGCTCGGTGCGCGCGGGCAGCTCGTGCACGGAGCTCGGCAGATACGACAGGAATCTTCGTGCCATCGCGAAGGCCTCGGTCTCCGAGGCAGCCTCGTCGTCGATCGCGCCGTTCTTCGTGTGGATGTCGCTGCCGCCCAGCTCGTTCTTGTCGAGAACCTCACCCACGCGCGCCACTACCGGCGGGCCGGCGACGAACATCTGCGCGGTGTCCTTCACGATCACCGAGTAGTGGCTCGCCGCGACGCGCGCCGCGCCCAGTCCCGCCACCGAGCCGAGCGCGAGCGACACCACCGGCACCTGCGAGAGGTTGTCTACGCACAGCTGCCACACGGGCATGCTCGGCAGCAGCGTACGGCCCTCGATCTCGATCGACTTCACCGAGCCGCCGCCGCCCGTGCCGTCGACGAGCCGGATGAGTGGCAGGCGCAGGTCGAGCGCCATGCGCTCGACGGTGACGAGCTTGCCGCGGATGCCCGCGTCCGCCGCGCCGCCGCGCACGGTAAAGTCGTCGCCGGCCACCGCCACCGCCCGGCCGTCGAGCTTCGCGCGGCCCATGACGAGATTCGCCGGGATGAAGCCCGCGAGATTGCCTTCGGCGTCGTAGCTCGCCTTGCCGGCGATGCTGCCCAGCTCGTGGAAGCTGCCGGCGTCTGCGAGCGCCTCGATGCGCTCGCGCACCGTGAGCTTGCCCAGGCCCTTGTGGCGCGCGACCTTCTCCGCGCCGCCCATCTGCGCGGCAAGCGCCTTCCTCCGCGCCAGCTCCTCGAGCTCCTTTTCCCAACTCATGCCAGGCGGATCATAGCGAACGCGCCCTCAGTAGCCGATCGCCGCGCCGTCGCTGCGCGGATCGGCGCCGCCCCAGCGCACGCCCGTGGCCGGGTCGACCAGGATGCCGTGCGCGTGCCCGGCGAGCTCGTTCCAGTCGCCCCAGCGATCCACCGGATGGCCGCGGCGCGCGAGCTCGTCGATCGTGGCCGGCGGGAAGCGCGCCTCCACGTGCAGCGTGTCGCGCGCCTCGCCGAGCGCGAACCGGCCGGAGAGGAACCGCGGCATCTCCACCGCCTGCTGGATGTCGAGCCCGTGGTCGATCAAGCCCGAGTACGCCTGCAGCTGGATCTGCGGCTGCCCGTCCGCACCCATGCAACCGAGGACGCACCACAGCTTGCCGTCGCGCTTGGCCATCGAGGCGATCAGCGTGTGCATGGGGATCTTCCCGGGCTGCAGCACGTTCGGGTGCGCCGGGTCCAGATGGAAGTAGGCGCCCCGGTTCTGCAGCACGACGCCGGTTTCACCCGCGACGACCGCCGAGCCGAAGATCCCGTACAGGCTGTGGACGAGCGCCACCGCGTTGCCTTCACGGTCGATCGCCGCCACGAACACCGTGTCTCCCGCGAGCGAGCCGTGCGAGGGAACCCTGTCCCAAGGCAGCGCGCGCTGCGGATCGATGAGCCCGCGTCGCGCGTCGGCATAGGCCTTCGAGATCAATCGCTCGACCGGCACCGGCGCGAAGCGCGGATCCGCCAGCCAGCGGTCGCGGTCGTGGAACGCGAGCTGCTTGGCCTGCACCTGCAGGTGCACGCGGTCCGGACCCAGCAGCGGCCGGCGGTGCAGCTCGAACGGCTCGAGCAGGTTGAGCATCTGCAGCACGGCGAAGCCCTGCGTCGGCGGCGGCGTGTTGTAGATCGTCGCCCCGCGATAGCTGCCCACCAGCGGCTCGCCCCACTGCGCCTCCTGCGCCGCGAAGTCCGACGGCCGGAAGAAGCCGCCGTGCGCCTCGGCGTAGCGCGCCAGCTCGTGCGCCGTCTCGCCTTCGTAGAAGCCGGCGCGGCCCGCGTGCGCAATGCGCTCCAGCGAGCGCGCGAGGCCTGGATTGACCAGCGTGGCGCCCCCCTTCAGGAAGATCGCTGCCGCCTCCGGGCACGCCGCGAGCTCGTCTTTCGACAGCGCGATGAACCGCGCGAGCCGCGCGGTGACGGGCGCGCCCTCCCGCGCGTACCCGATCGCCTGCTCCAGGCAGCGCCCAAGCGACAGCCGGCCGTAGCGCGCGTGCGCTGCCGCCCAGCTGGCGACCGCGCCCGGCACGGTCAGCGTCGCCGGCGCGATGCCTTTGAGGGGGATCTCGGTGTGGCCGCGCTCGCGGAACCACGCCGGATCGGCCAACGCGGCCGCCTGCCCGCCGCCGCACAGGTAGCGCACGGCGCCGGTCGCGCCTTCGTGGATCAGCCAGAAGGCGTCCCCGCCGATTCCCGTCATGTGCGGATAGAGGACGCTGAGCGCCGCGCTCGTGGCGATCGCCGCGTCGACCGCCGAGCCCCCGGCGCGCAGGACGTCGACGCCGGCCGACGAGGCGAGGCTGTGCGGCGAGGTGACCAGGCCCTGCAGGGCAGGTGTAGGCGGCCGACCGGTGTGCACCGTCATGGCCTGCCCCGTGCGGCCTCAGCGCGCGACTCGTGCCGCGCGAGAAGGAGCGTCGCTGCCAGGATCACCACGCCTCCCGCCACGGTAGCGCCCGCCGGCGTGGTACCGAACACGATCCAGCCGAGGATCGCCGCCCAGACCAGCTCCAGGAATTTCACCGACTGCACGGCGGAGATGTCGGCCACCCGGAAGGCGCGGATCATGCAGTAGTGTCCGCCCGCGCCGAGGAAGCCGCACAGCACGAGCAGCGCCCACTGCGCGGGCGTGGGGGGCGTCCAGTAGGAGAGCGCGAGCGGCGCGAGCAGGATCGAGACCCAAAGGTGCTGCCACAGGACCACCACCTCGGAGCGATCGTGGCGCGTGAGCGCCTTGGCGACGAGGAAAGAGCCGGCGAAAACCGGGGCGGACGCGAGCATGAGCAGCATGCCGGGCGAGATGCCGCCGAACCCGCCGCCCTGCCAGGGCTTCAGCACGATGATCACGCCGGCGAAGCCGAGCAGCACTGCGACCCAGCGCGCGCCGCTCATGCGCTCGTGCAGGAACGCCACGGCGCCCAGGCAGATGAAGATCGGGCCGCTGAAGCCGATCGCCGTCAGCTCGGCGAGCGACACCATCGGCAGCGCCGCGAACCACAGCGTCATGCCGCCCGCGTGGAACAGGCCGCGCAGGAACTGCAGCTTGGGCGCCTTGGGCCACAGCGCTGCCGCGCCCAGGCGCAGCGCGGGCGGGATCATGACCAGCGCGCCGAGCAGATAGCGCAGGAAGCCCACCAGCCACGGATCGAACTCGTGGGAAAGCTTCTTCATGGTGGTGTTGAGCAGCAGGAACAGCAGCCCGGTGGCCGCCATCCACAGCATGCCGCGGACCACCGGTGCCGGGTGTGCCTTCATTTCGACTTTCGCGCTCGATTGTTGCACAGGACATCTGCAATAATCGGCGCGCCCATGGCGACGTTCGAAATCCGCTGCGAGGTGGCCGGCAAGGTGGTGCGCATCGAGGCCTGCGCCGGCAGCCGCGTCGCCGCTGAAGACACGCTGCTGCTCGTAGAGTGCATGAAGATGGAGATCCCGGTGCCCTCGCCCGCCGCCGGTGTGCTCGAGGCGCTGCACGTCGCGGAAGGCGAGCAGGTCGCCGAAGGCCAGCATGTCGCCACCCTCCGGGCCTGAGAAGCGTTTCTTCGACGCGCTCGCCGCGGGGCGCTTCGAGATCCAGCAGTGCGCCGCCTGCGCGAAGCACGTCTTCTACCCGCGCGTCCTGTGCCCGCACTGCGGCTCGGGCGAGCTCGGCTGGGTGGCCGCGAGCGGCCGCGGCACCGTGTACTCGACCACGGTCGTGCGCAGGAAGCCTGGCGACGGCGGCGACTACAACGTGTGCCTGGTGGACCTCGCCGAGGGCGTGCGCATGATGAGCCGCGTGGCCGGCGTCGCGCCGCAGGACGTGACGATCGGCATGGCGGTGAAGGCGCGCATCGCCGAGGGCCTCGTGGAGTTCACGCCCGCATGAGGGGATCGGTCGCCATCGCGGGCGTGGGACTGGCCGGCTGCGGCGAGGCGCCCGGCTGGACGGAGATGGAGATCGCGGCGGCCGCGGCGAAGAACGCGCTCGGCGACGCCGGACTGAGTGCCCGCGACGTAGACGGCATCGTGGTCGCGAGCACCAACATCTTCATGTCGGGCCTTGCGCTCGCCGAGCACCTCGGCGTGCACCCGAAGTTCACCGAGTCCACGATGGTCGGCGGTTCGTCGTTCGTGGGGCACCTGATCCCGGCGGCGCTCGCGCTGAACGCGGGCCTGTGCGACACGATCCTCGTCGCGTACGGCTCCAGCCAGCGCACCGGCGTGGGCCGCGCGGAGGCCGGCAAGTACAAGATGGCGCTCGACCCGCAGCCCTTCGAGCATCCGTACAAGCCTTTCAACCCACCAACCTCCTATGCGCTCGCTGCTGCGCGGCACATGCACCAGTACGGCACGACGCGCGCGCAACTGGCTGAAATCGCGGTCGCGGCACGCCAGTGGGCGCAGCTCAATCCGGAAGCGTTCGCGCGCGAGCCGCTGACGGTCGAGGACGTGCTTGGATCGCGCATGGTGAGCGACCCGCTTACGGTGCGCGACTGCTGCCTGGTCACGGACGGCGGCGGCGCCTACGTGCTGACGCGCGCCGAACGCGCGAAGGACTTCCCGAAGCCTCCCGCCTACCTGCTCGGCGTGGGCGCGGCGCACTGGCACCGGCAGATCTCCTCGATGCCCGATCTCACCGTGACGGCGGCGACCGAGTCGGGGCAGCGCGCGTTTGAGATGGCGGGCCTCGGACCGCAGGACGTGGACGTCGTGGAACTCTATGACGCGTTCACCATCAACACGTTGCTCTTCCTGGAGGACCTCGGATTCTGCGGGAAAGGCGAAGGCGGCGCCTTCGTCTCGGGCGGTCGCATCGCGCCGGGGGGCGAGCTGCCGGTGAACACCAACGGCGGGGGGCTGTCCTGCGTGCATCCGGGCATGTACGGGATATTCCTCCTCGTCGAAGCGGTGCGACAATTGCGCGGGGAAGGCGGGGCGCGGCAGGTGAAGGACGCCGCGGTGGCGCTCGCCCACGGCAACGGCGGTGTGCTCTCCAGCCAGATCACCGCGCTACTCGGAACGAAGGACACGCTATGACCGACCTCTCGCACGTGAACATTCCCTCGCTGCGCAGCAAGGTGAGCCCCGCGGAGTGGCAAGCGCGCGTCGACCTCGCCGCCTGCTACCGGCTGATCGCGCACTTCGGCATGAACGACCTCATCTACAACCACGCCACCGCGCGCGTGCCGGGCGAGGAAGGCCACTTCCTCATCAATGCCTACGGCTACGCGTACGAGGAGGTCACCGCCTCGAGCCTCGTCAAGATCGACTTCGACGGCAAGGTAGTGCTCGACTCGGGCACCGGCTACGGCATCAACCAGGCGGGCTTCGTCATCCACAGCGCGATCCATCGCGGCCGCCAGGACGTCGGCTGCGTGATCCACACCCATTCGCCCGCCGGCATGGCGGTCTCGGCGCTGAAATGCGGCCTGCTGCCGCTCACGCAGAACGCGATGTTCTTCGGCCAGATCGCCTATCACGACTACGAGGGCCCGGCGATCGACCTCGACGAGCAGCAGCGCCTGGTGCGCGACCTCGGCCAGGCGTCGGCCATGATCCTGCGCAACCACGGGCTGCTCACGGCGGGCAGCACGGTGTGCGAGGCCTTCGTCGTGCTGCACTGGCTGGAGCGCGCCTGCCAGGCGCAGCTGATGGCCATGGCCTGCAACACCGAGCTCAACCACCCCGGCGCCGACGTGATCCGCACCACCAACGAGCGCTACGCGCCGGGCAAGCGCCGCAGGATCACCGAGCTCGAGTGGCCGGCGCTGCTGCGCATGCTCGACCGGCGCGACCCGTCCTTCCGGGAGTAATGAGACCGCACGAGCCGCTGTCGCAGGCGGCGCTCCCCGACAGCCGGGGTCTCAACCTCTTCCACGCGGACCCCGAGTACGCGCGGCTCCTGCGGCACTACATGGAGCCGCGGCTCCAGGCGCACCTGCTGCCGCATCTCGAGCGCCTGGGTGCGCTCGCGGGCGACGAGCTCGACCGCCTCGCCGCGACTGCCGACCGCAATCCGCCGGTGCTCCACCACCGCACGCGCGCGGGAGAGGACCGGCAGTGGATCGAGAAGCACCCGTCCTACCGGCGGCTCGAGGAGATCGCGTTCGGCGAGTTCGGCCTCGCCGCGATGTCGCATCGCGGCGGCGTGCTCGGCTGGCCCGAGCCGCTGCCGCCGATCGCCAAGTACGCGCTCACCTATCTCTATGTGCAGGCCGAGTTCGGCGCCTGCTGCCCGCTCTCGATGACCGATGCGCTCACGCGCACGATCCGCAAGTTCGGCGATCCGGCGCTCGTTGCACGCTACCTGCCGGGACTCACGCAGCAGGACCTCGACGCGCTCACGCAAGGGGCGATGTTCATGACCGAGCAGGGCGCGGGCTCGGATGTCGGCGCCACCGCCACGCGCGCGCTCAAGGACGGCGAGCACTGGCGGCTCTACGGCGACAAGTGGTTCTGCTCGAACGCGGATGCGGGCCTCGCGCTCGTCCTCGCGCGCCTCGACGGCGCGCCGGCGGGCACGAAAGGGCTTTCGCTCTTCCTCTTGCCGAAGCTGCTGCCGGACGGCGCGCCCAACGCCTATCGCGTCGTGCGCCTGAAGGACAAGCTCGGCACGCGCGACATGCCGAGCGGCGAGATCCGCCTGGAAGGCGCCCTCGCCTTTCTCGTAGGCGACCCGCAGCGCGGCTTCGTGCAGATGGCGGACATGATCAACATGTCGCGGCTGTCGAACGGCATGCGCGCTGCCGGCATGATGCGCCGCGCACTGACCGAAGCGCTGTTCGTCGCCAGGCGCCGCGTCGCCTTCGGCAAGCCGCTGATCGAGCTGCCGCTGATGCGCCGCCAGCTGCTCAAGCTCATGGTGCCGACGGAAGCGGCGCGCTCGGTGATGCTCTACACCGCCGTAGAGCTGGCGAAGGCCGACGCGGGCGATGAGACGTCTCGTCGCAGAGTCCGCCTACTGACCCCGCTGCTCAAGTTCCGCGCCTGCCGCGACGCGCGCCGCGTGACGGGCGACGCGATGGAGGTGCGCGGCGGCGTCGGCTACGTCGAGGAGTGGTCGGACGCGCGGCTGCTGCGCGACGCGCACCTCGGCTCGATCTGGGAGGGCACCTCCAACATCGTCGCGCTCGACGTGCTGCGCGCGATCCGCAAGGAAAAGGCGCTCGACGCGATGGCGCTCGACCTCGGCAAGGCGGCGGACTTCGCGCGCAACGCGGACGAGCCGCACGCGCGCCAGGCGGCCACTGGCCTGTACTACGCCTGCGCGGCGGCGCTGCACGAGCGGGAAGGCAGGCCGCTGCTCGCGAGGCTCGTGCGCCGCCACCGCCTCGAGCCGCGCGACCCGCTCGCGCCGGCGGACGACGCGTTCGCCGACGCACTGCTGCAATGAGCCGCGTCCTGCTGACCGACCCGATCGATGCGTCGGGCGAGGAGCTGCTGCGCTCGCGCGGCGTCGAGGTGGTGCTCGCGCCCGAGGGCAGCGCGCCTACGGTCAAGCGGCTTGCCGCGGAGGCGGATGCCCTCATCATCCGCTCGAAGCTCCCCGACGACATCCTCGAGGCGGCGCCGCGCGTGCGCGCGATCACCATCCACGGCACCGGGACCGATCTCGTGCCGCTCGCGGCGGCCAGCGCCCGGGGCGTGCCGGTGGCCAACCTGCCCGGCTCGAACGCGCAGTCGGTCGCCGAGTACTGCGTCATGGCCATGCTGATGCTGGCGCGCAACATCGCCGCGATCACCGGCGCCATGCGCACGCAGCCCTGGGACGAGGCGCGCAAGCTCGCCTTCATCGCGCGCGAGATCGCCGGGCTCACCGCCGGCATCGTCGGCGTGGGCGAGATCGGCGCGCGTGTGGCGAAGATCTGCCGGCACGGCTTCGGCATGCGCGTGCTGGGCCACCAGCGGCGCCTGGAGCGCCTGCCGCCCGAGGCCGAGGCCGCCGATCTCGATGCGCTCGTCGCGCAGTCCGACTTCGTGGTGCTCGCCTGCCCGCTCACGCCGGAGACGCATCACCTGTTCGGCGCGGGGCGGTTCGCGGCGATGAAGCCCTCGAGCTGGCTCATCAACGTGGGACGCGGGCCGGTGGTCGACGAGAAAGCGCTCGTCGAGGCGCTGCACGATCGGCGCATCGCGGGCGCCATGCTCGACGTCTACGAGCACTACCGCATCCAGGAGGGGCACCCGCTGTTCGCGCTGAACAACGTCATCCTCACGCCGCACCTCGCGGGCAGCACGCGCGAGTCGCGCGCGCGCGCCGCGGTGCGCGCCGCGGACGAGACGCTGCGCATGCTCGCCGGCGAGAAGCCGGTCAATTTCGTCAACCCGGAGTGCTGGGATGCCTGCCGACCTCAGGATCGCTGACCTCAAGGCCTACCCCACCTCGTTCCCGGTGCCGCCGGCGCATCGCGTCGCGCTCGGCATCGGCACCGCGATCAAGCGCGACGCCGTCGTCGTCAAGGTCACGACCGCGAGCGGGCTCGTGGGCTGGGGCGAGTCGCACCACGGGCGCGCGCACACCGCGGTGGCAAAGCTGATCGACACCACGCTCCGGCAGCTCGTGCTCGGCATGGACGCCGCGGACGTCGTAGGCGTGTGGAAGAAGATCTACGACAAGCAGCTCGCCAGCCACGGCATGGGCGCGGGAACGTGCCTGGCGATGAGCGGCATCGACATGGCGCTGTGGGACATCCGCGGCAAGGCCGCCGGCATGCCGCTCTACCGGCTGCTCGGCGGCGCGAGACGGGGAATCCCCGCCTACGCCGGCGGCGTGTCGCTCGGCTACCAGCCGCCCGCGCAACTGATCGAGGAACTCGGGAAGAGCCTGGATGCGGGCTACCGGGCGGTGAAGCTGCGTGTAGGCGATTCCGTCAAGCGCGACCTCGAGCGCGTCCGCGCCGTGCGCAAGGCCTGCGGCGAGGAGCTCGTCATCCTCACCGACGCGAACATCGGCTACGCCGTGGAGGACGTGCGGCAAGTGATGCCGGGCATGGACGAGCTGAACGTCAGCTGGCTCGAGGAGCCCTTCCCCGCGCACGACTATCGCAGCTACCGGATGGCGAGGGGCTTCGGTCGCACGCCGCTCGCCGCGGGGGAGAACCACTACACGCGGTTCGAGTTCAACCGCGTGATCGAGGACGGGGCGATCACCATCCTGCAGCCGGACCTCTCCAAGACCGGCGGCATTACCGAGGCGTTGCGCATCGCGGCCATGGCCTCGGCGTGGAAGCTGCCGATCCATCCGCACAGCTCGATGACGGGCCTCAACCACGCCGCGACCATCCACTTCCTCGCCGCGATCGACAACGGCGGCTACTTCGAGGGTGACGTGTCGAAGTCGAACAGGTTCAGGGACGAGCTGGTGCAGAACCCGGGGATGGTCGACAAGGACGGCAACGTCTGGCCGCTGGACAAGCCGGGGCTCGGGGTCGAGGTCAACGAGGACTTCCTGGCGAAGCATCCGGCGATCGAGGGGCCGGGGTACATCTGAGCTCTGCGGCGTTGACGCGCGCGCGCAGCTGCCCGGCATCGAGCTGCAGCGCGCGCGCATAGGTTGCACAAGCCGCCTCGCGCCGCCCTTCGCCCTGGTAGGCGTAGCCCAAGTTGTTCCAGGCGCGCGCGCTGCCGGGCGACTTTTCCACCGTGTCGCCCCACAGCGCGACCTCCGATCGGTAGTCCTGGTTGCGCAGCACCGTCCCGGCGCCGAGAGCAAGCGCGCCGATGGCGACGAGCGCCATCCGCCATCGCGGCATGAGGGAGATCGCCAGCCCGGCCAGCGCGAGCGGGCCGATGGACGCGAGATAGAGCTGCCGATCGTTCGCCGCATCCAGCCGCGGCAGGATCGAATTGGTCGGCGCGAGGTGCAGCAGGAACCAGAGGATCGCGAAGGCGTACCAGGGCTGTGCGCGCAACAGCGCGACGCCGACGCCGATCGCCGCCAGCACCGCGAATCCCGCGCCGGCCGGCAGCGGCGTCACCTGCGGGTCGATGTTGGGCGGCACCGCGAGCGTCAGCACGCCCACGTGCCGGAGGAGCGCGCCGAGCTGCAGCTCGAGCTGCTCGAGCGGCGCGCGCAGCGCGAGGCTCGTCTCCAGCATCTCGCGATAGCGCGAAAGCGCGCCCATGAGCGCAACTGCCAGCGCCAGCAGCGCCCAGTGCGGCGCGCTGCGCCGCAGCGCTTCGCGCCAACGGAACGGCCGGCGCAGGTCTAGCGCTTCGCACAGCACGAGCGCCGCGGGCAGCGTGACTGCCACTTCCTTCACGCCGAGCGCCAGCGCGAAAAACAACGGCGAAAGCCAGCGCGGCCCCTCGCGCAAGTGCGCGAGCACCGCTGCGAGATAGAAGGAGGCCATCATCGACACCGAGCGCCCGGAGATGTAGGTCACCGCCTCGGTATGCGCGGGATGCAGCGCGAAGAGCAGCGCCGCCGCGAAGGCGGCGAACCCATCGCCACCCGCCCCCATGCGCTCGAAGACCAGCCGCAGGATCGCCCAGGCGAGCAGCACGTTCGCCGCATGCAGCGCGACGTTCAGCGCGTGGAACGGCAGCGTGCTCCCGCCCCCGGCGACCCAAGACAGGGCATAGGAGAGCTTGAGCAGCGGCCGGATGCCGGGCATGGAGTCCCACCAGGCGCCGGGCGAATGCACCGCGCCCTCGCGCACGATGACGTTGAAGTCGTCGAACTGGAACGCGCCCGCGAAGGCGCCGGCGTACGCGGCGAGCGCCGCGGCAACGAGCGCGCTAGCGCGCCAGCGCCCGCTCGAGGATGGCATGCGCGTCCCACCAGCGGTCGCGGGCGCCGAGCATCACCAG
Source organism: Betaproteobacteria bacterium (assembly GCA_029883975.1). Classification (GTDB taxonomy): domain Bacteria; phylum Pseudomonadota; class Gammaproteobacteria; order Burkholderiales; family SG8-39; genus JAABQT01. The sequence goes on from JAOUIL010000041.1 coordinate 15,779, forward strand.
CAGCACGCGCCGGCCGCCGCGCTCGGCGAGCACGATGAGGTTGTGGCCCGCGCGCCGCGTGCGGCCGGTCTTCACGCCGAGCGTGCCGGGAAAGTGCTCCAGCAGGACGTTGGTGGTCCTGACCTCGAGCGCGCGCCCGTCCGCGGTGGCCAACGCGAGCGCGCGCCGCCCGGCGAGCGCGGCGAGCTGCGGCTCGGCCATGAACGCCTCGGCGAGGCGCGCGAGGTCGCGCGCCGTGCTGTGCTGGTCGTCCGCGTCGAAGCCGCAGGGATCGGCGAAGCGCGTGCGGCGCAGGCCCAGCGCGCGCGCGCCGTCGTTCATGCGCGCGACGAAGCGCTCGACGCCGCCATTGCGCAGCGCCAGCGCGAGGCAGGCGTCGTTCGCGGAGCCGACCACCATGGCGCCGAGCAGCGCGCGCGCGGGCAACCGCTCGCCTTCGCGCAGGCCGAGCCGCGAGCCGCGCGCCGTCGCCGCGCGCGGCGGGACGGCGACCACCTGGTCGAGGTCTCCTTCCTGCACCACCACCAGCGCGCTCATCAATTTGGCGAGGCTCGCCGGCTGGCGGCGCGCGTCCGCCGCGCGCTCCCAGCGTGGCGCGCTGTCCACGATCACCAGGTAGGCGGCGGCGACCCCCGGAAACGGGTCCTCGGCGTGCGCGGCCGGCGCGGCCGCGAGGAGCGCCGCGAGGAGGAACCGCGCGCTCAGTTGCCGAACAGCTTGCGCAGCCCGCGCACGCCTTCCTTGACGCCCTCGGTCACGGCATCGGACGAGGACGGCGCCGCGGCAGGCTTGGCTGCGGCGCGCTGCGGCTGGGCGAAGCTGCCTGCGTACTTGGCGCAGAGCGGCTTGTACTCCGAGCTCATGGCGACGGTGTACTCGCGGCCCGCGCAGTGCTCGGCGCCGAGCTTCTGCGTCTCGGCCGGGCACTGGGCGGCGACGAAAATCCAGTCGCGCTCCGTCACGCCGCTCTTGCACGCTGCAGCGAGCGCCTGCGCATCGACCGTGCACTTGTAGTCCGCCATGAACTTCCCGTCACGCTCGGCGACGGCGCTCTTGCACGCGGCGGCGAGCACCTGGTCACCCGGCACGCCGCAGAATCTCGCTGCGTCCTGCCAGCCGTCGCCGCGCAGGCCCTCCGTCTGAAGCGCCTTGCGGTAGCCGGCGGGCGTGCGCATGCCGTTCGCCGTTTTCTTCACGTGCGCGCAGTACTCGCCCTTACGCGCGAGGCAGGGACTGCCCTGCATCTCGAAGACCACCGTCTGGAACCTCGCGATCGCATCACCGCACATCTGCGCGATCTGCGCGTTGCTCTGCGCCTGCATGGCCGCGACCTGCTGCTGCGCGGCCGCGATCTGCGGATCCTGGTGCGTCTGCGCGTTGCAGGCGCCGCTCAGCCTGCCCGAGTAGACGATCTTCATCTCCCCGTCCTTGCCCTTCATCAGCATGCGCCCCTCGAGCGTGTCGCGGTTGCGCGTCATCTCGCCCACGCCGGTCATTGGCTCGTCGCCCGTGCACACGACCTTCCAGGTGAGCTTGTTGGCGGTGCGCCGCTGCTCGGTGACCTTGCAGTTGCGGTCCTGCTGCCCGAGCCCTTCGGCGCGCGTCTCGCCCTTCTTCATGCACACCTGCTGGGACATGGCGGGCATCTGCATGCCCTCCATCTCCATGCGCGTGGTCATCTGCCACAGCTCGTCCGCGCCTTGCGCGTGGACGAGCGCCGCTACTGCCAGGCCGGCCGCGGCCGACGCCAGTCTCGCCACTACCTGCATCTTGTTTCTCCCATGGGGCAAGGACCCAACGGCCATCATAGCCAAAGGGTCAGGCGCGCGCCAGCGTGTACACGGCGTACAGCGCCTTCGGGCGAGAACAGTTCCATGGGGTCTCCGCTTCAGCCGTAGAGCGCGCTCGGCAGCCACAGCACGATCTGCGGGAAGAGGTAGACGATCACCATGCTCAGGATGACGATGTACAGGAACGGCAGGCAGCCGCCGAAGATTTGCGTGAGCAGCACGTTCTTCGGCGCGACGCCCTTCAGATAGTACGCGGCCATCGCCATCGGCGGCGACAGGAAGGCAGTCTGCAGGTTGAGCGCCACCAGCACGCCGAACATCAGCGGGTCGATCTGGAAGTGCCCGAGCATCGGCAGGAAGATGGGCACGAAGATGATGATGATCTCGGTCCATTCCAGCGGCCAGCCGAGCAGGAAGATGATGAACTGCGACAGCAGCAGGAAGGTCACCGGGCTGAGGTTCATGCCGAGCACCGTCGCCTTGATCAGGCCCTCGCCGCCCAGGTAGGCGAAGATCGAGGCGAAGGTCGCGGAGCCGACGAACAGCCAGCACACCATGGCCGAGGTGCGCGCGGTGAGGTAGACCGCCTCGCGCATCCCCTGCCAGGTGAGCGAGCGGTAGCAGGCCGCGAGCACGACCGCACCGAAGGCGCCGACCGCGGCCGCTTCGGTGGGCGTCGCCAGTCCGAACATGATGGCGCCGAGCACCGACAGGATGAGCAGCGCGAGCGGCACGAAGGAGCGCACCAGCATGCCGAGCAGCCGGCCGAGCGGCACCTGTCCCTTCTCTTGCGGCAGCGGCGGCGCGCTCTGCGGGCGCAGCACCGCCAGCAGGACGACGTACGCGATGTACAGGCCGGCGAGCAGGAAGCCCGGCAGCAGCGCGGCGGCGTAAAGCTTGACCACGGAGATGCTCGCCTGCGCGCCGTACACGATCAGCATGATCGAGGGCGGGATCAGGATCCCGAGGCAGCCGCCGGCGCACACCACGCCGGCCGCGACGCGCGTGTCGTAGCCGGCCTTGAGCATCTGCGGGAAGGCGAGCAGCCCCATCAGCGTCACCACCGCGCCGACGATGCCGGTGGCGGTGGCGAACAGCGCGCAGGTGGCGAGCGTCGCCACCGCCAGCGACCCCGGCACCCGGCGCAGCGCCACCTGCAGGCTGCCGAACAGGTTGTCGAGGATGTTGGCGCGCTCCACCATGTAGCCCATCAGCAGGAACAGCGGGATCGAGACCAGCGTGTCGTTGCTCATCACCGTGAAGGTGTTCTGCGTGAGCAGGTAGAACACGCGGTTGTCGAAGAAGGCCTGGTCGGGCTGCCAGTAGGCGTAGTAGCCGAAGCCCACGCCGAGCGCCATCAGCGTGAACGCGACCGGAAAGCCAATCAGGATCGTGCCCACCAGGATGCCCAGCATGACCAGCGCGACGACGGGATCGCTCATGACCCGGACTCCCGCTGCTGCTCGGCCGCCTTGCGCAGGATCTGGTTCTCGAGCTCCTCGACATCGTGCAGCCGTGCGGGCCAGCGGCCGTCGCGCAGGCACTGCAGGCAGCGCAGCACCTCGGCCAGGCCCTGCAGCGCGAGCAGGCCCGCGCCGACGGGGATCATCATCTTCAGCGGCCAGATCGGCACGCCCGCCGGGCTGTTGACGCTCACCTCGCCGATGCGCACCGACTCGAAGCCGTAGCCCCAGCCGGCGACCACCAGCGCGAGGATGCCGGGAAAGAAGAAGAACACGTACAGCACCAGCTCGACGCGCGCCTGCGTGCGCGGGCGCCACATGCGGTAGAACATGTCGGCGCGCACGTGCGCGGCGCGCGACAGCGTGTAGGCGCCGGCCATGTAGAACACGCCGGCGTACATCAGGTAGCTCATGTCGAACGCCCAGCTGGTGGGATCGTTCAGCACGTAGCGCACCAGCACCTCGAAGCAGGTGCCGAGCGTGAGGATGGCGATGCACCAGGCGAAGGCGTGGCCTACGGTCCTGCTCAGCAGGTCGACGGCCAGCACGAGCCGCTGCATCCCGGACTGCGCTTGTTCCATGACGGACTCCACGGACGACGCGCGCGCTCGCGCGCGCGCCGCATCGCGTTGCGACGGACTACGGGAAACGACGGTGCGGAGTCAGGCCCGCGGCGGGCCGGTGGGGTCGGGAACGCGGTGCTGCGGCAGGGCGCGCGCGCCGGCGGGCAGCTGGCCGGGTTGCGGCAGCGCGTCGCCGGAGGCCCATTGCTGCGGCTGCGGCGGCTGCGCCGCCGGCTCGGGCAATGGAATGACATCGGACTTGCGCGCCTCGGGGCGCACCGCCGTGCTGGTTTCCGGGTTGCCGTAGTAGCGCTCGTCGCCGGTGTCGATGCCGCGCAGCGCGCCGGCCTGCATGCCGGACACCAGCATCAGCAGCGCGACCGCGCGCACGAGCCAGAAGCGATTCACGGCGGCGGATACTACTCCCTCGGCTCCCCGGCGTCCATGCGCGGCGTCAGGCGAGCACGCGCAGCGCGCCCGGCAGCACCTCGATCTCCAGCCGCCGGGCGTCCTCGAACGCGATCTCGCCGTCCGCCTCGACGAGCAGCGGCTGCTCCGATTCCAGCACTACGCGCCTCGCACGCGCGAGCCGCAGGCGCGGGTGGCCGCCGTGCGCGCCGCGCATGATCTTCGGCACGATGCCGAGGATCGCGAGACGCCCGACGCCCTCGGCGATCAGCAGGTCGAGCACGCCGTCGTCGGCGCGCGCGTCCGGGCAGACGTGGAAGCTCCCGCCAAAGGCGCGCCCGTTCATCACCGCCGTCATCGCGGTGGTCTGCTCGAACGGCGCGTCATCGTCCAGTTGCAGCTTCACCTGAAGCTTGGGATAGCGAACCAGCGTCAGCGCGATCGCGCCGAGGTAGGCCGCGAGCCCCGTGAACACGCGCGGCACCTTGCGGATGTTGTAGGCGCCGTGCGCGCCGAAGCCGATGTCCATGCCGTTGGCGAAGTAGCGGACTTCGCTGCCCGAGCGGATCACGCCGGCGTCGAACGCGAGCGGCCGTGGCGCGGCGAGCCGCTCGACCGGATCTCGCGCGGGCAGCATTTTCACGAAGTCGTCGCCGCCGCCCAGCGGCAGCACGCCGAGCGCCGCGCCGCCGCGCGCGCGCAGCAGGCCGTTTGCCACCTCGTGCACGGTGCCGTCGCCGCCCGCGGCGATCACCGCGCCGTACTCGTGCGAAGCGCGCTCCGCGAGCTCGACGCCGTGTCCGGGCCGCTCGGTCTCGGCGACCTCGAAGTCGACGCCGGCCGCGTGCAGTCGATCGGCCACGCGCGGCCACTCGCGGCGCAGCCGCCCGCGCCCGGCGACCGGGTTGAGGATGACGAGGTGCGTGCTCAAGCGCCCGTGACGACGCCACGGGACTGCAGCTGCGCGATCTCGCGCTCGGCATAGCCGAGCGAGCGCAGGATCGCCGCCGAGTGCTGGCCGTGCGCGGGCGCCTCGAAATTCACGCGCCCGGGCTCGTCGCGATAGGCGATCGGAATGCCGAGGTGGTCCCAGCCGCGGTGGTCCTTGAGCACCATGCCGCGCGCCTTGAAATGCGGGTCCTCGAGCACCTCGGGCAGCGTCTTCATCGGCGCAAAGGCGATGTCGCGCCCCTTGAACCATTCCAGCCACTCGGACTTGGTCTTCGTGCGGAAGGTTTCGCGCAGGAAGGCGCGCACCGGGTCCTGCCCCGGCCCGGGCGGCAACTTGCACAGCTGCACGAGATCCGGGCGCCCGAGCGGCTCGAGCAGGTTCTTCGCGAATTTCAGCTCCTGGCCGCCGAGCACGACGAAGTCGCCGTCCTTGGTCTCGTAGATGTTGTAGAGCGCGTTGCCGCCCAGCGTGCGCTCGGACTTCGGGTCGAGCTGCCTGCGCTCGGTCATGGCCACGCCCATGTTGTTCGGCAGGCACGCGAGCAGCGCATCCGCCATCGCCATGTCGAGGTAATCGCCCCTGCCCGTGTCCTTCCTGCGCAGCAGCGCCATCAGCACGCCGGCGAGCGTCATCGTCGCGACCAGCATGTCGGCATTGGCGAGCGCGGGCATCGCGGGCTTGCCGTCGCCGCCGCGGTTGAGCGACAGCACGCCCGTCAGCGCCTCGGTGCCGAGGTCGTGCGTCGCGAGGTCGCGATACGGGCCGCTCTGGCCGAAGGCGGCGATCGAGGCGTAGACGATGCGCGGCGCGCGCTTCGAGACTTGCGCGTAGCCGATGCCGAGGCGGTCCACCACGCCCGGGCGGAAGGACTCGATCAGCACGTCCGCCGTTTCGGCGAGGCGCATCAGCACCTCTACGCCCTCGGGGTCCTTGAGATTGAGCGCAAGGCTGCGCTTGCCGCGCTGGGTGTTCACGAAATAGACGGACACGCCGTCGCGCTTGGCGCCGATCTCGCGCGTCGGCTCGCCCTCGTCGATCGACTCGACCTTGATCACCTCGGCGCCCTGGTCGGCCATCATCTGCGTGGCGAGCGGCCCGGGCAGGAAGCGCGTGAGGTCGATGACGCGCACGCCCTCGAGCTTCATCCCGCCGCCTTCGCCGCCTTGAGCGCCGCGATGTCCGCGGCGGAATAGCCGAGCTGCGCAAGGAGCGCCTCGGTGTGCTCGCCGAGCTTCGGCGCGGGCCGCGCCGGCAGCGGTTCATCCAGCCGGAACGGGCTCGCCACCAGCTTGAAGCCGGGTCTGTCCGGGTGGTCGAACACCTGCACGCCGCCGCGCTCGAGGAAATACGGGTTCTCCAGCGCCTTGGGCAGGTCGTAGACCGGCGCGCAGGGCACCGTGCCGCGCAGCCGCGCGAGCCATGCTTCCGTCGTGCGCTTGCCGAACTCGCCGTCGAGGGTCTTCGTCAGCTCGTCGCGGTGCGCCTTGCGCGCGGCGAAGTCCGGGTACTGCGCCTTGAGGTCGCGGCGCCCGAGCGCATCGGCGAGCACCTCCCAGAAGCGCTGCGTCTGCGCCATCACGAAGATCCAGCCGTCCTGGGTGCGATAGAGCTGCGACGGGGCGATGAACGGATGCGCGGAGCGCGCCACGCGCTCCGTGACCAGGCCATCGTTCAGGTACCACGCCGCTGGGTAGTTGAGCAGGTGCATGGCGACGTCGTACAGGGAGACGTCGAGGTCGCGCCCCTTGCCCGTGTGGCGAGCCTGCAGGATCCCGGCGAGCAGCGCGAGCGCGCATGTCGTGCCGGTCGAGTAGTCGACGACCGACAGTCCCATGCGCGCGGGCGGGCCGTCCGGCTCGCCCGAGAGCCCAAGGAAGCCCGCCTCGCCCTGCATCAGGTAGTCGTAGCCCGGCCAGGACTTGCGCGCGCCGTCGCGGCCGTAGGCCGAGAGGTGCGCGCAGACCAGCTTCGGGTTGGCGCGCGCGAGGTCGGCGTGGCGGATGCGCAGCTTCTCGGGCTGGTCGCCGCGCAGGTTGGAGAGCAGCCCATCGGCCGTGGCCGCGAGCCTCTCCAGGACCTCGCGGCCCTTCGGGTGCTTGAGGTCGAGCGTCAGCGACTTCTTGTTGCGGTTGAGCGACTGGAAGAAGACACTGTCGTCCTCGCCGAGCAAGAACGGGCCTACGGACCGGGAGACGTCGCCCCCTTCGCGCGGCTCGATCTTGATCACTTCCGCGCCCAGGTCGGCGAGGTGCGCGCTGCCGAAGGGGCCGGCGCCGTACACCTCCACGGCGAGGATGCGCACGCCCGCCAGCGGCAGCATCAGGCCGGGTTCCGCGCGATCAGCTGCCGGGCGATGATGATGCGCTGCATCTCGTTGGTGCCCTCGCCGATGCACATGAGCGGCGCATCGCGGTAGTAGCGCTCCACGTTGAACTCGGTGGAGTAGCCGTAGCCGCCGTGGATGCGCACCGCCTCGATCGAGTTCTCCAGCGCGGCTTCCGAGGCGAAGTACTTCGCCATGCCCGCTTCCATGTCGCAGCGCTCGCCGGCGTCGTAGGCGCGCGCAGCGTTCTCCACCAGCAGGCGCGCCGCCTCGCAGCGCGTCGCCATCTCGCCGAGCTTCAGCTGGATCGCCTGGTGCTCGCAGATCGGCTTGCCGAAGGTCTTCCTCACCTGGGAATAGGCCACCGCGTCCTTGAGCGCCGCGTTCGCCACGCCCACGCCGCGCGCGGCGACGTTGATCCGGCCGAGCTCGAGGCCGCCGATGGCGTGGTGAAACCCCTTGCCTTCCTCGCCGCCGACCAGGTTCTCCGCCGGGATGCGGAAGTCCTCGAAGATGAGCTCGGCCGAGTCGATGCCCTTGTAGCCCAGCTTCTCCAGCTTCTTCGACACGCGGAAGCCCGGCCCCTTCTCGGCGAGGAACATCGTCATGCCCTTGTGGCGCGGCTTCGCCTCGGGATCGGTCTTGACGAGCAGCGCGAAGCACGAGCCCTTGATGCCGTTCGAGATCCAGGTCTTCGTGCCGTTGACGACGTAATGGCCGCCCTGCTTCACCGCGCGCGTGCGGATCGCCTGCAGGTCGGTGCCGCAGTCGGGCTCGGTGAGCGCCAGGCCCCCGCGCACCTCGCCGGAGGCGAACCTGGGCAGGAACTTCTCCTTCTGCGCCCGGGTGCCGTAGCGCGCGACCGCCGCCGCCATGATGAGGTGCGAGTTGAAGATGCCGGTGAGCGACATCCAGACCTCGGAGATCTGCGCCACGATCTTGGCGTAGGTCGCGGACGACAGGCCAAGCCCGCCGTACTCCTGCGGGATGGTGGCGCCGAAAAGGCCGAAGGCCTTCATCTGCTCGACCATCTGCTCGGGATATTCGTCCTTCTTCTCCAGCTCGCGCGCCTTGGGGCGCACGTCGCGCTCGAGCCACTTGCCGATCGCGTCGAGGATCTGCGTTTCTTCTGCGGTGTTCATGGGCGTTTCGGGACCAGTACGGAGCGTTTGAAGGTCATCACCGTGGTGCCGTCCTGCTTCCAGGCGCGCGTCGCCACGCCGACGATGCCCTGGGTGGGACGGGATATCGACTCGCGCTTTTCCAGCACCGTGGACTCGGCGTACAGCGTGTCGCCGTTGAACACGGGCGCGGGCATCGCGATGTCGGTCCAGCCCAGGTTGGCCACCGCGTTCTGGCTCACGTCCTGCACGCTCATGCCTACAACGATGGCGAGCGTGAGCGTAGAGTTCACGAGCGGCCTGCCGAACTCCGTTCCCTTCGCGTACTCCTCGTCGAAGTGGATCGGGTGCTGGTTCATGGTGAGCAGCGTGAACCAGGTGTTGTCGGCCGCGGTGATGGTGCGGCCCGGCCAGTGCTTGTAGGTCTCGCCGACCGCGAAGTCCTCGTAGTAGCGGCCCATCTACTGCTTCTTGCCGGGCGGCGGGCGCTTGTCGATGAAGGCGTCCATGCCCTCGCGGCCTTCGGGATGCGCGAAGCTCGCGGAGATGACGTGGCTCGCGAGCTCGTAGGCCTTCTCCGTGCCCATCTCCATCTGGCTGTAGAAGGCACGCTTGCCCGCTGCGACCGTCGCCGGCGGCTTGTCGGCAAGCTGGCGCGCCAGCTTCTCGGTTTCCGCCTCGAGCTGGTCCGCCGGCACCACCCGATTGACGAGCCCCCATTCGAGCGCGCGCCTTGCGTCCACCAGGTCGCCGGTGAGCAGCATCTCGAGCGCGTGCTTTCTCTGCAGGTTGCGCCCGACGGCCACGCCGGGGGTCGAGCAGTAGAAGCCCCAGGTCACGCCGGGGGTGGTGAATTTCGCCGCTTCCGAAGCGACGGCCAGGTCGCACTGCGCCACCAGCTGGCAGCCTGCCGCCGCAGCGGCGCCCTGCACGCGCGCGATCACCGGCTGCGGCAGCGCCGGGATGGTGAGCATCATGCGGCTGCAGGCGGAGAACAGCCCCTCGATCTTCGGCAATTCCTTCAGCGCGCGGATTTCCTTCAGGTCGTGGCCGGCGCAGAAGCCCTTGCCGGCCGCCGCGATCACGACCACGCGCACGTCGGGATCCTTCGCGATCGAGGCGAACGCCGCCTGCAGCGCGTCGATCATCTCGCGCGTCAGCAGGTTCATCTGCTGCGGGCGGTTGAGCGTCAGCGTGGTGACGCCGTTGAGATCTTCGCGCAGCAGGACCGGCAGCTCGGACTGGGGCACGGCGCTCATGGAATCCTCCTCACTCGATGGCGGAAGCCGACCTGGCCTTCTCGCGCAGCACGAACTTCTGGATCTTGCCGGTCGAGGTCTTGGGCAGCTCGCCGAACACCACGGCGCGCGGCGCCTTGAACTTCGCCATCTGCCCGCGGCAGAACTCGATCAGCTCGATCTCCGACACCTGCGCGCCGGGCTTCAGCTCGACGAAGGCGCAGGGCGTCTCGCCCCATTTCGGGTCGGGGCGCGCGACCACCGCCGCGGCGAGCACCGCGGGATGCCGGTAGAGCGCGTCTTCCACCTCGAGGGAGGAGATGTTCTCGCCGCCCGAGATGATGATGTCCTTCGAGCGGTCCTTGATCTTCACGTAGCCGTCGGGCTGCATGACGGCGAGGTCGCCCG
>JAOUIL010000115.1 GCA_029883975.1 Betaproteobacteria bacterium
GCCCGAGCTGTCGATCGAGAACGGCTCGGGGCTGTCGCGCACCGACCGCGCGAGCGCCGCCACGCTCGCCGCGCTGCTGCAGGCCGCCTGGCGGAGCCCGGTCATGCCCGAGTTCATCGCCTCGCTGCCGCTCGCCGCGGTCGACGGCACCATGAAGAAGCGCCTCCTCGGCGAGCCGGTCGCGGGCCAGGCGCACCTCAAGACGGGGCTGCTGTCGGACGCGCGCGCCATGGCGGGCTACCTGCTCGACGCGAAGGGGCGGCGCCAGATCGTCGTCATGCTGATGAACCACCCTAACGCGCCCGACGCCGAAGGCGCAAACGACGCGCTGCTGCGCTGGCTGTACAGCAAATAGGGACAGACCCCATTTTTCTCATTTGCGAACAATTCGCAGATGAGAAAAATGGGGTCTGTCCCTAATTAGGTCTTCAGGCTGAAGGGCGTGAAGTTCGTGCGCCGGTCGTAGTAGTCCTCGTGCTCGGCGCGCTTGAGCGCCGCTACGATCTTGTAGGTCACCGGCGTGAACACGACCTCGACCAGGACCTTGGCGACGAACTGGAAGGCCATCACCCTGGGCAGCTGCTCGTTCGGGATGATGTCCGTGCCGTAGAAGGCGAGCGGATAGAAGATCGCGGAATCCACCGCCTCGCCGGCGATCGTCGAGCCGATGGTGCGCGTCCACAGCCACTTGCCGGCGGTGGCGATCTTCATCTTGGCGAGCACGTAGGAGTTCACGAACTCGCCGCAGAAGTAGGCGATCATCGAGGCGCCGGCGATGCGCCAGGTGGTGCCGAAGGCGATCTCGTAGGCCTCCTGGTTCTTCCAGAAGGGCGCGGCCGGCAGCGAAACCACCACCCAGGCCATGAACGAGGCGAACGCAAGCCCGCCGAACCCCGCCCAGATGACGCGCCGCGCGCGCGCGTAGCCATACACCTCGGTGAGGATGTCGCCGAACACGTACGAGATGGGAAAGAACAGCACGCCCGCGCCGAAGACGAGCGTGCCCAGCACCGGCAGCTCGACCTGCGAGATCTTCGCCGGGCCGATCAGGTTCGAGCAGATGAGCACCGTGACGAACGCCGCCATCACGAACTCGTAATAGCGGTACTGGCGCGGCGCGGTGGTCACGTGCGCGCGGGCAGGCGCGGGGCGTAGTCGCGCGCGTCGGGCTCGAGCTGCACGCGCATCGCGTCGAGCATGCGGCCGACCATCGCATAGAACGCCGCGGTGAGCGCGAGCTCGACGAAGTCCTGGTGGCCGAAGTGTTTCGAGGCCTCGGCATACACCGCGTCGCTCACGTCGGCGCGCGTCACCGCCTCCGCGAGCGCGAGCGCCGCCTTCTCGCGCTCGCTGAACTGCGCGGAGTTGCGCCAGTCGGGCAGGGCCGCGATCTGCGCCTCGCGCACGCCGGCCTTCCTCGCCATCCTCAGGTGCTGCGCCCACTCGTACTCCGAGCCCATCACCTGCGCGCCGCGCAGGATCATGAGCTCGCGCAGCTCGCGCGGGTTGCGGCTCTCGTAGCGGATGGCGCGCGCGAACTCGGTCCAGGCCGCGGCGAGCGCCGGGTGGTTGGCGAGCGCGCGGTACAGGTTCGGCGGACTGCCCCAGAGCTCCTCGAGGCGCTTTTTCAGGTCGGGCGCGAACTCGGCATTGGGCACACGTTGCATGGCGGCATAATAGCCGAATGCTTTCGGCCGATACGGTCCGCGACTTCCAGTTGACGCGCGTGCCGCCGGCATTCCTCGACGATCCCTATCCCTGGTACGCGGCGCTGCGCGCGCACGACCCGGTGCACGCGCTGGAGGGCGGCGGCGTTTTCCTCGCTCGCTACGACGACGCGCTCGCCGTGTACCGCAGCCCGCACGCGAGCTCCGACAAGAAGCTCGAGTTCCGCCCCAAGCTCGGCGACTCGCCGCTCTACGAGCACCACACCACGAGCCTCGTCTTCAACGACCCGCCGCTGCACACGCGCGTGCGCCGCGTGATCATGGGCGCCGTGAACCAGAAGGCGATCGCGCGCATGGAGGCCGCCGTCGTGCAGTACGTGGACACGCTGCTCGCCGAGATGGCGGACAAGCGCGAGGTGGATTACATCGGGGAGTTCGCCGCGCAGATCCCGATCGAGGTGATCGGCAACATGCTCGGCATCCCGCGCAGCGCTCGCGGCCCTTTGCGCGGCTGGTCGGTGGCCATCCTCTCCGGGCTCGAGCCGGTGGTCACGCCGCCGATGATGGACGCGGGCAATTGCGCGGTGACCGATTTCATCGCGTACCTCAAGGTGCTGATCGACGAGCGGCGCCGCGACCCGGGCGACCACGAGTCCGACGTGCTCACGCGCCTCATCCAGGGCGAGCGCGACGGCGAGCGGCTCACCGAGAAGGAGCTCTACCACCAGTGCATCTTCATGTTGAACGCCGGGCACGAGACCACCACCAACCTGATCGGCAACGGCCTGTGGGCGCTGCTGCACAACCCGGATGAACTCGCCAGGTTGCGCGCCGACGCCTCGCTGGTGCCCTCCGCGGTCGAGGAGATGCTGCGCTACGACGGCCCGATCCAGCTCAACAACCGCCGCCTGACCGCGCCGGTCGAGATCTGCGATCGCACGCTGCCCGAAGGCACCTTCGTCACCCTCGGCATCGGCGCGGCCAACCGCGACCCGGCGCAGTTCGCCGACGCCGAGCGCTTCGATGTGGCGCGCAGGCCGAACCGGCACCTCGCCTTCGGGCACGGCGACCACGTGTGCGTGGGCCTGAACGTCGCGCGCATGGAGGGGCGCATCGCCCTCGGGCGGCTGCTCGCGCGCTTCGCGACGATCGAGCTCGCCGGCGCGCCGGAGCGCGACCGGCGCGTGCGCTTCAGGGGATTCCGGAAGCTGCCGGTGCGGCTTACAGCCGCTTGATCTCCACCTTGCGGAACTTGACCACGCCCGCCGCGTACTGCAGCGCGATGCGGCCGTCGCTGAACGCCCTGTTGCGCACGTCGACCGTCTTCTGGCCGTTCAGCACCAGCACGATGTGGTCGCCCTTCAGCGTGATGTCGTAGGTGTTCCACTTGCCGCCCGCCTTGGGCATCGGCTCCACCTTGGCGATGTGCACCAGCGCGCCCGTGCCGTAGGTCGGGTCCTTCCTCTGGTCGAAGATGTTCGCCTCGTAGCACACCTTGTCGTTGATCACCTCGGGGTTGCCGCAGCGCATGTACACGCCGCTGTTGGCGTCGTCGCTCACCCAGAACTCGGCCTTGAGCTGGAAGTCCTTGTAGAAGTCGTTGGTGACGAGGAAGGCGTTGTCCTTGCCCTTCTTGCCGTCGGCGACCAGCACGCCGCCTTCGATGCGCCAGTTGCCGCCGCCGATGTCGTACCACTGCTTGGTGTTGCTGCCGTCGAACAGCGCGATCCAGCCGCCCGCCGACGGTCCGGTGGCGCACCCGGTGAGCATTGCCAGTGCCGCCGCGATTGCGGTCCAGAGCTTCATTTGACTCCTCCCTTGATGAATGGGGCCCGCTCCCCAGCCGGGCTGCACCGGAGGATGGGCCGAATCGCGGTGTCCGGTCAACACCCCCGGCCGCGGGCGGGATGCTGTGTCATCATCCCCGGCAGGCGCTGCGCCGCGCGCCTGCCGCCATGCGCCGACCCGCCGCTCTCCTCGTTTACCTGCTCCTCCTGCCCGCCGCGGTTGCGCTCGCGGACACGGCGGCCACGAAGACTGTGTGGCAGCTGTTCGCCAGCAGCTCGAGCACCAAGGTGTACCTCGACCGCGCCTCGGTACGCGAGGACGGGGAATACGTGCACTTCCGCATGCGCATCGAGCACGCCCAGCCGCGCACCAGCCGCAACCGCCGCCACACCTACAAGAGCTCGGAGAGCGAGCTGGCGGGCGACTGCGCCGCGCGCAAGCTGGCGATCGTCTCCGCGGCACTGTTCGACGACGCCGGCGCGCGCCTCACCGAGAGCGAGCGCACGCCCGAGCGCTGGCGCAATGCGCTCAACCCGGTCGGCGCCGACAGCCTGCAGGCGCGCCTGCTGACGCATGCCTGCGCGCTCGCCAGGGGCGAGAACCCGCCGCCGCCCGCCGCGCGCGCGGCGGCGAGCGCGCGCATCGGCGCCGGCGTGATCGCTTCTGCCGACGGCCTGGTGCTCACCAACCATCACGTGGTGCAGGACTGCGCGCAGATCGGCGTGCGCGACGCCGAAGAGAAGAGCGCCAAGGCGACGCTGGTCGGCACCGATGCCGCCAACGACCTCGCGCTCATCAAGGTGGAGCGCCGCTTCGCGCGCGCGGCGAGCTTCCGCCGCGGCACCCCGCTGCAGGCCGGGGAGTCGGTCACCGTGGTCGGCTTCCCGCTCGCGGCGCTGCTCGGCTTCGAGCCGAACGTCGCCTTCGGTTACGTGAGCGCGGTCGGCGGCCTGCGCGGCGACGCCACGCGCTTCCAGATCTCCGCGCCCATCCACAAGGGCAACAGCGGCGGCCCGATCCTCGACCAGAGCGGGCAGGTGATCGGCATCGTCACCTCGAAGCTCGACGCGCTGGCGGTGCAAAAGCAGATGGGCGACCTGCCGCAGAACATCAGCTTCGGCGTCAAGGGCGAGGTGGCGCAGGCCTTCCTGGAAACGCAGTCGGCGGCGTTCCGCAGCGCACCGGGCGGTGAGAAGCTGGAGAACACCGAGGTCGCGGCCATCGGCCGCGAGGTCACCGTGCTGGTGGCTTGCCGCCGGTCTGCGCCGGCGGCGCGCTGAACGCGGCCGGCCTCAGCCGGCGCTGCTCAGACGATTGCGCGCCGCGAAGGCGACCAGGCCCACGCGGTTCGGGATCCCCAATTTGCGGTAGATCGAGCTGAAATGGTTGCGCAGCGTCTGCTCGCTCATGCGCAGGCCCTGGGCGAGCTCGCGGCTGCTGGCGCCCTCGTGCCGCAGCAGCGCGCGCACGATGTCGCTTTCGCGGCTGGTCAGATTGGCGATCCTGCCTTCCGGCAGCCGCAGCCCCTGCCCTTCCCCCGTGCCGAGGAGCTCGGCAAACAGCTTCGCGGTCGAGATGCGGTCGAGCCACAGCTCGCCCTCGTACACCTTGCGCACCGCCTTGCGGATGACGCAGGGCTCGTCCTGCTTCTGCACCACGCCGCGCGCGCCCGCGCGCACCGCCTTGACGCGCACCTGCGCGTCGTCGTTCGGCACGAACACCAGCACCGGGGCCGGTCCCTGCGTGGCCAGGCGCGCCACCGCGCCGATGCCGCAGGCTTCGATGTCGAGCAGCACCACGTCGGGGCGCATCTCCGCCGCGCGCGCGCAGGCTTCCGCGGCGCTGGCGGCCTCGCCGACCATCTCGAACGTCCCGTCTTCCCCTTCCCCCCGGGGCGCGAGCAGCGGTGCGGCGAGCGTCGGGCCGTCGCCGACGAGCATGACGCGAATGAGCGTGAAGCGATCCATGGCAGGGCGTACGCTAGCCCGAAAAGGTGACGCCAGGATGCCCCCTCAAGAAAATTGACAACCCGGGCGGCGGCGGGCGGTCGGCGACCCCATGGCGCTCGCCACTATGAAAGAATTCGTTCGGACCGTGACCCCTCAGGAGGAGACCCGATGAACCGCCCGCAGCACGCCGCCCTCGCCGTCCTCGCCGCCGCCTGCATCCCGGCGGCAGCGCTCGGCGCCGACTACACCATGCGCCTTTCCCATCAGTTCCCGCCCGCGCACCACTCGGCGAAGAACCTCGAGCAGTTCGCCGCCGACGTGAAAGCCAACACCGGCGGCAAGGTGGAGGTGCAGATCTTCGGCGCGGCGCAGCTGTTCAAGCCCGCCCAGCACCACGCCGCGGTGGCGGGCGGCAAGATCGAGTCGGCGGCGGTGCTCTCGTTCCAGTGGGGCGGCACGATCCCCGAAATGAATGTCACGGTGATCCCGTACTTCATGAGCTCGGTGGCCAAGATGCGCGCTTTCCGCGGCTCGGAGGCGCAGAAGATGCTCGACGCCAAGATGGCCGAGAAGGGCGTCCTCAACATCGCCTGGCTGATGGACGCGAACGACGGCATCTTCACCTCGGCGAAGAAGGCGCTCGTCGCCCCAGAGGACTTCAAAGGCGTGAAGGTGCGCGGGCTGTCCAAGCTCTTCGACGCGGGGCTCTCGGCCATGGGCGCCGCGCCCTCGCCCATGCCCGCCCCCGAGGTCTACCAGGCGCTGCAGACCGGCGTCATCGACGCGGGCTTCACCGGCGTGAAGGCGGCCAACAGCCGCAAGTTCTACGAGGTGCAGAAGTTCGGCGTTGCTTCCAACATCATCCTCGCCTACGACAACCTGATCGTGAACCCGGCCTGGTGGAACGGCCTGCCCGCCGAGCTGCGAAAAGGCATCCAGGACGCGGTCGCCAAGGCCGAGGAGCGCGCCATTCCC
>JAOUIL010000042.1 GCA_029883975.1 Betaproteobacteria bacterium
GGAAGCGCTCGGCGTGCTGGTGGCGCTCTCGCTGGTGCGCGAGCTCGGCCCGGTGGTCGCCGGCCTGCTGTTCGCCAGCCGCGCGGGCAGCGCCATTACCGCGGAGATCGGCCTGATGAAGGCCACCGAGCAGCTCTCGGCCATGGAGATGATGGCGGTCGATCCGATCGCGCGCGTGGTCGCGCCGCGCTTCTGGGGCGGTGTCCTCTCGATGCCGCTGCTCGCGGCGCTTTTTTCGGCCATGGGCATCTTCGGCGGCTACCTGGTGGGGGTGGTGCTGATCGGCGTGGACGAGGGCGCGTTCTGGTCGCAGATGCAGGACGCCGTGGACGTGCGCAAGGACGTGCTCAACGGCGTGATCAAGAGCGTGGTGTTCGGCGTGGCGGTCACGCTGATCGCCGTGTTCGAGGGCTACGACGCGGCGCCCACGGCCGAAGGCGTGTCCGGCGCCACGACGCGCACCGTCGTCACGTCCTCGCTCGCCATCCTGGCGCTGGATTTCGTGCTCACCGCGCTCATGTTCACCGGAGGTAACTCATGACCCGTTCCACCATCGATCTCTGGGTCGGCGTGTTCGTCGCCATCGGCCTCGGCGCGCTGCTCTTCCTCGCGCTCAAGGTCGGCAACCTCGCCTCGTTCTCCACCGCCGAGACCTACCGGCTGGAGGCTCGCTTCTCCAACATCGGCGGCCTCAAGGTGCGCGCGCCGGTGAAGAGCGCGGGCGTGGTCGTGGGCCGCGTGGCTGAGATCGGCTTCGACAGCGAGGCCTACGAGGCGATCGCGGTGCTCTCGCTCGACGCGCGCTTCAAGTTCCCGCGCGACACCTCCGCCAAGATCCTCACCTCGGGGCTGCTCGGCGAGCAATACATCGGCATGGAGGCCGGCGCCGACACGCGCATGCTGGAGGACGGCGGGCGGCTGCGCCTCACCCAGTCCGCGGTGGTGCTGGAGAACCTCATCAGCCAGTTCCTGTTCAACAAGGCCGCCGAGGGCGGCGGGGACAAGAGCGGCAAGTGAGGCTGCGCGTGCTTGCGCTGGGACTCGTCCTGGCCGCGTCGGGCTGCGCGACGACCGGCGCGGGCGACCCGCGCGATCCGCTGGAGACCATGAACCGGGGCGTGCTTGCCTTCAACGACGCGGCCGACGCAGCCCTGCTCCTACCGGCGGCGCGCGCGTACCGCGTCGTGCTGCCGGAAGGCCTGCGCGGCATGGTGCGCAACTTCTTCACCAACCTGGACGATGTGTGGATCGGCACGAACAATCTCCTGCAGGGCAAGCCCGCCGACGCGGCGAGCGACGGGCTGCGCTTCCTGTTCAACAGCACGCTGGGCTTCTTCGGCCTGATCGACCTGGCGAGCGAGGTCGGGCTGGAAAAGCACAACGAGGACCTCGGCCAGACGCTGGCGCGCTGGGGCGTGGGCGAGGGGCCGTACCTCATGCTGCCGCTGCTCGGGCCGAGCACGACGCGCGACACCGCGGCGCTGCCGGTCGACTGGCTGGCCGACCCGGTGCTCACGGCGCGGCCCATCGCGCTGCGCAATTCGCTGACCGCCGTACGCTTCGTCGCACGGCGCGAGGAGCTGCTCGACACGACGCGCGCGCTGGAGGAGGCCGCGCTCGACCGCTACGTGTTCCTGCGCGAGTCGTACCTGCAGCGACGCAAGAGTCTGGTATACGATGGCCGCCCGCCCCGCGAGCGGCCGCCCGCGGAATGAGGAGAACGACGATGAAATCGATGCTCGCTGCTGCTGCCCTGGCCCTGGCCGCCGGCGCCGCCCCTGCGCAGGTGATGCCGCCGGACGCGCTGGTGAAGGACGTGATGCTCGACATCCAGCGCTACATCCTCGAGGACAAGGACCTGCGCGGTGGCGACCGCGTCAAGACCATCCAGCTGATCGAGCAGAAGGCGCTGCCGCACTTCAACCAGCTGGGCATGACCGCGCTCGCCGTCGGCGTGCACTGGCGCAAGGCGACGCCCGAGCAGAAGAAGCGCCTGGTGGAGGAGTTCCGCACGCTGATCCTGCGTACCTACGCCAGCTCGCTCAGCGCGTTCGCCGACCAGAAATTCGAGTTCCGCCCGATGCAGATCAAGCCCACGGACACCGACGTGACGGTGCCGGTGCGCATCGTGCAGTCGGGCACGCAGCCGATCCTGGTGGAGTACGACATGGAGAAGACGCCCAACGGCTGGAAGTGCTACGACATCCGCATCGCCGGCATCAGCCTGGTGGTCAACTACCGCACCGAGTTCGGCATCATCGTGCGCGACAAGGGCATCGACGGGCTGGTCGAGGCCCTGCAGACGAAGAACAAGTCGCTCGACAAGACGCAGGCGGGCGCCGGCAAGTGATGCGTGTCGAGGGAACCCGGCTCAGCGTGATCGGCCCGGCGACGCTCGCCACGGCCTCGCGGCTGCTCGAGGAGGCGCGCGGCGCGCTGGCGGGCGGCGTGACCGAAGTGGACCTGGGCGAGGTGACCGACGTCGACTCGTCCCTGCTCGCGGTGCTGTTTGCCTGGATGCGCGAGGCGAAACAGCGCGGGCGCACGCTGGCGCTGCGGCGCGTGCCGCCGGACCTCGCCAGCCTGGCGCGCCTGTACGGCGTCGCCGAGCTGCTGGCGCCAGAAGCCGACCGCTGATTCCCGCCATCGACGTCCGCGGCGTGGAGAAGCGCTATGGCGCGCTGCGCGCGCTCGCCGGCGTGTCGCTCGCGGTCGAGCAGGGCGAATTCTTCGGGCTGCTCGGGCCGAACGGGGCGGGCAAGACGACGCTCATCAACATCATCGCCGGCCTGGCGCGCGCCGACGCGGGACGCGTTGCGGTGCTGGGCGCGGACGTGCGCCAGGAGTATCGCCGCGCGCGCCGGCTGCTGGGGGTGGTGCCGCAGGAGCTGGTGTTCGACCCGTTCTTCACCGTGCGCGAGACGCTGCAGCTGCAATCGGGCTACTTCGGCTTGCGCGCCAACGACGCCTGGATCGACGAGGTCATGCACCATCTCGACCTGACGGCCAAGGCCGACGCCAACATGCGCGCGCTGTCCGGCGGCATGAAGCGGCGCGTGCTGGTCGCCCAGGCGCTGGTGCACAAGCCGCCGGTCATCGTGCTCGACGAGCCCACGGCCGGCGTCGACGTCGAGCTGCGCCAGGAGCTGTGGCAGTTCGTGCGGCGCCTGAACCGCGACGGCCACACGGTCGTGCTGACCACGCACTATCTCGAGGAAGCCGAGGAGCACTGCCAGCGCATCGCCATGCTCAAGGCGGGCTGCATCGTCGCGCTCGACACCACGCAGAACCTGCTGGCGAGCCTCAAGGGGCCGCACCCGGCGGACCTGGAAGACGTGTTCCTGCACCTCATGCAGAAGCACTAGCCCGTGACCGGCTTCGCGACGCTCTTGTACAAGGAGGTGCTGCGCTTCTGGAAAGTGGCGTTCCAGACGGTGGCCGGCCCGGTACTCTCCGCGCTCCTTTACCTGGTCATCTTCGCGCAGGCGCTGGGCGAGCGCGTCGTGGTGTTCGACGGCGTGCCGTTCACCGCGTTCCTCGTTCCCGGGCTGGTGATGATGAGCGTGCTGCAGAACGCCTTCGCCAATAGCTCCTCCAGCCTGATCCAGTCCAAGGTGACGGGCAACCTGGTGTTCGTGCTGCTCGCGCCGCTCTCGAGCGCGGAGTTTTTCGCCGCCTACGTGCTCGCCGCAGTGGTGCGCGGGCTGGCAGTGGGCGTCGGCGTGCTGGCGGTGACGATGTGGTTCGTAGAGCTGCGGCTCGCCGCGCCGCTCTGGGCGCTCGCCTTCGCTTTCCTCGGCGCGGCGCTGCTCGGCGTGCTGGGGCTGCTCGCGGGCCTGTGGGCGGAGAAGTTCGACCAGATCGCGGCGTTCCAGAACTTCCTCGTGCTGCCGCTCACCATGCTGTCGGGCGTGTTCTACTCGATCCACTCGCTGCCACCGCTCTGGCAGCAGGTCTCGCACTTCAATCCGTTCTTCTACATGATCGACGGCTTCCGCTACGGCTTCTTCGGCGCGGCCGACGTCGCGCCCGCCGCGAGCCTCGCAGTGGTCGCGGTAAGCTTGGCGCTTCTGTCGGCGCTGGCGCTGCGCCTGCTGGCCGCCGGCTACAAGATCAGGACCTGAGCATGGTGACACCGGAAAGCATCGAGGCCAGCATCCGCGCCGGGCTGCCCTGCGAGCGCGTCGAGGTCGTGGGCGACGGCCAGCACTTCCAGGCGCTCGTCGTGTCGGCCGCGTTCGCCGGCAAGAGCCGCGTGCAGCGCCACCAGCTGGTATACGCGGCACTCGGCGAGCGCATGCGCGAGGAGGTGCACGCGCTGTCGATGAAGACGCTCACGCCCGAGGAGCTGGCCGCCGGTGGATAAGCTGAGGATCACCGGCGGGCGGCCGCTGGAAGGCGAGGTGCGCGTCTCGGGCGCGAAGAACGCCGCGCTGCCGATCATGTGCGCAGCGCTGCTCACCGACCAGGCGCTCGCGCTCGACAACGTGCCGCGGCTGATGGACGTGCGCACCATGGCGAAGCTCCTCGCGCAGATGGGCGTGCGCATAGGCGCCCAGGAGGACGGGCGCCTCGAGCTGCAGGCCGCCGTCGTCGGGCATCCCGAGGCGCCCTACGACCTGGTGAAGACGATGCGCGCCTCGGTGCTCGTGCTGGGGCCGCTGCTTGCGCGCTGCGGGCGCGCGCGCGTGTCGCTGCCCGGCGGCTGCGCCATCGGCGCGCGGCCGGTGGATCAGCATGTCAAGGGCCTGCAGGCGATGGGCGCGGAGATCAGCGTCGAGCGGGGCTACATGAACGCCAGCGCCCGTCGGCTGCGCGGCGCGCGCATCGTCATGGACCTGGTGACGGTGACCGGCACGGAGAACCTGATGATGGCGGCGGTGCTCGCCGAGGGCACCACGGTGCTCGAGAACGCGGCCTGCGAGCCCGAGATCGTGGATCTGGCGCGCGTGCTGCGGTCCATGGGCGCGCGCATCGAGGGCGCGGGCACGACGACCCTGCGCATCGAAGGCGTGCGCGCACTCCAGGGCGCGCGCCATCGCGTCATGCCCGATCGCATCGAGACCGGTACCTATCTCGCCGCTGTCGCCGCTGCCGGCGGCAAGGTGACGCTGACCGGGACGGCCGCGGATACCCTCGGCGCGACCATCGACAAGCTCTCCGACGCCGGCGCCCGCATCTCGGCGCAGGGCGAGCGCATCGACATCGAGATGGCGTCGCGACCGCGCGCGGTCAGCCTGTCCACGGCCCCGTACCCCGGGTTCGCCACGGACATGCAGGCCCAGGTGATGGCGATGGACTGCGTCGCCGACGGCACGGCGCACGTCACGGAGACCATTTTCGAGAACCGCTTCATGCACGCGCTGGAGCTGCAGCGCCTGGGCGCCGACATCGTCATCCACGGCAACACCGCGATCGTGAAGGGCGTCGAAAGGCTGCAGGGTGCGAACGTGATGGCCACCGACCTGCGCGCCTCGGCGGGCCTGGTGGTGGCGGGCCTCGCGGCACAGGGCGAGACCGTGATCGACCGGATCTATCACCTGGATCGCGGTTACGAGGCCCTGGAAGACAAGCTCTCGCGGCTGGGCGCGAAAATCGCCCGGGTGCGCTAAAATCCCTTTCCGAATCAAGCTTGAACGGGCCCTTCGGGGCCTTTTTTCATTTTGCACCATGACCGGCATCGGCATCGCGCTGTCCAAGGGACGGATCCTGGAGGAGACGGGGCCGCTGCTCGCGCGCGCCGGCCTTAGCCCCCGGGAAGACCCGGAGCGCTCGCGCAAGCTCATCATCCCGACCGCACGGCGCGGCGTGCGCCTGGTCATCGTGCGCGCGTCCGACACGCCGACCTACGTGGCGCACGGCGCGGCGGACCTGGGCATCGCCGGCAAGGACGTGCTCGCCGAGCACGGCGGCGAGGGACTGTACCAGCCGCTCGACCTCGGCATCGCGCGCTGCCGCATGATGGTCGCCGTGCGGCAGGGCTTCGACTACGCGGGCGCGGTGCGCCAGGGCGCGCGGTTGCGCGTGGCGACCAAGTACCTGCACACGACGCGTGCGTTCTTCGCCGACAAGGGCGTGCACGTCGACCTGATCCGGCTGTACGGCTCGATGGAGCTCGCGCCGATCCTTGGCCTTGCCGACGCGATCGTGGACCTCGTGTCCACCGGCAAGACGCTCAAGGCCAACAAGCTGGTGGCGGTCGAGGAGATCATGCCGGTGTCCGCGCGTCTGATCGTCAACGAGGCTGCGCTGAAGACGCGGCGCGCGCTGCTGCAGCCGCTGATCGACGGCTTCGCGCGGGCGGTGGCGCCGTGAGGCTGCGGCGCCTGTCCACGGCGGACGCCGGGTTCGACGCCGAGCTCGAGCGGCTCACGCGCTACGAGGCAGCGCAGGACCAGGCGGTCGAGGCGGCGGTGCGCGCCATCATCGCGGACGTGCGCGCGCGTGGCGACGCGGCCGTACTAGAGTACACGCGCAGGTTCGACCGCGTGCCGGCGGACTCGATGACGGCGCTGGAAGTGCCGCGCGGCGCGCTCGAGGTGGCGCTCGCCGCGCTGTCGGCGGCGCAGCGCGAGGCCCTGCAGGAAGCCGCGGCGCGCGTGCGCGCCTTCCACGAGCGCCAGCGCGCTCAATCCTGGGAGTTCACCGACGCGGAGGGCACGCGGCTCGGGCAGCGCGTCACGCCGCTCGAGCGCGTCGGCGTGTACGTGCCCGGCGGCAAGGCCGCCTATCCGTCCACCGTGCTGATGAACGTCATCCCGGCGAAGGTCGCGGGCGTGGGTGAGATCGTCATGACCAGCCCGAACGCCGAGCCGATGGTGCTTGCCGCCGCGGCGCTCGCCGGCGTGGACCGCGCGTTCGCCATCGGCGGCGCGCAGGCCGTGGCTGCGCTCGCCTACGGCACGGCGACGGTGCCGCGCGTGGACAAGATCGTCGGCCCGGGCAACGCCTACGTCGCGGCCGCCAAGCGGCAGGTATTCGGCCAGGTCGGCATCGACATGATCGCCGGGCCCTCCGAGATCCTGGTGATCGGCGACGGCGCGACGCCGCCGGACTGGGTGGCGATGGACCTCCTTTCCCAGGCCGAGCACGACGAGATGGCGCAATCGATCCTGCTCTCGCCGTCGAAGGAATACCTCGATGCCGTGGACGCGAGCGTCGCGAAGCTGCTGCCGACGCTTGCGCGCCGCGCGGTGGCCGAAGCGTCGCTCGCCGCGCGCGGCGCGCTCGTCCTGACGCGCAGCCTCGAGGAGGCCTGCACCCTCGCCGATCGCATCGCGCCCGAGCACCTGGAGCTGTCGGTGGCGGATCCCGAGCCGTTGCTTGCCCGGCTGCGCCACGCGGGTGCGATCTTCCTCGGCCGCTGGAGCTCGGAGGCCATCGGCGACTACTGCGCCGGCCCCAACCACGTCCTGCCCACCGCGGGCACGGCGCGCTTTTCCTCGCCGCTCGGCGTGTACGACTTCCAGAAGCGCACCAGCGTCATCGGCGTCTCCGCGTCCGGCGCGCGCACGCTCGGCAAGGTGGCGCAGACGCTTGCCGAAGGCGAGGGCCTGCAGGCGCACGCGCGTTCCGCGGCCATGAGGTTCGAGTGAGCGCCGCCGACAAGGTCGTGCGGCCGGAGATCCGGGCCATGCGCGCCTACCAGGTGAGCGATGCCACCGGCCTGGTGAAGCTCGACGTGATGGAGAGTCCCTACGGCCTGCCGAAGGAACTCGCGGAGGAGGTCGGCCGCCTGGTGGCGGGCCTGTCGCTCAACCGCTATCCGGTGCCGACCGCGCAGAAGCTGCGCGCGCTGATCCGCCGGGTGATGCAGGTGCCGGCAGGCTGCGACGTGCTGCTGGGCAACGGCTCGGACGAATGCATCCAGTACATCACCGCGAGCGTCGCCCGCGAGGGCGCGGTGGTCATGGCGCCCACGCCCTCCTTCGCGATGTTCTCGATGCACGCCCTGTTCTACCGGCTGCGCTTCGCCGGCGTGCCGCTGCGCGCGGACTTCTCGCTCGACGCCGAGGCCTTTCTCGCGGCGATGGCGAAGGAGTGCCCGGCGCTGGTGTGGATCGCCTACCCGAACAACCCGACGGGCAACGCCTTTCCGGTCGCCGATATCGAGCGCATCGTGCGCGCCGCGCCGGGGCTCGTCGTGATTGACGAGGCCTACCAGCCCTTCGCGGGCGCAACCTTCATGCCGCGGCTGGCGGAGTTCGAGAACATGGCGGTCATGCGCACCGTGTCGAAGATCGGCATGGCCGGCCTGCGCCTGGGCTACGTCGCCGCCCGGCCGGAGTGGATCGAGGCCTTCGACAAGGTGCGCTCGCCCTTCAACGTGAACGTCGTCACCGAGGCGGTGGCGATCAAGCTGCTGGAGAACAAGGCGGTACTGGACGCGCAGGCCGCCAGGGTGCTCGCCGAGCGCGAGCGCATGCGCCCCGAGCTGGAGCGGCTGCCTGGCCTGACGGTGTACCCGACAGCGGCGAACTTCTTCCTCGTGCGCGTGGCGGGCGGCAAGGGCGCGGGCACGCGGGTGTTCGACGCGCTCAAAGCCCAGGGCGTGCTGGTGAAGGACTTCTCCGGCGGCGTGCCGAGCCTGGAGAACTGCCTGCGCATCACCGTCGGCACGCCGGACGAAAACCGTATACTGCTTACCGCCATGCGAGAGGCGCTGTGAATCGCACCGCCGAAGTGACGCGCAACACGAAGGAAACGCTTATCCGGGTGAAGCTCGACCTGGACGGCAAGGGCGTGGCGAAGCTCTCCACCGGGCTGCCGTTCCTCGAGCACATGCTCGACCAGGTCGCGCGCCACGGCATGCTCGACCTGGAGATCGAGGCCAAGGGCGACCTGCACATCGACGCGCACCACACCGTGGAAGACATCGGCATCACGCTCGGCCAGGCCTTCGCCAAGGCGGTGGGCGATAAGGCGGGCATCCGCCGCTACGGGCACGCCTACGTGCCGCTCGACGAGGCGCTGTCGCGCGTGGTGATCGATTTCTCCGGCCGGCCGGGCCTCGAGTACCACGTCGAGTACACGCGCGCGCTGATCGGCGAGTTCGACGTCGACCTGATGCGCGAGTTCTTCCAGGGCTTCGTCAACCACGCCCAGGTGACGCTGCACGTCGACAATCTGCGCGGCGACAACGCGCACCACCAGTGCGAGACGGTGTTCAAGGCGTTCGCGCGCGCGCTGCGCATGGCGGCGGAAGCCGATCCGCGCGCCGCGGGGACCATTCCGTCCACCAAGGGTTCGCTCTAGGGACCACGACGCGCTGCGGCGCAGAAACGACCTGCGCCGCAACGCCCGACTTTCAGAAAGAGCATCGTGCGAATCGCGGTTGTCGACTACGGCATGGGCAACATCCGCTCGGTGTCCAAGGCGCTCGAGCGCGTGGCGCCGCAGGAGCGCGTCGAGGTCACCTCGGATCCCGCGGTCATCCGCGCGTGCGGCCGGGTGGTCGTGCCGGGCCAGGGCGCGATGCCCGACTGCATGCGCCAGCTCGCCGCGAGCGGCGCGCGCGAAGCAGTGATCGAGGCCACGCGCGAAAAGCCCTTCCTCGGCATCTGCATCGGCATGCAGATGCTCTTCGAGCACGGGGAGGAGGGCGACACCGACGGCCTGGGGCTGCTGCCGGGCGGCGTGCCGCGCTTTCCGGCGGCGCGCATGGCGGGCCTCAAGGTGCCGCACATGGGCTGGAACGAGGTGCGCCAGGCGCGCGCGCACGCGCTGTGGGAGGGCATCCCGAGCGGCGAGCGCTTCTATTTCGTGCACAGCTACTACCCGGCGCCGGCGGACGCCGCCGTGGTGGCGGCAACCTGCGAGTACGGCGTCGCCTTTACCTGCGCGATTGCACGCGATAACATCTTCGCCGTGCAGTTCCACCCGGAAAAGAGCCAGACCGCCGGCCTGCGCTTGCTCTCCAACTTCGTGCAATGGCGGCCCTAGCCCTCTAGCCGTTCCCCCGCAGCACCGCGTGCTTATCATCCCGGCAATCGACTTGAAGGACGGCCGCTGCGTGCGCCTGAAGCAGGGCGACATGGCGAGCGCCACCGTGTTCAGCGAGGACCCCGTCGCCACCGCCAGGCACTGGGCGGAGCAGGGCGCGCGGCGGCTGCACGTCGTCGACTTGAACGGCGCGGTGGCCGGCCGGCCGAAGAACGAGAAGGTGATCCGCGACATGATCCGCGCGGTCGGCGACACGATGCCGATCCAGCTCGGAGGCGGCATCCGCGACCTCGACACGATCGAGAGCTACATCGACGCGGGCGTCACCTACATCATCATCGGCACGGCGGCGGTCAAGAATCCGGGGTTCCTGTCGGACGCGAGCTACGCGTTTCCCGGCCACATCATCGCCGGGCTGGACGCCAAGGACGGCAAGGTGGCTGTCGAGGGCTGGTCGAAGATGACCGGGCACGACGTCGTGGACCTCGCCAGGAAGTACGAGGACTACGGCATCGAGGCGCTCGTCTACACCGACATCGGGCGCGACGGCATGATGACCGGCGTCAACATCGAGGCCACGCTCAAGCTCGCGCAGGCGATCAAGATTCCGCTCATCGCCTCCGGGGGCCTGAACAGCATCAAGGACGTCGAGACGGTGTGCCGGACGCTCGTGCCCGAAGGCGTGATCGGCGCGATCACCGGGCGCGCGCTCTACGAGGGCAAGATCGACTTCAAGAAGGCGCAGGCCGCGGCGGACAAGGCGGTCGGAAAGTAGCGCCGCCATGGGGCTCGCCAAGCGCGTCATCCCCTGCCTCGACGTGACCGCGGGGCGGGTGGTCAAGGGCGTCAATTTCGTCGGCCTGCGCGACGCCGGCGACCCGGTGGAGATCGCGGCGCGCTACGACCGCGAAGGCGCCGACGAGCTCTGTTTCCTCGACATCACCGCCAGCTCGGACGAGCGCGACATCCTGCTGCACGTCATCGAAGCGGTTGCGGCGCAGGTGTTCATTCCGCTGACGGTCGGCGGCGGCGTGCGCAAGGTCGAGGACGTGCGGCGGCTGCTCAATGCGGGCGCCGACAAGGTTTCGATCAACACGGCGGCGGTGCAGAACCCGGAGCTCGTTGCCGCGGCCTCGGGCATCGTCGGCAACCAGTGCATCGTCGTCGCCATCGACGCGAAGCGGCGCAGCGGCGGCGGCTGGGAGGTCTACACCCACGGCGGGCGCAAGCCCGCCGGGCTGGATGCGGTCGACTGGGCGCGGCGCATGCAGGCCGCGGGCGCGGGCGAGATCCTGCTGACCAGCATGGACCGCGACGGCACGCGCGACGGCTTCGACCTGGAGCTCACGCGCGCGGTGGCCGATGCCGTGGGTGTGCCGGTCATCGCCTCGGGCGGCGTGGGCAGCCAGGAGCATCTGGCCGCGGGCGTGCTCGAGGGCCGTGCGGACGCGGTGCTCGCGGCGAGCGTGTTCCATTTCGGCGACTTCACGGTGCGCGCGGCGAAGGAGCACATGCGCGCGCGCGGCATCGAGGTCAGGCTATGAGCTGGCTCGACGAGGTGCCGTGGAACGGCGAGGGCCTGATCGCCGCGGTCGCGCAGGACGCCGCCACGGGGCGGGTGCTCATGGTTGCTTGGATGAACCGCGACGCGCTCGCGGCTACGGTAGAGAAGGGCGAGGCGGTGTACTGGTCGCGCTCGCGCCAGCGCCTGTGGCACAAGGGCGAGGAGTCCGGGCACGTGCAGAAGCTGAAGGAAGTGCGCTTGGACTGCGACGCCGACGCCGTGCTGCTGCAGGTGGAACAGGTGGCCGGCATCGCTTGTCATACTGGCCGGGAGAGTTGCTTTTACCGCAAGCTCGAGGGCGGCAAGTGGGTGAGCACGGACCCGGTGCTCAAGGACCCCAAGCTCATGTACAAGGACAAGGACCAATGAAGCCGGGACTGGCCGACACGCTGGAGCGCATCGCCAAGGTCATCGACAGCCGCCGCGGCGGCGATCCGCAGACGTCGTATGTCGCGCGCCTGCTCGGGCCCGACGAGGACGCGGTGCTGAAGAAGATCGGCGAGGAAGCCACCGAAACGGTGCTCGCCGCCAAGGGGCCCGACCAGCTGCATCTGGTGCGCGAGCTGGCCGACCTGTGGTTCCATTGCCTGATCCTGCTCTCGCGCCGCGGCCTCGGGCCGGGCGACGTGCTTGCCGAGCTGCACCGGCGCGAAGGGATCTCCGGCATCGACGAGAAGGCGGCGAGGAAGAAGCGATGAGCGACCCGCAGTGCCTGTTCTGCAAGATCGCGCGCGGCGAGATCCCGTCGAAGAAGGTGTACGAGGACGAGGACGTGTTCGCCTTCCACGATATCCGTCCGGTGGCGCCGGTGCACTTCCTGATCATCCCGAAGGCGCACGTCGCCAACCTGTATGACGCCGGCATGGCGTACCACAAGGCGCTGGGCAAGATGCTGGCGCTCGCCGGCGAGCTGGCGCGCAGGGAAGGCGCGACCGAGGGCTTCCGCACCATCATCAACAACGGCCGGGTGGCGCATCAGGAGGTGTATCATGTGCACATGCACGTGATCGGCGGGCCCGCTTCCCTCGGCCCGATGATCCTGAGACAAGAGTAGGAGGCAAGCATGGGTTCGTTCAGCATCTGGCACTGGCTGATCGTCCTGGTCATCGTGATGCTCGTGTTCGGCACCAAGAAGCTGCGTAACATCGGCGCGGACCTGGGCGGCGCGGTGCGCGGCTTCAAGACGGGCATGCGCGAGGGCAGCGAGAAGGCCGACGAGGACGCCGCCACGCCGCAGGTCACCGGCAAGACCGTCGAAGGCGAGGTGAAGAGCAAGACCGAGTCGAAGGCCTGAGCGGCCTTCGCAGCACGACGATGCGGGCGCCTGAGGGCGCCCTTTGTTTCTGAGGCGCACCCATGTTCGACCTGGGATTCTCCGAGCTGATGATCATCGCGCTGGTGGCGCTGATCGTCATCGGCCCCGAGCGCCTGCCGCGCGTGGCGCGCACCATGGGGCACCTCGCCGGCCGTCTGCAGCGCTACGTCGCCGACGTGAAGGCCGACATCAACCGCGAGGTGGAGCTCGACGAGCTGCGCAAGATGCGCGACTCGATGCAGAGTGCGGCGAGCGAGATGCAGTCGTCCTTCGATTCGGAGCTGCAGAAGACCGGGTCGGAGCTGAACGCGGCCGCTGAAGGGAAGGCGGCGCAGGCGGAGCCGAAGGCGGAGGGCGAAGCGGGGTTTGAGGCTGAGGTTTCGACCCCGCCGCTAGCGGCGGGGTCGATCGAAGAAAAGCAGAAGGCGTGAGCACGCAAGAGACGTTCGTCTCGCACCTCATCGAGCTGCGCCAGCGCGTGGTGCATGCGCTGATCGCTTTCCTCGTCGTGTTCGTCGCCATCTTCCTCTACCCGGGCGCCGCGCCGGTCTACGACTTCCTCGCCGCGCCGCTGATGCGCGCACTGCCCGAGGGCGCGAAGATGATCGCCACTGGCGTCGTGACGCCGTTCCTCGTGCCGATGAAGGTGACCGCGCTGGTGGCCTTCATGATCGCGCTGCCCTACCTGCTGTACCAGGCCTGGGCCTTCGTCGCGCCGGGGCTGTACGAGCACGAGAAGCGCCTGGTGCTGCCGGTGGTGATCGCGAGCACGATCCTGTTCCTGATCGGCGTCGCGTTCTGCTACTACTTCGTGTTCGGCAAGGTGTTCGCGTTCATCAACGAGTTCGCGCCCAAGTCCATCACGCCCGCGCCCGACATCGAGGCCTACTTCAGCTTCGTCATCACCATGTTCCTCGCCTTCGGCATCACCTTCGAGATCCCGATCGTGGTGATGGTGCTGGTACGTTTCGGCGTGGTCAGCCTGGAGCGGCTGCGGGACGCGCGGCCCTACGTGGTCGTCGGCGCGTTCGTGGTCGCCGCGATCATCACGCCGCCCGACGTGCTGTCGCAGTTCCTGCTGGCGGTGCCGATGTGCCTGCTGTACGAGGCCGGCCTGTTCTTTGCCCGCTTCGTCGGCAAGCGCGCCGAGGAGGCGAAGGCGGCCGCCGAGATGGCGGAAGAGAAGTAAGAAAAGGGGGTCAGATCAACATTTCCCGCTTGTAGATGGGAAATGTTGATCTGACCCCCTTTTCTCACTTCCCGTTGAGGAAGCGCTCCACCAGCGCGAACTGCTCGGGGACGTTGAGCGCCGGGGCGTGGCCGCAGCCGGCGATCGTGACCACCACCGCGCGCGGCCCGCGCCGGCGCATCTCTTCGGCGGTCTCGGGCAGCAGCAGGTCCGAGCTCTCGCCGCGCAGGCAGAGCGTCGGCACGTCGATCGCGTCGTAGGCTTCCCACTGGTCGTAGTCGCGCGGGTGGCGCTCGAACTGCATCACCATGCGCGGATCGTAGTGCGGCGTGACCCGGCCGTCGGGCAGGCGGCGCGCCGAGGTCTCGGCGAGCCGCCGCCACTGCTCGTCCGATAGCCAGCCGAACGGCTTGTACACGGTGCGGAAATACGCCTCCAACTCGCTCAGGCGCTCGAACTGCGGCGGGTCGCCGGCGTAGGCGCGGATGCGCGCCACCGCCGCTTCGCCGAGCTGCGGGCCGATGTCGTTCAGCACCAGCCGCCGGATGCGGCCCTTGAGCGGGCCCGCGGCGAGGTGCAGGCCGATGGCGCCGCCCATCGAGGTGCCGATCCAGTGGAAGGTGTCGAGCCGCAGCCGATCCGCCAGCGCAACGGCCAGCCGGCCGTAGAAGGCGAGGCAGTACTCCTTTTCCGGCTGCGGGCTCCATTGGGACAGCCCGCGGCCGATGGTGTCCGGGCAGATGACGCGGTAGCGCTGCGCGAGGTGCGCGGCGAGGTCGTCCATGTCGCGCCCGGTGCGCGCCAGGCCGTGCCAGGCGATGACCGTCTCGCGGTGCTGCGCGCCCCACTCGGTGTAGTGGAGCTCGCGCTCCTCGCAGACCACGTAGCCCGATCTCATCGGCGCAGCCGGCCGACGATGCCGGCCGGGAAGTAGTACACGCACAGGATGAACAGCACCCCGAGCCACAGCAGCCACCGGTCGGGGTGCAGCAGCGCGGGCAGGAGCGGCAGTCCCTCGAGGCTGCCGCTCGCGAGCTTCATCAGGTCCTGCAGGTAGTTCTGGGCGACGACGAACAGCGTCGCACCGAGCACCGCGCCGTACATCGTACCCATGCCGCCGATGACCACCATCAGCAGGATGTCGATCATGATGTTGAAGGAGAGCGTCGTGTCGGGCCCGGTGTAGCGCAGCCAGATCGCGTACAGGACCCCGGCCACGGTCGCGCCGAGCGCGGCGAGGCAGTTGGCGACCGTGCGGTAGTTGACCAGGCGATAGCCGATCGCCTCGGCGCGGAACTCGTTCTCGCGGATGGCGAGCAGCACCCGGCCGAAGGGCGAGTTGACCACGCGCAGCAGCGCGAGGAAGAGCGCGAGCGCCACGCCGAGGACGACGTAGTAGGCGACCAGCCGCTCGCGCAGCAGCTCGGGCAGGCGGAAGGACAGGCCGTCCTCGCCGCCGGTGACGGGCGACATCTGCGAGGCGAGGATCTGGAAGAAGGAGGCCACCGCCAGCGTGATCATGGCGAAGAAGATCGCGCGCACGCGCAGGCTGAGCAGCCCGATGGCGAGCGCGATGGCGAGCGACAGCGCGAGCGCGGCGAAGATGCCCAGGGCCAGCGCGCCCCAGCTTGCGCCCATCTTCGCCATGGCGATGCCCACGCCGTAGCCGCCGATGCCGAAGAACATGGTGTGCGCGAAGGACACGATGCCCGTGTAGCCGAGCAGCAGGTCGTAGCTCGCCACCAGCAGCACGAACACGGCCACTTTCGCGGCGACGTTGAGCGAGCGCGTGCCCGGAAAGATGAACGGCGCGAGCGCGAGGCCGGCGAGGATCGCGATCAGCACCACCGTCAGCGCGCGGCTGCGCGGGAAGTCGCCGGACAGGAGCCTGAAGAGCATGGCGCGCTACGCCTTGCCGATCGGATAGAGCCCGCGCGGGCGCCACAGCAGCACCAGCACCATGAGCAGGATGTTCGAGCCGAGCGCGAGCTTGGGCGCGAGGTAGCCGGTGTAGTTGGCGAGCAGTCCGACGAGCAGCGCGCCGAGGAAGCAGCCGCCCACCGAGCCCAGGCCGCCGATGATCACCACGATGAAGATCATCACGAGCACCTGCGCGCCCATCTGCGCGTTGACCTGCTCCTGGTACATCGCCCACATCGCGCCGCCCAGGCCCGCGAGGCCCGAGCCCGCGACGAACACGCCGACGAACAGTCGCCGGATGCGGTAGCCGAGCGACTCGACCATCTCCGGGTTCTCCACGCCCGCGCGCACCAGCAGGCCGATGCGCGTGCGGTTGAGCACCAGCCACATGGCCGCGAACACGGCCAGGCCCACCACCACCGCCGCGACGCGGTAGCGCTCGATCGCCGCCTCGCCGACGATGAACGAGCCGGTGATCGTGCCGGGACGCGGCAGCGGGATGATGTCCGGGCCCCACACCACGTGGATCAGCTGCTCGAAGACGATCAGCCCGCCCATCGTGATCAGGATCTGCTTCAGGTGGTCGCCGTACACCGGGCGGATCAGCACGCGCTCGAAGAACCAGCCGAGGAACGCGGCGAGCGCAATCGCGGCGAGCACCGCGGGGATCATGGCCGAGAGGTCGGAGGCGAGGCCCTCGGCTTCCATCTGCCGGCTCATGCGCGTCAGCACCGTGGCGGCGCCGTAGGCGCCCACCGAGATGAACACGCCGTGCGCGAAGTTGAGCACGTCCATCAGGCCGAAGACGAGCGTCAGGCCCGAGGCCATCATGAAGATCATCATGCCCATCGCGAGCCCGGCGACGGTGAGCGTCACCCAGGTCGGCGCGCTGCCGACGAGCGGCAGCGCCACCAGCGCGATCACCGGCACGAGCGCGAGCGGCGTCCAGTCCTTCTTCATTGATGCGCGTCCAGCGACAGGCCGAGGAGCCTGGTCTGCAGCGCGGCGTCCGCGGCGAGCGCATCCATGCGGCCGGTGTGCACGATGCGGCCCGAGTCCATGACCGCCACGGTGTCGCCGAGCGAGCGCGCGAAGTGGAAGTTCTGCTCGACCACCAGCATCGTCGTGTCCGTGCGCTTCAATTCGCGGAAGGCCTCCACCATGTTGGCGATGATCGCGGGCGCGAGGCCCTTGGTCGGCTCGTCCACCAGCAGCAGCCTGCGCGGCTCGACGATGGCGCGCGCGATCGCCAGCATCTGCTTCTGCCCGCCGGAGAGGTTGCCGGCGAGGCCATGCCAGAACGTCTTCATCGCCGGGAACAGGCGCCAGATCCATTCCAGGCGGCTCGCGTCGGGTTCGCCCGCACGCGCGGCGAGGCGCAGGTTCTCCTCGACCGTGAGGCCCGCGAAGATGCCCATGTTCTCCGGCACGTAGGCCACGCCGAGCTGTGCCACGTCGGGCGTCGCCGCGCGGGTGATGTCATGGCCGTCGACGCGGATCGAGCCGGCCGAGGCGCGCCACAGACCCATGATGGTGCGCAGGCACGTGGTCTTGCCGGCGCCGTTGCGGCCGAGGAGCATCGTCAGGCCGCCTCGCGGCACCTCGAAGTCCACGCCTTGCAGGATGTGGTACTGGCCTATGTGAGTGTTTACTCCGGCAATCGCGAGCATCGGCTCAGGCATGGGCTGCCACTCCGAGGTAGGCCTCCTGCACGATGGGCGAGGCGATCACGCTCGCCGGGTCGCCGTCGGCCACGAGCTCGCCCTGGTGCAGCACGATGATCCGGTCGGCCAGGGACTGCACCACGTCCATCTTGTGCTCTACGAGCAGCACTGTCTTGTCGCCCAGCGCCTTGATGTGCTCGATCAACTCGAGGATCACGGGCACCTCGTCCACGCTCATGCCGGCGGTGGGCTCGTCGAACATGAAGACGTCGGGCTCGAGCGCGAGCAGGATCGCCACCTCGAGCTTTCTCTGGTCGCCGTGCGGTAGCGCCGAGACGATCGTGTCGCGCCGCCCGGCCATCCCCACCCGGTGCAGGGTGTGCTCGGCCTTCTCGATGAGCTCCACGTGCTGGCCCCACATCGACCAGAGGTCGCGACCGCGGCCGGCGCGCGATTGCACCGCGAGCCGCACGTTCTCCAGCACCGTGAGGCGCGGGAACAGGTTGGTCAGCTGGAAGGCGCGGCCGATGCCGCGGTGCGTGCGTTGGGGTGCGCTGAGCCGCGTCACGTCCTCGCCGAATAGCGACACCCGGCCGGCGGAGGCCTTCAGCTGCCCCGAAATGAGGTTGAAGTAGGTGGTCTTGCCCGCCCCGTTCGGCCCGACGATCGCGGTGAGGGTGCCCGGCGCGAAAGCGCAGGACACTCCGTTCACCGCGACGTGCCCGC
The DNA here is from genome assembly GCA_029883975.1 of Betaproteobacteria bacterium. Taxonomy (GTDB): domain Bacteria; phylum Pseudomonadota; class Gammaproteobacteria; order Burkholderiales; family SG8-39; genus JAABQT01. The sequence goes on from JAOUIL010000042.1 coordinate 18,321, forward strand.
CGAAGCGGATCGTCAGGCCGTGCGTCTCGAGGACGGGGTGTGCCACCCCGGCACCCCTACTTGCTTCTGATCGGGATCGGCAACTTCGACGCCGGGATCTCGCTCACCAGCTCGAGCAGGTCCCACTCGCCCTTCTGCTCCTTCTTCATGCGCCAGTGGTACATCGGCTGCAGCGCCTGGTGGTCTTCCTTGCGGAAGGTCATCGTGCCCTTGGGCGTGTCGAACGACATGCCTTCCATGGCCGCGATCAGCTTCTCCGTGTCGGTGCCGCCGGCCTTGGTGACCCCCGCCACGATGGCGCTTGCGGCGGCGAAGCCGCCCGCGGTGAAGAAGTCCGGCGGCGAGCCGAAGCGCTTCTGGTGCTCGGCGACCAGCCATTCGTTCATCTTGTTCTTCGGGAAGCCGTAGTAGTAGTAGATGGCGCCCTCCGTGCCGGCAAAGGCCTTCCAGCCCTTCATGGCCGGCAGGATGTTGCCGCCCGGCGCGACCTCGATGCCGAAGCGCTCGGGCTTAAGGTCCATGATCTTCGCCATCGGGTGCGGTCCCGCCCAGATGATGCCGATCACCTTGCGGCCGGGCTTGTCCTTCAGAGCCTCGAACAGGCGCTGCGCAGGCGCGGTGAAGTCGGTGGTCTGCTGCGGCGCGTACTCCTCGTGCACGATCTTCGCCGTCGAGCCGACCGCGGCCAGGGCTTCCTTGAACGCCTTCACGCCGTCACGGCCGAACGCGTAGTCCTGCGCCAGCATGGCGATCGAGGCGTTGGCCGGAAGCGCGGCGGCGCCCGCGACCGCATCCTGGGTCGAGTTGCGCGAGGTGCGGAAGATGTAGCGGTTCCACTTGTCGCCGGTGATCGAGTCGGCGACCGCCGGCTCGACGATGAGGATCTTCTTGTACTCTTCGGCCACCGGCAGCATCGCGAGCGCCACGCCCGAGCTCACCGGGCCGACGGCAATGTCCACCTTGTCGTCACCGTAGGCGGCGGCGAGCGCCGCCTTGCCGATGTCGGGCTTCAACTGCGTGTCCTTCTCGATGACGACGACTTTCCTGCCGAGCAGCTCCATCTTGCCGCCGGTGAGGTACTCCAGGCCCATCATCAGGCCCGTGTGGCTTTGCTTGGCGTAGGCCTCGAGCGGGCCGGTCTTGCCGTAGATGTGCGCGATCTTGAGCTCTTGCGCCTGGGCGAAGGCCAGGCCGGTCGCCGCGGCCAGAACCGGCGCGACGAGCCACTGCGTCATGCGTTTCATGCTCCCTCCTAGGATCGTGAAAGCAGAGCCTGCTCCCGCAATGCCCGTGCCATAAACGCAAGCTCTTGATTCGATTGAAATGATGTTGCCCGCGGGGCCCCAGTAGTGGACGCAGATGCCTGAAGAACAGGCATCGTCTATCTAAAGTCTCAACGAAACAGTAGGATAGGACGTGTCCGATAAACGGACGCTACGTCCGCATTCCAGACAGCTTCTCGTACAAGGTCGCGCGCGAGATGCCCAGCATGCGCGCCGCCGACACCTTGTTGCCGCCAGTGGCCGCGAGTGCGAGGCGGATCGAGCTGCGCTCGAGTTCCGCGATCTGCTCGGGCAGCGGCCGCATGCCGCCGACGCGCCCTTCGCGCGCGGCGTTCGCCGGCAGGATGGTGGCGAAGTCCTCGGCTGTCAGGCGCGCCGAGTCGGTGAGCATGGCTGCCTGCTCGAGCACGTTCCGCAGCTCGCGGATGTTGCCGGGCCAGTCGTGCGCGCCGAGCGCGCCGATCGCCGAGGGCGTGAGCTCGCGCTGCGGCATGCCGGTGCGCGCGGCGATGTTCTCCAGCAGGTGCTCGGCGAGCGCCTCCAGGTCGGCGCGGCGCTCGCGCAGCGCGGGCAGCCGGATGGGAAGGACGTTCAGCCGGTAGAACAGGTCCTCGCGAAAGCGCCCCGCGGCGACCAGCGCCTTCAGGTCCCGGCTGGTGGCGGCGAGCACGCGCACGTCGAACTTGATCACCTTGTTGGAGCCGAGCGGCTCGACCTCCTGCTCCTGCAGCGCCCGCAGCAGCTTCGCCTGGAGCGGCAACGGCATGTCGCCGACTTCGTCCAGGAAGAGCGTGCCGCCGTCCGCGAGCTTGAACTTGCCGTCGCGGCCCTTGCGGTCGGCGCCGGTGTAGGCGCCGGGCGCGACGCCGAAGAACTCGGCTTCCAGCAGCGTCTCGGGCACGGCGGCCAGGTTGACGCTGATGAACGGCTTGTCGGCGCGTGCCGAGGCCGCGTGGATGGCGTGCGCGAGCAATTCCTTGCCCGTGCCGGTCTCGCCGAGCAGCAACACGTTGGACTGCGTCTGCGCGGCGCGGCGTGCCTGGCGCTTCACTTCGAGCGCGGCGGGCGAGGAGCCGACGAAGCTCGCGAAGGTGTACTTCGCACGGCGCTGCGTGGCGAGCTCGCGCTTGGCCTCGTCCAGGTCGCGCTGCAGGCGCGCGAACTTGGCGATCAGCGGCTGCAGCGTCGTCTCCGGGTGGTCGAACAGCACCATGCCGAGCGCGCCGATCACCTCGCCCGCCTCGTCGCGCAGCGGGATGCGGCTCACGACGAACGTGCCCGCCTTGTTGGTGAGCAGGTCGATGAGGATCGGCTTGCCGGTCTCGATCACGTGGCGCATGAGCGTGTTGGGCACCACTTCCTCCACCGGGCGGCCCACGAACTCCTCCGGCCCCTGGAAGCCGAGCGCTGGCAGGAACTTGCGGTAGCTGTCGTTGATCCACACCACCCGCCCCGAGCGGTCGACCAGCATCATGCCTTCGCTCATGCTGGAGAACAGGTCGAACATCGAGCGCGCGGCGAGCTTGCGGATGCTCGCCGCGTCGCGGGGAAGAAAAATGGGGTCAGACCCCATTTTTCTACTCACGCGGCTGCGGCTTCGGGCGCCGGCCCACGGTCACCTCGAGATCGAGCGACTGCGCCTGGCGGCGCAGCGACATCTTCGCGCTGGAGCCGGGCTGCAGCCCCGCGACCAGGTTGAGCATGGCTTGCGGGTCGGATACCGTCTTGCCGTTGATCGCCGTCAGCACGTCCCCGGGCTTCACGCCGGCGCGGTCCGCGGGGCCGCCGCGCAGCACGCCGGCGACGATCGCGCCGCGCGCGTCGCCCAGCTTGAACGACTCTGCCAGCGCGGGCGTGATCTCCTGCACCTCCACACCGATCCAGCCGCGCGTCACCGAGCCGCTCTTCACGATTTGCTCGAGCACCGTCTTCGCCGTGGATACCGGGATGGCGAAGCCGATGCCCATCGAGCCGCCGGTGCGCGAGTAGATGGCGGTGTTGATGCCCACCAGGTCGCCATGCGCGTCGACCAGCGCGCCGCCGGAGTTGCCGGGATTGATGGCGGCGTCGGTCTGGATGAAGTTCTCGAAGGTGTTGATGTGCAGGCCGCTGCGGCCGAGCGCCGAGACGATGCCCGAGGTGACCGTCTGTCCGACGCCGAACGGGTTGCCGATGGCGAGCACCTGGTCGCCGATGCGCAGCGCCTCCGAGCGGCCGAACGTGATCGCCGGAAGCCGCTCGGCGTCCACGCGCAGCACCGCCAGGTCGGTCTCCGGATCGATGCCCACCACCTTGGCGAGCATCGTCCGGCCGTCGGAGAGCGCGACCTTGATCTCGTCGGCGGCGTCGACCACGTGGTGGTTGGTCAGGATGTAGCCCGTGGCGCTGACGAGCACCCCCGAGCCCAGGCTCGCCGCACGCTGCGTGTCCTCGCCGAACTGGTCGCCGAAGAAGCGCCGGAACAGGGGATCGCTGAGCAGCGGGCTGCGCTGCACCGGCACTTCCTTGGTGGTCGAGATGTTGACCACCGCGGGCATGGCGCGCGTCACCGCGTCGTGGAACGAGCCGGCGGGCGCGGGGCCGGCGGATACGGCGATCGCCGGCACCGTCGCAGGCGCAGGCGCGCTCGCCACGGGCTTGGGCGCCGGCTCGGGGCGCACGGGCAGCCACTCGGGCTTGAACGTCGCGACGACGAACAGGATGGCGACGCAGACGGTGGCCGACTGCGCGAAGATCAGCCAGAGGCGGTGCAACATGACGTTTGGTCAATCTAGCACAAATCCCTGCAAATTGAACCGCTTAGACCGGAAATCGTGGACATCCCGGCACCCGGCCGCTAGAATGTCGCCTCTTCCGCATCCCCTCACTCTCTCCCATCCCGAATCAAGCCCATGAGCGAACAGAAGAAAGTGGACAAGACGCGCCGTAATCTCGTCGTCGCGACCACCGTGGTCGGCGGCGCGGCCTCGGTCGGCGCGGCGGTGCCTTTCGTGGCGAGCATGCTGCCCTCGGAACGCGCCAAGGCGGCCGGCGCGCCGGTCGAAGTGGACATCTCCTCGATCGCGCCGGGTGAGATGAAGGTCTTCGAGTGGCGCGGCAAGCCGGTGTGGGTGATCCGGCGCACGCAGGAGATGCTCGCCTCGCTCAAGACCGTGACCGGCAAGCTGACCGACCCGGGCTCCAAGGACTCGACGCAGCCCGAGTATGCGAAGAACGAGTACCGCTCGCTCAAGCCGGACGTGGTGGTGATGGAGGGCGTGTGCACGCACCTGGGCTGCTCGCCGCAGATGAAGCCCGCCGACGCCAAGGACGAGATGGGCGCCGACTGGGGCGGCGGCTTCTACTGCGCCTGCCACGGCTCCAAGTTCGATCTCGCGGGCCGCGTGTTTCGCGGGGCTCCGGCACCCACCAACCTCGTGGTGCCGCCCTACCAGTTCCTGTCCGACAGCAAGCTGCTGATCGGCGACGACACGAAAGGGGCCTGAGCGATGGCTTCCCGCCTGATGGCCCTGTGGGACTGGTTCGACTCGAGGATGCCCTCGGTCGCCGAGGAGTGGCGCAAGCATGCCGCCGAGTACTACGCGCCCAAGAACTTCAACTTCTGGTACTACTTCGGCGTGCTGTCGATGCTGGTGCTGGTGATCCAGATCGTCTCCGGCATCTTCCTCACCATGAACTACAAGCCCGACGCCGGGCTCGCGTTCGGCTCGGTCGAGTACATCATGCGCGACGTGCCGGGCGGCTGGATCATCCGCTACATCCACTCGACGGGCGCCTCGGCCTTCTTCGTCGTGGTCTACCTGCACATGTTCCGCGCGCTGCTGTACGGCTCGCACAAGGAGCCGCGCGAGCTGATCTGGATCTTCGGCGTGCTGATCTACCTCTCGCTGATGGCCGAGGCCTTCCTCGGGTACCTCCTGCCCTGGGGCCAGATGTCCTACTGGGGCGCGCAGGTGATCGTCAACCTGTTCGGCGTGATTCCCTTCATCGGGCCGGACATCGCGCTGTGGATCCGCGGCGACTACGTCGTGTCGGACGCGACGTTGAACCGCTTCTTCGCGCTGCACGTCATCGCCATCCCGTTAGTTCTGCTCGGCCTCGTGGTCGCGCACATCCTCGCGCTGCACGACATGGGCTCGAACAACCCTGACGGCATCGAGATCAAGAAGACGAAGGACGCGAACGGCAAGCCGCTCGACGGCATCCCGTTCCATCCCTACTACACCGTGAAGGACACGGTCGGCGCGATCGTGTTCCTCGCCATCTTCGCCATCGTGATGTTCTTCATGCCGGAGCTGGGCGGCTACTTCCTCGAGCACAACAACTTCATCCCCGCCGATCCGCTGAAGACGCCCGAGCACATCGCGCCGCTGTGGTACTTCACGCCTTTCTACTCGATCCTGCGCGCGGTGCCGCCGCTGTTCAATTCGCAGTTCCCGGGCGTGCTGGCGATGGGCATCGCGGTGCTGATCCTGTTCTTCCTGCCGTGGCTCGACCGCTCGCCGGTCAAGTCCATCCGCTACCGCGGCGCGTACTACAAGGGCGCGCTCGCGCTGTTCGTGGTGGCCTTCCTGATCCTCGGCTACCTGGGCATCGAGCCGACGACGGTCTGGGGCCAGTTCTCGGCCACCGAGGGCTCGATGATGGACCGCGTGCTCGACACCAAGGACCGCGCCACCTGGGTGGCGCGCCTGTGCACGATCCTCTACTTCGCCTTCTTCATTCTCATGCCCTGGTACACGGCGAAGGACAAGACCAAGCCGGTGCCCGACCGGGTGACGATGTGAGGGCCGCGACCATGAAGACACTGCTAGCCGCGCTCGCCTTCGTTCCCGCCACGCTGCTCGCCGCCGGCGGCGGCCACCCGCTCGACCGTGCGCCGATCGAGCCGCGCGACGTGATCAGCCTGCAGGCCGGCGCGCGCACCTTCGTCAACTACTGCCTCAACTGCCACGGCGCGCAGTTCATGCGCTACAACCGGCTCACCGACCTCGGCCTGACCGAAGCGCAGATCCGCGACAACCTCATGTTCGCCGCCGACAAGGTGGGCGAGACGATGAAGGTGTCGATGAGCGTGCAGGACGGCAAGGCCTGGTTCGGCGTGCCGCCGCCCGATCTTTCCGTCATCTCCCGCTCGCGCGGCGCCGACTGGCTGTACACCTACCTGCGCACGTTCTACCGGGACGACAAGACGCCATCGGGCTGGAACAACAAGGTGTTCCCCAACGCTGCCATGCCGCACGTGCTGTGGAAGCTGCAGGCCGAGCAGAACGCGGTCGAGTACGACCGCACGGTGCGCGACCTCGTGAACTTCCTCGTGTACGTCGGCGAGCCCTCGGCGCAGTCGCGAAAGAACATCGGCATCGTCGTGCTGTTCGTGCTCGGCGTGGTCTTCGTCTTCGCCTACGCGATGAAGAAGGCGTTCTGGAAGGACATCCGCTAGAGCGCCCGCGCGCCAGAACCGGGCTTTTCGTTGCCGGGCGGCCGAGGCCGCCCGGCGTACTTACCAGGACCCCCGCCTCATGATGCAACTGTATTCCGGCACGACGTGCCCCTTCAGCCACCGCTGCCGCTTCGTGCTGTACGAGAAGGGCATGGACTTCCAGGTCATCGACGTGGACATGTACAACAAGCCCGAGGACCTGGCGGTCATGAACCCGTACAACCGCCTGCCGGTGCTGGTCGAGCGCGACCTGATCCTGTACGAGTCGAACATCATCAACGAGTACATCGACGAGCGCTTTCCCCACCCGCAGCTGATGCCCGCCGATCCCGTGATGCGCGCACGCGCGCGGCTGATGCTGTTCAACCTGGAAGCCGAGCTCTTCAGCCAGATCGAGCCGATCGAGTCCGGCAAGGAAAAGCAGGTGGAGAAGGCGCGCCAGCAGATCAGCGACCGCCTGATCGAGCTCTCGCCGGTGTTCACGCGCACCAAGCACATGCTGGGCGACGACTTCACGATGCTGGATGTCGCCATCGCGCCGCTGCTGTGGCGCCTGGACCACTACGGCATCAAGCTCGGCAAGACCGCGGCGCCGCTCATGAAGTTCGCCGAGCGCATCTTCTCGCGCCCGGCGTTCATCGAGGCGCTCACCCCGTCCGAAAAAGTCATGCGCAAGTGAGCGAGATCTCCACCAAGCCGTACATCCTGCGCGCGCTGTACGAGTGGTGCGTGGACAACGGCTACACGCCGCATCTCGCGGTCAAGGTGGACTCGCGCACCCAGGTGCCCTCGGAATACGTGAAGAACGGCGAAATCACCCTCAACGTCTCACCGTCGGCCGTGCACAAGCTGCAGATCGGCAACGAGCTGGTCGAGTTCTCGGCGCGCTTCGCCGGGGTGGCGCGGCAGATCTCGGTGCCGGTCGGCAACGTGTACGCGGTGTACGCGCGCGAGACC
>JAOUIL010000116.1 GCA_029883975.1 Betaproteobacteria bacterium
GAGGCTTGGCGGAGAAAGTCTTCATGTGGCGAGCGAGAAAAGGCGCGGATTTTAGGCGACGCCGCGCTCAGCGTCAAACCCTTGTTGCGGCAAAAAAAAAGCGCAACCCAGAGAGTTGCGCTGAATCCACCAAAGGAGGAGGGTGGAGGAGACAAAAACCGGTGGGCCACCCCTAGCGCCCATCAACAAAACCAGTATAAGCGCGAATATGCTGCATTGCAATGCCGTCGTTGCGAAACACTGCGCTCGCTTGCACACGTTGACCATATTTCTGTCAAAGTAATGTTTATAAACATATTTGTTTAGCATTCTTCTCGTACCACCGGCTCCAGAACTCGCTGCTGAAGATTCGAGAGTCTCGTTATTGTTGCGTTGCACAATTCATTGATTTCACGGGAGATTGTCAATGGAGTGCACTGTCCGCTGGTCTGGCTCGGGGATGTCCTTCATCGCCGAGACCGGCAGCAATCACGTGCTCGTCATGGATGGCGCAGTGGAAGGCGGCGGGCGCAATCTTGCGCCGCGTCCAATGGAGACGGTACTGGCGGGGACCGGCGGCTGCACCGCCTATGACGTGGTCGTGATCCTGAAGAAGAGCGGCCAGGACGTCACGGGCTGCGAAGTCCGGCTCGAGGCCGAGCGCGCCGCGACCGACCCGAAGGTGTTCACGCGCATCCATACGCGCTTCCTGGTGCGCGGCCGCAACCTGAAGCGCAACGTCGTGGAGCAGGCGGTGCGCCTGTCGCACGAAAAGTACTGCTCGGCGACGGCCATGCTGGCGAAGACCGCCGAGATCACCCGCGATCTGGAGATCGTGGAAGACTGAGCGCGCAGCTCAAAGGCGATAGGCGACGGTCGTCATCACCTTCGCCATCGCGCGCATCGCCGCCCGGACGGGGCTCGGCATTTCCGCAGCGCCAAGCTTCACGGCGGTCTCCCGATGCTGTGCCTCGTCGGCGCGCATGACCTCGACGACGGCGCGCGTCGGCGCATCCTCCGGCGCCAGCTTTTCCAGGTGGCCCGTCAGGTGCTCCTCCACCTGGCGCTCGGTCTCGGCAAGGAACGCCAGGCTCCAGCGATCCCCGAGCAGGCCGGCGCCTACGCCAAGGGCGAGCGCACCCGCATACCAGAGCGGATTGAGCAGGCTCGGTCGGCCGCCGAGCGCGCGGATGCGCTCCATGCTCCAGGCGAGGTGGTCGCCCTCCTCGCGCGCCGCCTGGCGCAGCGATTCCCGCGTTTGGGCATCGCGCGCAGTCATCGCCTGGCCCTGGTAGAGGGCCTGCGCGCAGACTTCCCCTACGTGATTGACCCGCATCAGGGCGGCGCCGTCCGCACGCGCCGTGGAGTCGAGATCGGCCTCGTCCAGGCCTGCGGCTGGACTCGGCCGCTCGGCGTGGTGCACGCCGGCGACGGCGCGCAAGGCGCGGTCGAACTCCAGGATCAGGGAGTCGAGAGAGGTTGGCAGCATCACTTGATCTCCGGGCCCGGCATGTACACCACGCGCCCGCCGTTCTTCTTCACCAGCTGCTCGGCGCGCTCGCAGGTCATCGGCGCGGGCTGGCGCTCGGGCGGAATGCGCTCGTACCACGGCCGGCAATAGCCCGGCGGGGGCAACTGCTCCGGCGGTATCGACGGGAAATCGCTCGGGCCGTAGTCCACGCCGAGCGTGCGGCCGTCGCGAAGAGATCGTGGCGAGATGGCCTTGACCACGCGGCCGCCGTGCTTCTGCGCGAGCTCATGGGCGCGCGCGCACGGCATCGCGGGCGGCTGCCATTCCGGCGGCAGCTCGGCGTACCAGATGCGACACTGGCCGAGCGGCGGCACGTGCTCGGGCGGCATGTGGAACTCCGAGGGCTTTCCGGGAGGCGGTCGCTCGATCGATCCAGGGACGGCGCAGCCGCCGAGGATGGCCGCCAGCGCGAGGGCGATGCCATTGCGTATGCGCTGCATAGCGGCATCTTACCGAGGTCGCAAGGCAAAAAAAAAGCCGCCCCGAAGGGCGGCTTTGTCGTTCAACAGCGTCACCGGCTTGCGCCGGCGACGAATTAGAACGCGTGCGCGATACCGACCGTGAAGCCGGTGGCGCCGTCTCGGGAGTTGATGCCGAGAACGGAGCCCGTGCCCCCCGTACCGACCGTGATGGCGCCAGTGTTACCGTTGACGGTGATGCTGTTGCCGTCCATGTTGTTGATATCGATCGCGGCGTAGAGCGTGGTGCTCTTCGACAGGATGTAGTCGAGCGCGAAGATGATCCAGTCGCGGCTGCCGCCCTGAACCGTGTTCGTGTTGTCATTGAAGTCCATCGTGTAGTAGCCGAAGCGCCCGTTCAGCGTGGGCGAAAAGCCGTACTGCACGCCGGCCACGATCATCGGCGTATCGACGTCGAGGCCCGTCGCGGAGTACTCGGAGGTCGAGTAACCGAGGCGGAACGTCCACGCGCCCATCTTGTAGACACCGCCGATGTTCAGCGTGTCCTGGTCGACGTCGCCAAGCGCGACCGTCGTGGCGCTACGCGTGGTGAACGCCGCGACCACCGTGAAGTTGCCGAACACGAAGTCGCCGTTGATACCGTAGGCCGACTGGTTGCTGTTGTCGCCAGCCTGCTCACCCATGGAGTAGTCGAGGCGGATGCCGCCCGTGCCGAAGCGGAAACCCGCGGTGATCAGGTTGCTGTGGCGCGTGCCCGCGACGTTGTTGCCGGCTGTCGGCGTGATGCCCGTGTAGGTGTAGCTCATCGGGTCGTACACGCCCTGCGTCTTGAAGTTCACCGTGTAGTCGCGGCCCAGGTCGACGCTCCAGTTGCCGCCGGACAAGCCGACGATCGCCTTGCGCTGGAACAGGCCCTGGTTGACGTTGGCCGAACCGGTCGTGCCAACGAGCGTCGGGCCGGAGCCAGTCGCCGGGCTGGAACCGAGAGCGCCCGTGTCGGAGCCGTACTGGCCTTCGAGGTTGAAGTTCGCCTTCAGGCCGCCGCCCAGATCCTCAGAGCCGCGGAGGCCCCAGCGGTTCGTGGTGCGCGTACCGTCGGTGATCAGCAGCACGCTTTCGTCGCCGGTCGTCGTGATGGCGTCCGTCTGCATGCGGATGCCCGTGTCGATCGTGCCGTACACGGTTACGGCCGCCATCGCCGAAATCGGCGCTGCGAGCACGCCCGCTACGGCAGCGGTCAAGAGTTTCTTCTGCATAGAGTCTCCCAACTGGTTATGGAAAGGACGGGTTGCCTGCGCCCCCCGTGTTCAACCCCTCACGTGAGAAGTCAGCGGCATTCTGGCTCTCTCTATCGGAAATCAGCAATCGCGACAGGCATTTTCGCCAGGTCGCCCCGATTGTTGTTGCAAAAACACAACATTCCGCGCTGCAGCATTCTACTTTCCGAATCAGGCAGTTAGTTAATTAAACAGAGATTTCAGGCCAAAACCGGGATCCGCCGACCGCATGAAGGCCTCCCCCACGAGGAATGCGCGCACGCCCGCGGTCCAGAGTTGCTGCACGTCCTCGCGCGTGCCGATCCCGCTTTCTGACACGACGAGGCGCTGCGCCGGCACGCGGGGCAGCAGCTCGATCGTGCGCTCGAGGCGCGTCTCGAACGTGCGCAGATCGCGGTTGTTCACGCCGATCAGCGGCGTGCGCAGCTCGAGCGCAGCCTCGAGCTCGCGCGCGTCGTGCACCTCGACCAGCACCGCCATGCCGAGGTCGAGCGCCACGGCCTCCAGCGCGCGCATCGCTGCCGGCTCGAGCGCGGCGGCGATGAGCAGGATGCAATCCGCGCCCACGGCGCGCGCCTCGTGCACCTGGTAGGCGTCGAGGGTGAAGTCCTTGCGCAGCACCGGCAGCGCGCAGGCGGCGCGCGCCGCGATCAGGTGCTCGGGCGCGCCCTGGAAGTAATCGCGATCGGTGAGCACCGAGAGGCAGGCCGCGCCGCCCTGCTCGTAGCTCTGCGCGATCGCGGCCGGGTCGTAGTGCGCGCGCAGCAGCCCCTTGGACGGGCTGGCGCGCTTGGCCTCGGCGATGACGCCGGCGCGGCCGGCGGCGATCTGCGCGCGCAGCGCGCCGACGAAATCGCGCGGCGGCGGCGCGGCGCGCGCCCGGCGCTCCATCTCCGCGAGCGGCACGGCCGCGCGCGCCGCGTCGATCTCGCGCCGCTTCGTGTCGAGGATGCGCCGCAGGATGTCCGACACGCTCAGCCCTTCGACGCGACGCCCTTGGTGAAGGCGACGTACTCGTCCAGCTTCCTGCGCGCCTCCCCTTTGGCGATGGCGCGCCGCGCGTGGTCGATGCCCGCCTGCATCGAGTCCGCCATGCCCGCGACGTAGATCGCGGCCCCGGCATTGAGCAGCACGATGTTGAGCGCGGGCCCCGGCTGGCCCTCGAGCACGGCAACGATCATCTGCCGCGACTCCTCCACCGTGTTCACCTGGATCGCGCGCCGGTCGTAGAGCTCGATGCCGTATTGCTGCGGATGCATGGCGTACTCGCGAATCTCGCCGTTCACCAGCTCGCCGACCATGGTCTCGCCGGACACCGAGATCTCGTCCAGCCCTTCCAGCCCGTAGACGACCATGACGTGCTTCGAGCCCAGGCGCTGCAGCACGCGCACCTGGATGCCGACCAGGTCCGGATGAAAGACGCCCATGATCTGGTTGGCGGCGTTGGCGGGGTTGGTCAGCGGGCCAAGGATGTTGAACAGCGTCCGCACGCCGAGCTCCTTGCGCACGGGGGCGGCGTACTTCATCGCCGCGTGGTGCGCCGGCGCGAACATGAAGCCCAGGCCGAGGCGGTCGATCGCCTGGCCGGTCTGCTGCGGCGTGAGCGCGATGCTCGCGCCCAGCGCCTCCAGCACTTCGGCGCTGCCCGAGGCGGAAGACACCGAGCGCCCCATGTGCTTGGCGACACGCGCGCCCGCCGCGGCGGCCACAAACGCAGAAGCGGTGGATACGTTGAAGGTATGAGCCGCATCGCCGCCGGTGCCACAGGTGTCCACCAGGTGCCGTGCATCGGCCACCTGCACGTGCGTCGCGAACTCGCGCATCACCTGGGCGGCAGCGGCGATTTCGCCGATGGTTTCCTTCTTCACCCGCAGGCCGACGATGAAGCCCGCGATCTGCGCCGGCGTGAGCTCGCCGCGCATGATCTGGCGCATGATGTGCAGCATTTCGTCGTGGAACACCTCGCGGTGCTCGACCGTTCTCTGGATCGCCTCGGCGACCGTGATCTGCTTCATGGCTTGTCTCCCTTGAGGAAGTTTTCCAGCATGCGGTGGCCGTGCTCGGTGAGCAGCGCCTCGGGATGGAACTGGACGCCCTCGACCGGCAGCGACCGGTGGCGCAGACCCATGATCTCCCCGTCCTCGGACCGCGCGCTCTCCTCGAGCGCCGCGGGCAGCGTCGCGCGCTCGACCACCAGCGAGTGGTAGCGGGTGGCGACGAAGTCCTCGGGCACGCCGGCGAACACCCCGCGCCCGTCGTGGCGGATGCGCGACACCTTGCCGTGCATCACCTGGCGCGCCCGCACCACCTTGCCGCCGAACGCCTGGCCGATCGCCTGGTGCCCGAGGCACACGCCGAGGATCGGCACCTTGCCCGCCATCCGCCCGATGAGCGCGAGCGAGATGCCCGCCTCGTTCGGTGTGCACGGCCCCGGCGAGATGACGACGCGCTCCGGATGCATCGCTTCGACCGCGTCTACCGTCGCTTCATCGTTGCGGATCACCTTCACGTCCGCGCCCAGCTCGCCGAGGTACTGCACCAGGTTGTAGGTGAACGAGTCGTAGTTGTCGAGCACGAGGATCATGGCGCCTCCGCAGCGGCCACTTCCGCCGCCTTGAGGATGGCGCGCGCCTTGTGCTGCGTCTCCTGCCACTCGGACATCGGGTCGGAGTCCGCCACCACTCCGGCCGCCGCCTGCACGTGCAGTTGGCGGTCCTTCACCACGGCGGTGCGGATCGCGATGGCGACGTCCATGTCGCCGTTGAAGCCGAGGTAGCCGACCGCGCCGCTGTACACGCCGCGCTTGACCGGCTCCAGCTCGTCGATGATCTGCATGGCGCGCACCTTGGGCGCGCCGGTGACCGTGCCTGCGGGAAAGCTCGCCCGGAAGACGTCGAGCGCGTCGAGCCCCGGCCGCAGGCGCCCCTCGACGTTGGAGACGATGTGCATGACGTGGGAATAGCGCTCGACCACCATCTGCTCGGTGACGCGCACGCTGCCGATCGCGGCCACCCGGCCGACGTCGTTGCGCCCCAGGTCGATCAGCATGACGTGCTCCGCGCGCTCCTTGGGATCGGCGAGCAGCTCCGCGGCGATGCGCGCGTCGTCCTCGGGCGTCGCGCCGCGCGGCC
>JAOUIL010000043.1 GCA_029883975.1 Betaproteobacteria bacterium
TGCCGCGCTTGGCGATGAAGCTCTGCACGTGGCTCGCGGCCTTCTCGGTGAGCGTGACCGCCATGTCAGGCCACCCTTTCCTCGGCCGCCTCTTCTCCGTCCGCCTGCTCGAGCCCGTGCTTCTTGCGGTAGTCCTCGATCGCCGCCTTGATCGCGTCCTCGGCGAGGATCGAGCAATGGATCTTCACCGGCGGCAGCGCCAGCTCCTCGGCGATCTGCGTGTTCTTGATGGTCGCGGCCTCGTCCAGGCGCTTGCCCTTCACCCACTCGGTGACGAGGGAGCTCGAGGCGATCGCCGAGCCGCAGCCGTAGGTCTTGAAGCGCGCGTCCTCGATGACGCCGTCCTTGCTGACGCGGATCTGCAGTTTCATGACGTCGCCGCAGGCGGGCGCGCCGACCATGCCGGTGCCCACCGCCTCGTCGTTCTTGTCGAACGAGCCGACGTTCCGCGGATTCTCGTAGTGATCGATGACCTTGTCGCTGTATGCCATGGTGCTGCTCCTACCTCAATGTGCGGCCCACTGGACCGTGTTCAAGTCGACGCCATCCTTGTACATCTCCCACAGGGGCGAGAGCTCGCGCAGCTTCGTCACCTTGGTCTTCACCAGATTCACCGCGTAGTCGATCTCTTCCTCGGTGGTGTACTTGCCGAGGGTGAAGCGGATCGAGGAATGCGCCAGCTCGTCCGAGCGCCCCAGGGCGCGCAGCACGTAGGACGGCTCGAGCGAGGCCGAGGTGCAGGCCGAGCCCGAGGACACCGCGATGTCCTTGATCGCCATGATCAGCGATTCGCCCTCGACGTAATTGAAGCTCACGTTGAGGTTGCCCGGGATGCGCCGCTCCAGGTCGCCGTTCAGCACCACCGCCTCCATCGACGACAGGCCGCGCCACAGCTTGTCGCGCAGCGCGCGGACGCGCTTGCCGTCTTCGGCCATTTCCAGCCTCGCCAGGCGCGCCGCCTCGCCGAAGCCGACGATCTGGTGCGTGGGCAGCGTGCCGGAGCGGAAACCCCGCTCGTGCCCGCCGCCGTGGATCTGCGGCTCGATCCTCACGCGGGGCTTCCTGCGCACATAGAGTGCGCCGATGCCCTTGGGACCGTACATCTTGTGCGCGGTGATGGTGAGCAGGTCCACCTTGAGCGTCGCCAGGTCGATCGGCAGCTTGCCCGCGGCCTGTACCGCGTCGCAGTGGAAGATGACGCCGCGCGCGCGGCAGATCTCGCCGATCTCGGCGATCGGCTGAATGACGCCGATCTCGTTGTTCACCATCATGATGGAGGCGACGATGGTGTCGGGCCGGATCGCCGCCTCGAATTTCCTCAGGTCGACGATGCCGTTCTCCTCGACGTCCAGATACGTGCACTCGAAGCCCTGGCGCTCCAGTTCCCGCATCGTGTCGAGCGTCGCCTTGTGCTCGGTCTTCTGCGTGATGAGGTGCTTGCCCTTGGTCTTGGTGAAATGCGCCGCGCCCTTGATGGCGAGGTTGTTGCCCTCGGTGGCGCCGGAGGTCCAGACGATCTCCTTGGGATCCGCGCCGATCAGCGCGGCGACGTGCGCGCGCGCCTCCTCGACCGCTTCCTCGGCTTTCCAGCCGAAGGCGTGCGAGCGGCTCGCCGGGTTGCCGAAGTGCTCCGTGAGGTAGGGGATCATCTTCTGCGCCACGCGCGGGTCGACCGGCGTAGTGGCGGAGTAATCGAGGTAGATCGGCAGCTTCACGCGGCCACCTTCTCCTTTTCCTCGTTGCGGCGGTGGTCGTGCAGAACGGCGACGTGCTTGCCGTTCTGGTGCTCGACGAGGTCGGCGAGGCTCACCGACGACAGGTACTCGTACATCTTCTTGTTGAGCGTCGCCCACAGGTCGTGCGTCATGCAGCGCCGGTCGTCGAGGCAATTCTCCTTGCCGCCGCACTGCGTGGCATCGAGCGGCTCGTCCACCGCCGTGACGATGTCGGCGACCGACACGCTCGCCGGCGGCTGCGCCAGGTTGTAGCCGCCGCCCGGGCCGCGCACGCTGGACACCAGCCGGTGCCGGCGCAGCTTGCCGAACAGCTGCTCCAGGTAGGAAAGCGAAATGTGCTGGCGCTCGCTGATCGCGGCGAGCGTCACCGGCCCCCGGTTCTGCCGCATGGCCAGATCGACCATCGCGGTGACTGCGAACCGTCCCTTCGTCGTGAGTCTCATGGATTCCTCTAATACCCGATAAACGCGCTCAAGTATAGCCAATCCCGACTGAATCAGTCAACCACTACTTGACCGCTCTAAGCTGCTCTTTCCTATCCTCTTTTTCTAGGTCTGCAAGCTTCTCTCTGAGCTTGGCGAGCGCCAGCTCGAGTTCCGCCGAATGATCGGCAAGCCGCCGCAGTTCCTGGGCGTACGGATCGTCCTGCCCCTGCTCGACCGCATAGGCAGCGAAATGCGCTTCCTTCTGCGGTGCTTCCTCCACGACGCGCCCCGGAATGCCGACCACCGTGGCGCCCGCAGGCACCTCCTTCACCACCACCGCGTTGGAGCCCACCTTGGCGCCGGCGCCCACCGTGAATCCGCCGAGCACCTTGGCCCCCGCGCCGACGACCACGCCGGCGCCCAGCGTCGGGTGACGCTTGGTGCCGCGATACAAGGTCGTCCCGCCCAAGGTGACGCCCTGGTAGATCGTGCAATCGTCGCCAATCTCGGCGGTCTCGCCGATCACCACGCCCATGCCGTGGTCGATGAATACGCGCCGCCCGATAATCGCCCCCGGGTGGATCTCGATGCCTGTCAGCCACCGGCCGGCGTTGGAGGTGAAGCGTCCGAGCCAGCGCAGGCCGTGCGTCCAGAACCAGCGAGCAAGCTTGTGGATGTAGACCGCGTGCAGCCCCGGATAGCACGTGAGCACCTCGAAGGTCGTGCGGGCCGCAGGATCGCGGGCAAAGATACTCGCGATGTCTTCGCGTAGTTGCTTGAACATGCAGAGACTTTAGGGTATCCGATCAAATCGATCAACTATTTTTTCAGCAGGGCCTTGAGCAGCCCGCGCAGGATGTTGACCTCTTCGCGCTCGAGCGCGGGCACCCGCGAGAAAAGCCGTCGCCAGCGCTCGCGCAGCCTGGAACCCGGCACGAGGAAGCCACTGGACCTGGCGGCCTCTTCCAGGTGGCCGTACAGCCCCTCGATATCCTGCACGGTCGCGAGCATTTCGGCGCGCATCGCCGGCACCGACGCGTCCCGGGCCATGCGCAGCTCGTAGGCGACGACCTGGACCGCCTGCGCGAGGTTGAGGGAGCTGGCCCCGGGCTCCGCCGGAATGTGCACCAGGGACTGGCAGGCGAACAGCTCTTCGTTGGTCAGGCCGGCGCTTTCGCTGCCGAAAACGAAGGCCACGGGCGCTGCGAGCGCCGCAGCGCGCACTGCCGCCTCGCGCACCGGGAGCACCTGGGGCGACCACTCGCGCGGGCGCGCCGACAGCGCGAACGCGGCCACGCAATCGGCGATCGCCTCCTGCAGCGTGCCATGCACTCTCGCCGACGCGAGCACATCGGCGGCATGGGTCGCCATCCACTCGGCTTGCGGCGCGGGAAAGCGCTCCGGCGCCACCAGGCGCAGGTCGCTCAGTCCCATGGTCTTCATGGCGCGTGCCGCCGCGCCGATGTTGCCGGGGTGGCTCGGCCTGCACAGCACGATGCGGATCGCCGCCATGCGCGCAGTTTAGAATGCCTCATGCACCCCATGCTGAACATCGCGGTGAAGGCCGCGCGCCGCGCCGGATCGATCATCAATCGCGCCACGCTGGAAGGCGGGCTCGAGGTACACGCCAAGAACCGCAACGACTTCGTCACGCAGGTCGATCGGGCCGCGGAGCAGGCCGTCATCGACGTGATCCGGCGCGCCTACCCGGACCACGGGTTTCTCGCCGAAGAGTCCGGCGCGAGCGCGGGCGCGCGTCCCGAGTACCGCTGGGTGATCGACCCGCTCGACGGCACGACCAACTACATCCACGGCTTTCCGCAGTATTGCGTGTCGATCGCCTTGCAGCACAAGGACGTGCTCACGCAGGCCGTGGTGTACGACCCGGGCAAGAACGAGCTGTTCACCGCGTCGCGCGGCCGGGGCGCCTTCCTCGACGACCGGCGCATGCGCGCCTCGAAGTGCGCGCACCTGAAGGACGCGCTGGTCGGCACGGGGTTTCCGTTCAAGGAGCTCGGGCGCCTGGACCTCTACCTGCGGCAACTGCGCAACCTGATGGGCACCTGCTCGGGCGTGCGGCGCGCGGGCTCGGCCGCGCTCGATCTCGCCTACGTCGCCGCGGGGCGCCTGGACGCCTTCTGGGAGATGGGGCTCTCGCCCTGGGACATGGCCGCCGGGGCCCTGCTCATCCAGGAGGCGGGCGGCCTGACGTGCGACCTCGAGGGCAAGCCGGACTTTCTCGCTAGCGGCGACATCGTCGCGGCGTCGCCGAAGGTGCTGCAGGAGTTGCTCAGTGCGCTGAAGTGAGCGGCGGCGCCACCTCCTCCAAGGGCTTGCGCTCCGCGCGCACGCCGTAGGCGAGCACCGCCCCCACGGCCAGCAGCATGAGTCCGGCGCCGACCAGATAGCCTGCGAACAGCGCGCCGCGCGAGCCGGTGCCGATGAGGGCGCCGAACAGCCAGGGTGCCAGCACACCGCCGGTGCCGGTGCCTACCGCGAAGAAGATGGCGATGGCGAGCGCGCGGATCTCCAGCGGGAACACCTCGCTGGCCGTGAGATACGCCGAGCTCGCCGCGGCCGAGGCGAAGAAGAAGATCACGCTCCACAGCGCGGTCTGTCCGCCCGCCGTCAGCAAGCCCTCGTGGAACAGCCACCCGGTGATGGCGAGCAGCGCGGCCGACGTCCCGTAGGTGAGCGCGATCATCGGCCGCCGGCCGACCGTGTCGAACCAGTGCCCCAGCACCACGGGGCCGAGAAAGTTGCCGATGGCGAACGGCAGCAGGTACAGCCCGGTCTCGCCCGCCGGCACGCCGTAGAAGCGCGTGAGCACCAGCGCGTAGGTGAAGAAGATGGCGTTGTACAGGAACGCCTGCGACATCATCAGCATGACGCACAGCGCGGAGCGCGAGCGGTAGCGCGCCAGCATCACGTGCGCGACGTGCGCCAGGCCGAATCCGCTGCGCGGACGAAAAGCAATCGCCGGACCCGTGGGCGGCGGCAGGACCCGGCCCAGACCGCGCTCGATGCCGGCGACGATGCGCTCCGCCTCCTCGGCCCGGCCGTGCGTGAGCAGCCAGCGCGGGCTCTCCGGCAGGAAGCGCCGGAAGAACAGGACCGTGAGGCCGAGGGCGGCGCCGATACCGAAGCCCAGGCGCCAGCCGAGGTCCGGTGCGAAGCGCGCCGGATCGAGGAGCAGCACGGTCGCGCCCGAACCGAGCGCCGCGCCGAGCCAGAAGCTGCCGTTGATCATCAGTCCGACGCGCCCGCGGTGGCGCGCGGGGATCAGCTCGTCGATCGCCGAATTGATCGCCGCGTACTCGCCGCCGATGCCGCAGCCGGTGACGAAGCGGAAAGCAAGAAAGCTCCAGAAGTCCCAGGAGAAGGCGCTCAGTCCCACGCCGGCGAGGTACACGGCGAGCGTCACGAAGAACAACCGCTTGCGCCCGTAGCGATCGGTGAGCCGTCCGAATACCAGCGCGCCCGCCACCGCGCCCGCCAGGTATCCGGAGCCGAGCAGCCCGATCTCCACCGGCGAGAACCCCATCGTTTCCGGCAGCTGCAGCACGCCGCTCACCGCGCCCTTGAACGTCACTTCCAGCCCGTCGAGGATCCAGGTCACGCCGAGCGCGAGCACCACCAGCCAGTGGAAGCGGCACCACGGCAGACGGTCGAGCCGCTCCGGGATCTGCGTGCGCACCGTATCGTGCATGTGCGACTAGTTACACCGGGCGCGCGGGCGCGCACAAGCCCCGCGCGCGAAAACGCCGGGGAACCTTCCGCCGGCGCATGCGGTCAGCCTTGACTGGGAGCCTTCAAAGGGAGAAGAACGATGCGCCTTTCCGCGATCCCCGTCGCGTGCCTCGCACTCGCGCTCGGCACGAGCGTCCTCGCACAGGCCGTGCCGCCGCCCGACGGCGCCTGGCGCGGGTCGCTCGGCGTAGGCATCTCCAACACCACCGGCAACACTACCGCCTTCAACGCGGCACTGAACGCCGACGCCGTGCGCCACACCGACGTCAACAAGATGACCGCCCAGCTGCTGAGCCTCTACGGCGAGCGCGAGGAGAACGGCGTCAGCGAGCTGACCGCGTCGATACTTCGCGCCCGCGCGCGCTATGACCGCGACCTGTCGGAGATCACTTATGCATTCCTCGGCTACGACCTGGAGAAGGACAAGCTGGCGGATCTGAAGTGGCGCAATTCGCCCTCGCTGGGCGCCGGCCTGCACCTGCGCAGCGCGGAGACCTTCGCGTTCGACGTGTTCGCCGGCTACTCGTACAACCACGAGTCGCTGTACGACAACACGTCGCGCAGCTTCCACGAGGGACTGCTCGGGGAGGAGACCACGCACAAGTTCGCGCAGGAAACGTCGTTCCGCCAGCGCCTGGCGTTCTATCCGAACCTGACCGACTCCGGCGAGTATCGCCTGGTGTTCGACGCGGGGTTCCTCGCCCCGGTCATCGCCCGCTGGAACCTGACGGTCAAGTACTCGTACCGCTACCAGAGCAACCCGCCGCCGGGCGTGGAGAAGAAGGACACGGTGCTGTTCACCGGCCTGCAGTACGGCTGGGGCCCGAGGTAAGCTGCGCCGATGATCGATCTGGTCATCGACCCACGCCGCCGCGACCTGGGCGGATTCGAGGTCGCGCGGCTGCTGCCCGCCGCGGCGCGCCGCATGGTGGGCCCCTTCATCTTCCTGGACCGCATGGGCCCCGCCACGTTCGCGGCCGGGCTGCCGCGCTCGACGGACGTGCGTCCGCATCCGCACATCGGCCTGTCCACGCTGACCTACCTGTTCGCCGGCGAGATCATGCATCGCGACAGCGTCGGCTCGGAGCAGGCGATCCGTCCGGGCGAGGTGAACTGGATGACCGCGGGGCGCGGCATCACGCACTCGGAGCGCTTCGAGCGCGCGCGGCGCGAGGGCGGGCCGATGGATGGCCTGCAGGCCTGGGTGGCGCTGCCGCGCGAGGACGAGGAAATCGATCCCGCGTTCTCGCACCACGCGGTCGCGGACCTGCCCGAAGTGCAGGACAAGGGCGTGCGGCGCCGTATGATCGCGGGCGAGGCCTACGGCGCGCACTCCCCGGTGCGCACGCACTCGCCGCTGTTCTACGTCGATTGCGTCTTGGACGCCGGCGCGCACGAGCAGCTGCCCGACGCCTACGCCGAGCGCGCGGTGTACGTCATCGACGGCGAGATCGAGGTGGGCGCGCAGCGCTTCGCCGCCGGACAACTGGTCCTGTTCCGCAAAGGCGCGCCAGCGGCGCTCGAAGCAAGGACGCCCGCGCGCCTCATGCTCCTCGGCGGCGAGCCTGTCGGCGAGCGCCACATCGAGTGGAACTTCGTCTCTTCGTCGAAGGAGCGCATCGAGCAGGCTAAGGCCGACTGGCGCGCCGGGCGCTTCAAGCTGCCCGATCGCGATCACGAGGAGTTCATCCCGCTGCCCTGAGGAGCGAAACAGGCATCCCGCCCGGGCCGCACGCGCCCTATAGTCCCGGTGCGCGGCATGGCGCGCTACACCGGAGAGCACGATGGCCCTTCGCATCGAACCCCTGAGCGACGTCTGCGGTGCCGAGGTGCACGGCATCGACGTCACGCAGCAGCTCGCGCCCGGCGACGCCGCCGCGATCGAGGCCGCCTTCGACCGCCACAAGGTGCTTGTCTTCCGCCGCCAGCCGATGACGGCGCGCCAGCTGGCCGCGTTCTCCGCGCACTTCGGCGAGCTGCAGGTGCACGTGCAGGTCGCCTACCAGCATCCCGAGGTGCCCGAGGTGGTGCGGATGACCAATCGCAAGGCCGATGGCACGTTCGACGAGGTGGGCGCAGCACGCGGCGCCGCGCCCAACACGCGCGACGGCTGGCACTCGGACCTGTCGTTCGAACGCGCGCCGGCCAAGGCCACGCTGCTGCACTCGATCGAGATCCCGGACTGCGGCGGCAACACCTGCTTCTCCAACACCGCAGCCGCCTATCGCGCTCTGCCCGAGCACCTGAAGCAGCGCCTCGACGGCCTGCAGGCCGAGTTCGTCTACGGGCAGGCGAAGCGCAACGCGCTCGCCGCCAAGGCGGCCGAGGCCCTGAAGGGCGCGGCGAAGACCGAGACCGCCGCCGTGCACCCGGTGATCGTGCGCCACCCGGCCACCGGCGAGCCCGGCATCTACGTGAACCCCTACACCACGCAGCGCATCCTCGGCGTCCCGGAGGACGAGAGCGACGCGATCATCGAGCGGCTGGCCGACGAGATGGAGTCGCTCGCCTACCGCTGGGAGCACGTCTGGTCGGTCGGCGACACGCTGATGTGGGACAACCGCGGCACGCTGATGCACTCGGGCCGCATCGACTATCCGCTCGACCAGGCGCGGCGTTTCATCCGCACCACGGTGCGCGGCACGCCGCTCGCGCCCTACCGCCTGCCCGCGGACTCCGTCGCCGCCTGACGCCGGGCGAGCACGCCGCGCGCGCGCCGCGCGATCGACTCGTTCACCAACTTGCCGTCGAGGCGTGCGGTGCCGAGCGGATCGGCCGCGGCGGCCGCGAGCACGCGTCCGGCCCAGTCGGCTTCGGCGTCCGTGGGCGCGAATGCGGCATGGATGAGCGGCAGCTGCGCCGCGTCGTAGGACGCCTTCCCGGTGAAGCCCATCGCCGCCACGCGGCGCGCCTCGTCCGCGAGGCCCGTGGTGTCCGCGGGATCAAACCACACTCCATCCATGGCGTCGACGCCGGCCTCGCGCGCCGCGAGCACCACCTGCGCGCGTGCGTGCGCGAGCGCCTCCCAGCCCAGGTCCGAGCCGATCGAGGCGCTGAAGTCCGCCGTGCCGAGAAAGAGGCACGTGACTTGCGGCCCGGGCCGGCCGCGCGTGGCGGCCGCAATCCTCGCCGCGTTGCGCACGCCGCGCGGGCTCTCGATCAGCACGATCAACTCGAGCGCCGGATGGCGCGGCGCAAGCAGGTTCGCCACTGCACGCACCTCTTCGTCGTGCTCGATTTTCGGCAGGATGAGGCCGTCGGGCGGCGCAGCGCACTCCAGGACGGCGAGCAGGTCGCGCAGGCCGTCCTCGGTGTGCGGGTGGTTGACCCGCAAGAGACGCAGCGGCCCTGCCGTGTCGCGCGGCCGCGCGTAGCAAGGCAGAAGCGCCGCGCGCGCCTCGGCGCGGCGCGCGGGCAAGGTGCCGTCCTCGAGGTCGAACACCACCATGTCGGCGCCTGAGGCGAGCGCCTCGCTCCAGCGCTCGGTGGCGAGCGCGGGAAAGAACAGGACGCTGCGGCGCAGGCGCAGGGCTCGCGCTCCTTCAGGCGTTCTGAATCGCCACCGCGCGCGAGTTGAGGTACGCCTCCATCGCCTCGGGCCCGCCCTCCGAGCCGTAGCCCGAGTCCTTGACCCCGCCGAAGGGCATCTCGGCCGAAGGCAGCGCGGGCATGTTCATCCACAGCATGCCCACCTCCAGCCGGCGCGCGAGCAGGTCGGAATTCTTGAGAGACTTCGTGAACGCATACCCGGCGAGGCCGTAGGGCAGCCGGTTCGCCTCGGCGATCGCCTCCTCGAGCGTCTCGAACGGCCGGATCGCGGCCATCGGACCGAACGGCTCGTCGTTGAACACCTTCGCCTCCTTCGGCACGTCGGCGAGAATCGTCGGCTCCCAGAAGTTGCCCTCCTTGCCGATCCGCTGCCCGCCGGTGAGCAGCTTCGCGCCCTTTTTCACCGCGTCCTCGGTGAACGCGGTCATCGCGTCCACGCGGCGCGGGTTGGCGAGCGGGCCCATCTGCGTGCCTTCGGCGAGGCCGTCGCCGACCTTCAGCGCCTTGGCGTGATCGGCCAGCGCCCGGGCGAAGTCGCCGGCGATCGACTTGTGCACGAGGAAGCGCGTGGGCGAGATGCACACCTGCCCCGCGTTGCGGAACTTCGCCGCCCCCGCCGCCTTGACGGCGAGCGCGATGTCCGCGTCCTCGCATACGATCACCGGTGCGTGGCCGCCCAGCTCCATGGTGACGCGCTTCATGTGCTGCCCGGCGAGCGCCGCGAGCTGCTTGCCCACCGGGATGGAGCCGGTAAACGTGATCTTGCGAATCACCGGGTGCGGGATCAGGTAGTTGGAGATCTCCGCCGGCGTGCCGTACACAAGCTGCAGCACGCCCGCCGGGATGCCGGCGTCGGCAAAGGCCTTGATCAGCGCCGCGGGGGCTGCGGGCGTCTCTTCCGGCGCCTTGACCAGCATCGAGCACCCGGCGGCGAGCCCGGCGCCGATCTTGCGCACGATCTGGTTGATCGGGAAGTTCCACGGCGTAAAGGCGGCGACCGGACCGACGGGATCCTTGATCACCATCTGGCGGATCGAGACGTTCACGCGCGAGGGCACGATGCGCCCGTAGACACGCAAGCCCTCGTCGGCGAACCAGTCGATGATGTCGCAGGCCGCCAGGGTCTCGGTCTTCGCTTCTGCGAGCGGCTTGCCCTGCTCCTGGGTCAGGAGCGTCGCGATGTCGCCGGCGCGCTCGCGCACCAGGGCGGCGGCCTTGCGCATGATCTTGCCACGCTCGGCGGGCACCATGTCGCGCCAGACCTCGAAGCCCTTCTTGGCCGCCTCGAGCGCGCGGTCGAGGTCGGGCCGGCCGGCGTGCGCGACGCGTCCGATCTCTTTTCCGGTCGCGGGGTTGACCACCGGCAGCGTCTTGCCTTCGGCAGGCTGCTGCCACTTGCCGTCGATGAACAGTTGGGTGTCGATGTATCCCATGGTGGTCCTCCAATCCTGGCGGATGATCGAACGCGCGACTAGTCCGCGCCCCAGCGCGCCGGGCGCTTCTCCACGAACGACGCCAGCCCCTCGCCCGCCTCGGCGCTGCGGCGCTTGGCCGCGTGCTGCGCAGCCAGGCGGGCGAGCACCGCTTCCTCCACCCTGCCCCAGGCGAATTCCAGCGCCACGGCCTTGGTCTGCGCGTTCGCCTCCGGCGCGTTCTGCAGGAGCTGCCCGAGCATGCGCTCGCCCGCCGCCGGCAGCTCACCGAGGGCGACCACCTCGTGCACGAGGCCGATGCGCCGCGCCTCGTCGGCGCCAAAGCGCTCGCCGGTGAGCGCGTAGCGGCGCACCTGGCGCACGCCGATCGCATCCGCGAGCTGCGGCTGGATGATGCCCGCCATCAGCCCCCAGCGCGTTTCCGCGATCGAGAACATGGCGTTGTCCGCGGCGATCACCACGTCACAGGCCGCGACGATGCCGGTGCCGCCGCCGAAGCAGCCTCCCTGCACCAGCGCCACGGTCGGTACCGGCAGCGTATTCAGGCGGTGCACCGCCATGGCGGTCGCGCGCGAAACGCGCTCGTTCTCCGTGGCCGGCTGCGACGCGACCCTCGTGATCCACTTGAGATCCGCGCCGGCCTGGAAGTGCTTGCCGGCGCCGCACAGCAGCACCGCGCGCAGCCCGCGGCGCGCGCTGAGCTCGTCCATCGCGTCGTGCAGCCCCTGGATGAGCGCGTCGTCGTAGGCATTGTTCACCTCCGGGCGGTTAAGCGTGACCGTCGCCACGCCGCGCTCGTCGGCGTTCCAGAGGACCGCCTGCGACTGCATCGCGCCCGCGCCTAGTTCTTGAAGCCGATTTCCAGGCGCCAGACGTTCAGCCCCGAATAGCTCGACGTCGCGCCGTCGAAGTCCACCCACTGGCGATGCACGCCGAATTTCATGAACGCTTCGCGATTGAAGTCCCAGCGGATGCCGCCGCCCGCGTTGTAGGCGAACGAAGTCGAGGTCGCGGTCGGAACGTATGAGCTGCAGACGTAGCCGTAGTAGGGGTAGTACCAGCAGCCATTTACCGGCGGGCCGGTCGCGATGTTGCTGTCCACCGTCGTGGAGCCGATGCCGCCCTGCAGATAGGGTGTCACCGGGCCGGCCAGGATGTTCCAGGTGGCGTTCAGCATGAACGACCAGATGTCCATGCTGCCGCGGCTGGAATACGAGGAAATGGCGTCGGATCGGATCGTGGCGTCGTAGTCCACGTTCGCCCAGTAGATCTCGCCGCCGAGGTTCACGTGCGGATTGACGTTGTAGGAGGCGGCGAAGCCGAAACCAACCGAGTTCTTGGTGCTCGCGCTGGAGCCGCCTTCGAAGGCGTAGTCCTTGCCTTCGAGCCCGAGCATCTGCAGGGTGAACTCCCAGCGCTTGTCGCGATAGGCGTTCTGCGCGAGCGCCGACTCGCACAGGAACACTCCCGCCACCAGCATGAGAATGCGTACGGCCGAGGGTGTCATTGCGGGATCTCCTTCTAGGTGGAGAATCGTTCTACCAGCCTGCCTCGCGCAAAGCAACGGCTGGATTGCGGATGATACGATTTTGGCCAGCCCATGGAGAGCCGCGCCGAGCACACGCCGATGATGCAGCAGTACCTGCGCATCAAGGCGCAGCACCCGGACATCCTGCTCTTTTACCGGATGGGAGACTTCTACGAGCTGTTCTACGGCGATGCCGAGCGCGCCGCGCGCCTGCTCGACCTGACGCTGACCGCCCGCGGCCAGTCGGCGGGCGCGCCGGTAACGATGGCGGGCGTGCCGGTGCACTCGGTCGAGCAGTACCTTGCCAAGCTCGTCAGGCTCGGCGAGCCGGTGGCGATCTGCGAGCAGGTGGGAGACGTCGCCACAGCAAAGGGCCCCGTAGAGCGGCAGGTCACGCGCATCGTCACGCCGGGCACGCTCACCGATTCCGAGCTGCTGCAGGACAAGGCCGACAACATCCTGCTCGCCCTCGCGGCGGACAAGTCCGCCGTCGGCCTTGCGTGGCTGTCGCTGGCGAGCGGCACGCTGCGCGTGGCGGAGGTGGCGCCGCAGGCGCTCGACAGCGAGCTGCGGCGCATCGAGCCGGCGGAGATTCTCGCCGCCGAGGGCGTGGACCTCCCCGGCTACTTCGTGACGCGGCTGGCCGCCTGGCAATTCGACGAGGACTCGGGCAGGAAGCGCCTGCTCGAGCAGCTCGGCGCGACGAGCCTCGCCGGCTTCGGCGTGCAGGACATGAGCCTCGCCGTCGGCGCCTGCGGCGCGCTGCTCGACTACGCGAAGAAGACCCAGGGGCAGGCGCTCGCGCACGTCGGCGCGGTCACGGCGGAGCGCTCGAACGAGTTCCTGCGGCTCGACGCCGCCACGCGGCGCAATCTCGAGCTCACCGAGACGCTGCGCGGCGAGCCTGCGCCGACGCTCTTCTCCCGGCTCGATCGCTGCGCAAGCGGCATGGGCAGCCGCCTGTTGCGGCACTGGCTTCACCACCCCTTGCGCGACCGCGCGCTGGTCGCGAAGCGCCACGAGGCGGTGCAGGGGCTGCTGGACAAGGGCGAAGCGGTCCACGCGACCCTGCGGCGCATCGCGGACGTCGAGCGCATCGCCGCGCGCATCGCGCTGCGCAGCGCGCGACCGCGTGATCTTTCCGGGCTGCGCGACAGCCTCGGCCTGTTGCCTGGCGTGCAACGGGCCATCCCCGAGGGCGGCGAGCTCCTCGCGACGCTGCGCGCGGATCTCGACACGCCAAGAGACTGCCTCGCGCTGCTCGGCGCGGCGATCGCGCCGGAGCCCTCGGCGCTGCTGCGCGACGGCGGCGTGATTGCCGACGGCTACGCGCCGGAGCTGGACGAGCTGCGCCAGCTGCAGTCCGGCGCCGGGCAGTTCCTGGTGGAGCTGG
Source organism: Betaproteobacteria bacterium (assembly GCA_029883975.1). GTDB lineage: Bacteria > Pseudomonadota > Gammaproteobacteria > Burkholderiales > SG8-39 > JAABQT01. The sequence goes on from JAOUIL010000043.1 coordinate 13,815, forward strand.
AAGCGCGCGAGCGCGCGCGCACCGGCATCCCCAATCTGCGCGTCGCCTATAACCAGGTGCACGGCTACTACCTCGAGGTGACGAACGCGCACACCGAAAAGGTCCCCGCGGACTACCGCCGCCGGCAGACGCTGAAGAACGCCGAGCGCTACATCACGCCCGAGCTCAAGGCCTTCGAGGACAAGGCGCTCTCGGCGCGCGACCGTGCGCTCGCCCTGGAGAAGACGCTGTACGACGAGCTGCTGGCGAAGCTCGGCGCGCACCTTTCCGGGCTGCAGCGCATCGCGCGCGCGGTCGCGCAGCTCGACGTGCTCGCCGCATTCGCCGCGGTCGCCGGCGAGCACGGCTACTGCCGGCCCGAATTCACGGACGACGCCGGCATCGAGATCGAGGCCGGGCGCCATCCGGTGGTGGAAGGCCAGGTCGAGCGCTTCATCGCCAACGACGTGCGCGTTTCGCCCGCGCGCCAGCTGCTACTGATCACCGGCCCGAACATGGGCGGCAAGTCGACCTACATGCGCCAGGTGGCGCTGATCGCGCTGATGGCGCACACCGGCAGCTTCGTGCCGGCGGCAGCGGCGCGGCTCGGGCCCCTCGACCAGATCTTCACGCGCATCGGCGCAGCCGACGACCTGGCGGGAGGGCGCTCCACCTTCATGGTGGAGATGACCGAAAGCGCGAATATCCTGCACAACGCCACCGCGCACAGCCTCGTGCTGATGGACGAGGTCGGGCGCGGCACCTCGACCTTCGACGGCCTGGCGCTCGCCTGGGCGATCGCGCGCCAGCTGCTGGAGAGGAACAAGGCGCTCACGCTGTTCGCCACGCACTACTTCGAGATGACGCGCATTGCCCTGGAGTACAAGGAGGCGGCCAACGTGCACCTCGACGCCGTCGAGCACAAGGACTCGATCGTCTTCCTGCACGCCGTCGAGGAAGGCCCCGCCTCGCAGAGCTACGGCCTGCAGGTGGCGCAGCTCGCCGGCGTGCCGAAGGCGGTGATCCAGCGCGCGCGGCGCATCCTGCAGCAGCTGGAGGATGCGAGCCGCGCGGGCGGCGGCCAGGCGGACCTGTTCGCGCGGCCGGCGCCGGCCGAGCCCGAGTTGGCGGCCGATCCCCTGCGCGACGCGCTGGCGCAGGTCAATCCCGACGAGCTCTCGCCGCGCGACGCGCTCGAGCTGCTCTACCGGCTGAAGAAGCTGTAGATGCAGCTGGCGGACATCGGCGCGAACCTCGGGCATGCGTCCTTCCGCGACGATCTGGACGCCGTCGTCGCGCGCGCGCGCGCGCACGGCGTCGGCACGATCGTGGTGACTGGGACATCGGTCGCGGAAAGCCGGCGCGCGGTCGAGATCGCCGAGGCGCACGGCCTGTACGCCACCGCGGGCGTGCATCCGCACCATGCGCGCGATTGCGATGCGCAAACCATTCCCGCTCTGCGCGACATCGCTCGCCATCCGAGGGTTGTCGCCGTGGGCGAATGCGGCCTGGACTTCAACCGCAACTACTCCCCGCATCCCGACCAGGAGCAGTGGTTCTTGGCGCAGATCGAGCTCGCCGCCGAGCTCGGCAAGCCGCTGTTCCTCCATTCGCGCGATGCCCACCCGCGCTTCGCGGAGATGCTGCGCGCGCACCGCGTCGGCAGGGCGGTCGCGCACTGCTTCACCGGCGAGGCGGCCGAGCTGCGCGCCTACCTCGAGCTGGGCCTGTACATCGGCATTACCGGCTGGATCTGCGACGAGCGGCGCGGCGCGCATCTGCTCGCGCTCGTGCAGCAGATCCCCGCCGACCGCCTGCTCGTCGAGACCGACGCGCCCTACCTGACGCCGCGCGACCTGCACCCGCAACCCAGGGCGCGGCGCAACGAGCCCGCGTTCCTGCCGCACATCCTGCGCGCCGTGGCGCGCGCGCGCGGCGACGATCCCGCGGCGCTCGCCGAGGTGACCACGCGTAACGCCAGGACATTCTTCGGCATCTCATGAACCTCGCGCAGCTGCTGCACTCGGCCGCGCGGCGCTTGCCGCAGGCGCCCGCGCTTGCGGTGGGGACGCGCACGGTGGCGAGCTACGCGCAGTTCGCGGCGCGCGTCGCGCGGCTTGCCGGCGGCCTGCGCGCGCGCGGCCTCGCGCCCGGCGACCGGGTGGCGCTGGCGATGAAGAACTGCCCCGAGTACTACGAGCTGCTGTTCGCCTGCTGGCATGCAGGCCTGGCCGCCGTGCCGATCAACGCCAAGCTGCACGCGCGCGAGTTCGCTTACATCCTGGAGAACTCCGGCGCGCGGCTCGCCTTCGTCACCCCTGACCTCGCGCCCGCGATCCCCGGCGCGCTGTCCCTCGGCTCGCCGGATTGGCGCCGGCTGGCGGCGGACGCGCCGTTGCCCGTCGCCGACGTCGCCCCCGACGACCTCGCCTGGCTCTTCTACACGAGCGGCACGACGGGCGTGCCCAAGGGCGCGATGCTCACCCACCGCAACCTGCTGTTCGCGACGCAGGCCTATTACGCAGACATCGACCGGCTCGCGCCCGGCGACAGCATCCTGCACGCGGCCCCCATGTCGCACGGCTCGGGCCTGTACGGCGTGCCGCACGTCGCCGCCGGCGCGTTGAACGTCATCCCGGAAAGCGGCGGCTTCGAGCCGGAGGAGATCCTTGCGCTCATTACGGCGCACGGCGGTGTGTCGTTCTTCGCCGCGCCCACGATGATCGTGCGCCTGCTCGCCAGCCCGGCAGCGGGAGACGCGGACCTGCGCAATCTGAAGACCATCACCTACGGCGGGGCGCCCATGTACGTCGCCGACGCCGGGCGCGCCATCGACCTGTTCGGGCCGCGCCTCTACCAGCTCTTCGGCCAGGGCGAGAGCCCGATGACCATCACCGGTCTGCCGCAGCCGGAGCATGCGGCGCGCACGCACCTCGAAACCTGCGGCTATGCGCGCACCGGCGTCGAGGTGCGCGTGGTGGACGACGAGGATCGCGATCTCCCTCCCGGGGAGGTGGGCGAGATCCTCACGCGCTCGGACTGCGTGATGGCCGGTTACTGGCGCAATGCGGAGGCCACGGCACAGGCGCTGCGCGGCGGCTGGCTGCATACGGGAGACCTCGGCAGCCTCGACGCGGCGGGCTACCTGACGATCCGCGACCGCTCGAAGGACATGATCATCTCCGGCGGCTCGAACATCTACCCGCGCGAGATCGAGGAGGTGCTGCTGCGCCATCCCGCCGTCGCCGAATGCTCGGTGATCGGCCGCCCGCATGCGGAGTGGGGCGAGGAGGTGGTGGCCTTCGTCGTGCGCCGCGGCGCGGTGACGCCGCAGGATCTGGACGAACTGTGCCTCGCGCACATCGCGCGCTTCAAGCGGCCGCGCGACTACCGCTTCGTCGACAGCCTGCCGAAGAACAACTACGGCAAAGTGCTGAAGACCGAGCTGCGGCGCCTTGCCACAGCTTAGTTCTTGGCGCCCTCGGGCTCGTCCACGTAGTCGTGGCGCTCGATCGTCTCGCGCACCACGCCGTCGTCGGAGAACTGCACCCACAGCACGCGCTTCTCGCGGTTGGCGTGCAGCCACGGGTATTCCCAGACGTCGCGCTTCTGCCGCGGCAAGCGCGTGATCTCGCGCGGCGGGCCGAGCAGGTCCTCGACCTCGTCCTTGCGCATGCCCTCGCGGATGCCGTAGATGTTCTCCGACGTGAGGCGCTGCTCGATGCCGCGCAGCACCCCGTCCGCGCCGACGGTGGCGACGTAGGTCTTGCGGCCCCAGGGATGGCGCGGGAAGTAGAGCAGCGTGTCGCCGTTCGGCCGCTTGCGCTCCATGCCCGGCGCGCCCATCAAGGCGCTCACTTCCCTGGCGGTCGACTTGCCGGGCTGCAGCGTGCGCCCGTCGGTCGAGGCGCAGCCGGCGAGGAGCATTGCCGCCAGCAGGATCGTCCAGCGCGTCATGTCATCAGTCCGACGTCGGCTCGGCTTCTTCGTCGTGCATCTCTAAGACCTTGACGACCACGCCCTCGGCGGAAAAGGACACCCAGAAGATGCGTTTCTCCTTGGCCGCCTCCAGCCACGGATACTCCCATTCGGTGGTCTTGGTCCTCTTGTTCGGCGTAATCTGGCGCGGCGGTCCCAGCAGCTCCCGCACCTCCTGCTCCCGCATGCCCTGCTTGATGCTGTAGATGTTCTGCTTGGTGAGCCGCTCCTCGATGCCGCGCAGCTTGCCGTCCGCACCGATGGTGGCGACCTGAACCGTGCGACCAAACGGATACTTCGTGAAGTAGAGGAGCTGCTCGCCGTTAGGGCGCTTCACTTCCATCGCGGGCTTGCCCATCTCGGCGATCACTTCCTGTGCCGTCGACCTGCCGGGCTCCAGGTCGGCGGCGACGGCCGCACCTGCGGACATGCCTGCCGCCACGAGCAGCGACGACACCAGACTCCAACGCGCCTTCATAGGACCTCCTCGGCCTTCGACCCGGTCACCGCAAGACAGTTCACTCGCAGGCAAACACCCCGAATGGGCAATTCATCCACGCGCGGCGCACGTTTGCCGGCTACTCGCCCTTGCCGGGGTTCGGGGAGAAGTATTTCTCGAACTTGCCCGGAACCTCCTTCCACGCGTCCGCGTCGGGCGGCGGGGTGCCCTTGCGCGTGATGTTGGGCCACTTCACGGCGTACTCGGTGTTCAGCGGCAGCCACTTCGCCGCCTTGGCGTCGGAATCCGGCACGATCGCCTTGGGCGGGCATTCCGGCTCGCACACGCCGCAGTCGATGCACTCGTCCGGATGGATGACGAGCATGTTCTCGCCTTCGTAGAAGCAGTCCACCGGACAGACTTCGACGCAGTCCATGTGCTTGCACTTGATGCAGTCTTCGGTGACGACGTAGGTCATGGGGCGCGATTATGTCACTTCAGGCGTCGACGATGAACTGGAAAGCGGCCACGCGAGCGCCGTCGCGGCGCTCCATTGCCACCACCAGCTCGCTGCGCCACAGCCCGTCGCGCGCGTCGCCGGGAAAATAGAGCTGCGTCGTGAGGACGCGCCGGCCCGGCGCCTGCACCTTGACGTGGATGTGGCGCGCCCTGCCGGGATAAAGTGCAGGAAAGATGGTCTCCAGCCGGAAGCGCCCGTCCGCGTCCGCGAACTGATGGCCACGGTAGCGATAGCCCGCGTTGTCGTACTCGCCGTGCTCGTCGCAGTGCCAGAAGTCGAGCAGTGCCTTGGGCACCGGCCGGCACTGCGGCGAGACCACGCGGCCGGCGAGCACGAGCCGCTCGGCCTTGCTGCCCGGCTCGACCAGCGAGCTGCGCAGCGGCGTGTCGGGCGTGTAGTACGGCCCTTCGGTCTGGCTCGGCGTGCGCGGCGCCTGCGCGCCGCACGCCGGCGTGAGCGGCAGATCGCCCGCCAGCGCGCCGCGCGCGAACGGCAGGGCGGCACCGGCGGCGAGCAGCCGGCGGCGGATCGTCGATTTCATGCTTCGTCCTTTCACGCCGTCAGACCGCGCCCGGCGCGCTTGGTTTCGCCGCGCGCCGCCTATTTCGCAGCCACCAGGTCCACTTCCACCATCCAGCGCGGGTCGGCCAGGCCCGCTACCCACACGACCGTCATGGCGGGCTTCTGCGCGGCGAAGTACTTCTGCCGCACCTCGGCGAAGGCCGGGATATCGCCCTGCGGCGTGAGGAAGCCCTGGAATTTCACCACGTCGCCCCAGTCCATCCCGCCCGCCCTGAGGATCTCGGTCAGGTTCTGCATCACCGTGTCCACCTGGGCTGCGAACTCAGCCGGCACCGAACCGTCGGGCCGCACGCCGACGGTGCCCGAGATGAACAGCATGCGCGAGCCGGCAGACACCTCGATGGCGTGCGAGTAGCGGTTCTTGTACGGCGGCGCGATGTGCGCCGGATTGAGCGTCTTGTTCATGCTGCCTCCTTCACGTAGGGCCGCATCTTCTCGCGCATGTCCTGCGGGATCGGCATGGCGCGCTGCGAGTCGAGCGACATCAGCGCCACCTTGTGGCGCGCGCGGAACTTCTCGTCGCCGCCCACCCGGCCGGTGACGGCGAACTCGATCGAGCTGTTGCCGAGCCGGGCGATCTGCAGCTCGAGCTCGAGCCGGTCGCCGAGGTGGCACGGGCGGAAGAACTCGCAGCCGGTGTTGACGATGGGAAAGCCCACGCGGCGCTGGATGTGCAGCTCCTCGAAGTCGAAGCCCACGGCTCCCGCGAACCAGTCCTCGACGATGCCGTTCACCATGTCGAAGAAGTTGACGAAGTAGACGATGCCCGCCGGGTCGCAGTGCGAGAAGCGGATCTTGCGCTCGGTGGCGAAGGTGCGCGCCATTCAGTCGAGCGGCAGGCCGACGTAGTTCTCGGCGAGCGTGGTCGCCTTGGCCCTGGAGCTCGTCACGTAATCGAGCTCGGCGAGCTGCAGCCGGTGGTGGAACGGCGTGTCGTCGTGGAAGCGGTGCAGCATGGACGTCATCCACCAGGAGAAGTGCTCGGCGCGCCACACCCGCCGCAGCGCCATGCTCGAGTACTGCGCCAGCAGGTCGCCGCGGCCCTCGCGGTAGTGCGCGGCGAAGGCGCGCGACAGCACGCGCACGTCGGCCACCGCGAGGTTGAGGCCTTTCGCGCCCGTGGGCGGCACGATGTGCGCGGCGTCGCCCGCGAGGTACAGCCGCCCGTACTGCATCGGCTCCACGACGAAGCTGCGCATGGCGACGATGCCTTTCTGGAAGATCGGTCCTTCCTTGAGCACCCAGCCGTCGTCGGTCGCGAGCCGCGCGCGCAGCTCCTCCCAGACGCGCTCGTCGGGCCAGTTCTCCAGCCGGTCCTCGGGATCGCACTGCACGTACAGGCGCTGGATCTGCGGCGAGCGCGTGCTGACCAGCGCAAAGCCGCGCTCGTGGTGCGCGTAGATCAGCTCCTCGGTCGAGGGCGGGGCCTCGACCAGCACGCCGAGCCAGCCGAACGGGTAGGTGCGCACGAACTCGCTGCGCCGCCGCGACGGGATCGAGGGCCGCGACACGCCGTGGAAGCCGTCGCAGCCAGCGACGAAGTCGCAGTTGAGCTCGCGCAGCTCGCCGCGCGCGTCGCGGAAGCGGATCCTGGGCGCCTCCTTGTCCAGGTCCTGCAGCGTGACGTCGCGCACGCCGAACTCGATCGGCGCGCCCGCGTCGAGGCGCGCCGTGACCAGGTCCTTGATCACCTCGTGCTGCGCGTACACCATGATCGAGCGGCCGCTGGTGAGGCCGGCGAGGTCGATGCGCTTGCTGCGCCCGCCGAAGCGCAGGGTGATGCCGTGGTGCACGAATCCCTCGCGCATCATGCGCTCGCCCACGCCCGACTCGTTCAGCACGTTGACCGTGCCCTGCTCCAGGACGCCCGCGCGGATCGTGGCCTCGATGTCCTCGCGCGTGCGCGTCTCGAGAACGACCGACTCGATGCCCTCCAGGCGCAGCAGGTGCGCGAGCAGCAGGCCCGCGGGTCCCGCGCCGACGATGCCGATCTGCGTTTTCATAGCTTTAGCAGCCGCGCCGCGTTCTGCTTCATGATCAGCGGCCGCACCTCGGGCTTGATCGGCAGCTTGTCGAACTCCGCCACCCAGCGCTCGGGCGCGATCACCGGGTAGTCCGAGCCGAACAGGATCCGGTCCTTGAGCAGCGTGTTCGCGTACTGCACGAGAATCGGCGGGAAGTACTTCGGCGACCAGCCCGAGAGGTCGATGTACACCTGCGGCTTGTGCGTGGCGACCGACAGCGCCTCTTCCTGCCAGGGAAAGGACGGGTGCGCGAGGATCAGGGGCATGTCGGGGAAGTCCGCCGCCACGTCGTCGAGCAGCATCGGGTGCGAGTACTTGAGGCGGATCCCTCCGCCGCCCGGGGTCTGCGCGCCCACGCCCGTCTGCCCCGTGTGGAACAACGCCGGCAACCCGGCTTCCGCGATCGCCTCGTACAGAGGATAGGCCAGGCGATCGTTCGGGTAGAACTCCTGCACCGACGGATGGAACTTGAAGCCGCGCACGCCGTAGTCCTTGATCAGGCGCCGCGCCTCCTTCACCCCCTCGGCGCCGCGGTGCGGGTTGACGCTGGCGAACGGGATGGCGACGTCGGCGTTCTTGTGCGCGAGCTCGGCGATCTCCTCGTTGGTGAGGCCGCGGCTCGCGCCCTTCTCGCCGTCCACCGTGAACACCACGAACGCCATCTTCAGCTTGCGGTACATCTCCGCCATCTCGGGCACCGTCTGGTGCTGCGGCGTGTAGCGGAAGTAGCTGCCCATCGCCTGCTGCGATTCGGTCGGCTGGTCGCCCACGCGCAGCGCGGACTTCCAAGCGTGGGTGTGCACGTCGATGGCGACCAGATTGTCGAGGTTCATGTCCCGGCTTTCAGCACCTGCGGCGCGTCGGGTTGCGAGTACAGCATTTCTACCAGATCGGCGCGCACGCGGAGCACCGCGCGCTGGTTGATCGAGCCCTTGTCGGTGATCTCGCCCGCGTCGATCGAGGGCGGCGTGTCCAGCACGAGCGCGCGCGCGATGCGGCTCGCGCTGCCGGTAGCCTCGCGCGCGAGGCGGTCGAGCACCCCTTGCAGGTGCGCGCGCAGCGCCTGCGGCGCCAGGCCCCTGCAGGCCGCCACATTGGGGAAGACGAGCGCGCAGATCTCGTCGCGGTCATGGCCCGCGATCACGCTGTCCTGGACATAGGGCGCGCCTGCCGCAGCGAGCTTGGCGCGCAGCGCACCGACGCTCACCCAGGTGCCAGTCGTGAGCTTGAAGTCCTCGGCGATGCGCCCGTCGAATTCGAGCCCCTGTGCCGGCTCCCCGGGGACGAGAAAGCGCATCGCATCGCCCGTGCGGTAGTAGCCCTCCTCGTCGAACGCCGCGCGCGTCAGCTCGGGCTGGCGCCAGTAGCCCGGCGTGATGTTCGGGCCGCGAAAGCGCGCCTCCAGCTTGTCGTTCACGGGCGCGAGCTTCATCTCCACGCCGTCCACCGGCAGGCCCACGGTGCCCGCGCGCGCGGCGCCGCGGTTGGTGCACATGACGAAGGGGGCGGTCTCGGTCGCGCCGTAGCCCGTGATCCACAGGATGCGCTCGCCGCAGGTCTGCGCCGCGAGCTCCTCATAGGCCTGCCACACCGGCTGCGGCAGCACCGCGGCGGCGTACTGCAGGATGCCGAGGCGCCCGAAGAAGGTCTTGCGCAGCACCTCGTCGGCGCGCAGGTACGGCAGCAGCGCCTCGTAGCCGCGCGGCACGTTGAAGTATATCGTCGGCCCCACCTCGCGCAGGTTGCGCACGGTCGCATCGACGAGCCCGGGCATCGGCCGGCCCTCGTCGATGTACAGCGTTCCGCCGTTGTAGAGCGCGATGCCGATGTTGTGATTGCCGCCTGCGGTGTGGTGCCAGGGCAGCCAGTCGACGAGCACCGGCGGCACCTCGGCGAGATAGGGCAGCGACTGCGCGAGCATCTGCTGGTTGGCGCACAGCATGCGCTGCGTGTTGACCACCGCCTTGGGCTGCCCCGTGGAGCCGGAAGTGAACAGGAACTTGGCAATCGTGTCGGGGCCGGTCGCCGCGTGCGCCTCGTCTACCTGCGCGGTCGGCTCGGCCTCGGGAATGGCGCCGAACAGGACCTCTGCATCTCCCGGCACCGCAGCCGATACCGCCCGAGCGAAGCGCGCCTGGTCCAACGCATAGACCAGGCCCGGCGTCGCGAGCGCGAGCACGCCGCGCAGGCGGCCGAAATCCGCGGAGACGAGCGAATACGCCGGCGACACCGGCGCGCAGGGCACGCCGACGTGCATGGCGCCCAGCAGCAGCAGCAGGTGCTCGAGGCTGTTCTCCGACAGGACGGCGAGCGGACGCTCGGCGGACAGCCCCCGATCGAGCAGCGCCTGGCCGACGCGCCGCGCCCGCGCATGGGCCTCGGCATAGCTGAGGCGGCGCCAGCCGCCGTCCGGCGCGCGCTGCGCGGCGAGCACGCGCTCCGGGGCTTCGCGCGCCCAGCGCGCGAGCCGCTCGGTCAGGTTGCGGGGATAAGGGCCGAGCACGTGCGGCGAGCGCAGGTACAGTACGCCGTCGTCGCGATGCATGGCCTCGACCTGCGCCGGGCCCATCGGTATCGCGCGCAGGGGCGCGGCGCTCATCCGGCCAGCTTCTCCAGCAGGCGCAGCAGCTCGCGCCGCTCCGCGGCGCTGAGGACCGCTGCGCGCCGGCGGTCCTGCGCCACCACGCTGTGCTTCATGGCGGCGAGCAGCTTCTCGCCGCGCGGCGTGAGGTGCACGCCCCAGGAGCGACCGTCGTTGGGCCGGCGCCGGCGCTCGACCAGGCCGCGCGCCTCCATCCAGTCGGTGAGCATCATGGCGCCGGAACGCGCGATGCCGAGCACCTGTCCGAGCGCGGACTGGCCGATGCCGGGATTGGCGCCCACGATCACCAGCGCGGTGAAGCGCGGCGGCGTGATGTCCTGCCCGCGCGTCGCCGCGTGGAACGCAAGGAACACGCCCACCTGTGCGCGGCGCAGGGCGTAGCCCAGCAGCCGGTCGAGCACGTCGTAGTCGAGCCCGGCGACGCGCGCGATGGGCGCGAGCGCGCGCGGTCGATGGGGGGAAGGCGGCCGTTTCATCGTTGACCGGTAGATTGTAATGGTCTATAACAGTCGCACCAACGAGGAGGAGTCCGCCATGCCGCAGCGCACCAATCGACGTCAGTTCAACAAGGCGCTCGCCGCGGCGGGCGCGCTCAGCGCGCTTTCGCCCTTCGGCATCGTCCGCGCGCAATCGAAATCGCTCAAGGTCGGCGTGCTGCTGCCGCGCTCGGGCGTGCAGGCGGGCATCGGCCAGGACTGCCATCGCGGCGTGGAGGTCGCGGTGCGCGTGCTGCGCGACCTCGGCCTGCCCGGCCTCGAGATCATGAACGGCGACACCGAGTCGAACGTGGACGTGGCGCGCGCGCGCGCCGAGCGCCTGATCGGCGAGGGCGCGCAGCTGCTGGTCGGCGCGTTCGACTCCGGGCAGACCACCGCGATCGCGCAGGTCGCCGAGCAGCGCGGCATCCCGCTGGTCATCAACATCGCCGCCGCGCCGCCGATCACCGAGCAGGGCTACAAGTTCGTGTTCCGCAACTTCCCCACCGCGCCGATGATCCTCGGCGACGCGTTCGCCAACCAGCTCGAGGTGTTCGCGGCGACCGGCGTCGCGCCGAAGAGCGCGGTGTTCATGCACGTGAACGACACCTTCGGCGTCGCCATGCAGAAGGGCTTCACCGGCGTGATGTCCAAGTTCACCATGCCGTACAAGGTGGTGGGCACGATCGCCTATGACCCGGCCGCGCGCGATCTTTCCGTCGAGGTGGCGAAGGCGAAGGCGACGGGCGCCGAGGCGCTCGTCATGGTGAGCCGCCTGAACGACGCGATCCTCATCACGCGCGAGCTGATCAAGCAGCGCTGGACGCCGAGCGCGGTGCTCAGCATGGGCCCGGGCTGGTACGAGGACCAGTACCTGAAGACGCTGGGCAAGATGAGCGACGGCCCGATCAGCTTCGTGCCCTGGTACGACCCGAACAAGGCGCTGACCCAGCGGCTCCTCGCGGCGCATGCCAAGGCATTCCCCGACATCAGCCTCAACACCAACCACGTCTACACGTTCGAGGCGCTGCTGGTGGCCGCCGACGCCTTCAAGCGCGCGGGCAGCGCGGAGCCGAAGGCGCTGGCCGATGCGATCCGCGCTACCAGCATCAAGGACAACGTCAGCCCGGGGCCCGGCATCCAGTTCAACGCCAAGGGCCAGAACGATAAGCTGAAGAACTCCGCCATCCAGAACCGCGGCGGGAAGCTCGTGACGGTGGCGCCGAAGGACGCGGCCGACGCCAAGCCCGAGCTGCCGATGAAGCCGTACCAGCAGCGCTGACGAAGAAAAGGGGGTCAGAGCAACTTTTTCCCGTCGCTGTCGAGGCGCCGCCGCGCCCTTGAAAAAGTTGCTCTGACCCCTTTTTCTCGTGCCGCTCGAGATCTACC
>JAOUIL010000117.1 GCA_029883975.1 Betaproteobacteria bacterium
GCACCGCCTCCACCGCGGCGCTGCCGCCCGAAGCCGCCACCGCGTCGAAGCCGGTGGTGCGCACGGTGATGAACTTGATCGCGTCCGACGACTTCACCGTCGCCAGCGCGTTGCCCGCGTAGATCGGCCGAACGAAGGTATCGGCGGACTCGACCGCCACGATCTCCGAGATCTGCTGCGCGTCCGAGAGCGCCGACGCGCGCGGCATCACGTCCTTGCCGGTCGAGGTCGCCGGCGCGAGCACATGGCTGTAGCCCTTGGCCAGCCCCGCAAGCAGCGCCGCCACGTTCTCGGCAAGGAACTCACCCAGCTGCGGCGCATCCACGTGCAGCACCTTGGCCACGCCCGCGATCTGCGCAGCGGCCTTGGCCGCCTCGCCCGCGTTGTGCCCCGCCACCAGCACGTGGATATCGCCGCCGATCTTCTGCGCGGCGGCGACCGTGTTGAGCGTCGCCTTCTTGACCGTCTTGTTGTCGTGCTCTGCCAGGACGAGGAGCGCCATCAGATCACCTTCGCTTCGTTGCGCAGCTTCTCGACCAGCGCCTTCGCGTCGGGCACCTTGACGCCCGCCTTGCGCTTGGGCGGCTCGACCACCTTCAGCGTCGCAAGGCGCGGCTTCACGTCCACGCCGAGCGCATCGGGCTTCAGGTTCTCGAGGGACTTCTTCTTCGCCTTCATGATGTTGGGCAGCGTCACGTAGCGCGGCTCGTTGAGCCGCAGGTCGGTGGTGACGACCGCCGGCAGCTTGAGCGCGATGGTCTCCAGGCCGCCGTCCACTTCGCGCGTCACGGTCGCCTTTCCGTCCTCGACCTTCACCTTCGAGGCGAACGTCGCCTGCGGCCAGCCGAGCAGCGCCGCCAGCATCTGGCCGGTCTGGTTGGCGTCGTCGTCGATCGCCTGCTTGCCGAGGATGACGAGCTGCGGGGATTCCTTCTCGCACAGCGCCTTCAGCAGCTTGGCCACGGCGAGCGGCTGCAGCTCGGCGTCGGTCTCGACGAGGATCGCGCGGTCCGCGCCGATGGCGAGCGCCGTGCGCAGCGTCTCCTGGCAGGCCTGCACGCCCGCCGACACGGCGACGATCTCCGTCACCACGCCCGCTTCCTTCAGGCGTACCGCCTCCTCCACCGCGATCTCGTCGAACGGGTTCATGGACATTTTCACGTTCGCGGTTTCCACGCCCGTGCCGTCGGCCTTGACGCGCACCTTGACGTTGTAGTCGATGACTCTCTTGACGGCGACCAGGGCTTTCATGGGCTTTGCGCGGGGGATGGAAGCGGCAAATTATAGCTTGGCGGCCGGGCGCTCCGGCGCGTCCCGCGCGGCGGCTAGCGGAAGATGATCTTCGGCAGCCAGGTCGCCATCGCCGGAAACAGGGCGAGGATCACCAGCATCAGCAGCTGCAGGACGATGAACGGGATGACGCCGCGATAGATGTGCATGGTCGTCACCTGCGGCGGCGCCACGCCGCGCAGGTAGAAGAGCGCGAAGCCGAACGGCGGCGTGAGGAACGAGGTCTGCAGGTTGACGGCGATCATGATGCCGAGCCACACCGGGTCGAGGCCCAGCATGAGCAGCGCCGGCCCGACGATCGGCACGATGACGAAGGTGATCTCGATGAAGTCGAGGAAGAAGCCCATCACGAACATGAGCAGCATGACCACGATCATCGCCCCGACCGCGCCGCCCGGCAGCCCGGTGAGGAACTTGTGCACCATGTCGTCCCCGCCCAGCCCGCGGAACACGAGCGAGAAGGCCTGCGCGCCGATGACGATGATGAAGATCATCGACGACAGGCGCGCGGTGGTGCGCATGACCGGCACGAGCGTGTTGTCCTTGTAGACGCGCACCAGCGCCACCAGCAGCCCCCAGACGATGCCCAGGCAGAGCAGCACTGCGAGCGCGATGGACACCTGCTCGCCCGTGGCGATCTGCACGCGCGTGACGCGCATATCCACGAAAGTCGTGAGGACGATCACGCCGACGAGGCTCACCGCCGCCGCGTACACCGGGATCGGCTTGCCTTCGGCCAGGCGGTGGCCGGCGAGCAGCGTTGCGCCCACCGCGCCAACCCCGGCCGCTTCGGTCGGCGTGGCGATGCCGGCGATGATCGAGCCGAGCACCGAAATGATGAGCACGATAGGGGCGACCAGCGCGTGCATGACGCGCCGCGCCATGTTGCCCGACTGCATGGTCTCGTCGCGCGGGATGGCCGGCGAGGAGGCCGGCTTGAAGATGGCGACGCCGATCTGGTAGAGGATGTACAGGCCGACCAGCGCCAGCCCGGGGAGCAGCGCCCCGGCGAACAGGTCGCCCACCGACACGGGCTCGGGCGAGAAGTTGCCGAGCGCGCGTTGCGCCTCCTGGTGCGCGTTGGAAATCTGGTCACCCAGCACCACCAGCACGATGGAGGGCGGGATGATCTGCCCCAGCGTGCCCGCGGCCGCGATCGCGCCGCAGGCGAGCTTCGGGTCGTAGCCGCGGCGCAACATCGTAGGCAGCGAGATGAGGCCCATGGTGACCACCGTCGCGCCGACGATGCCCGTCGAGGCGGCGAGCAGCGCGCCCACTACCGAAACGGAGATGCCCAGCCCGCCGCGCAGCGTGCCGAACAGCTGCCCCATGGTGTCGAGCAGCTCCTCGGCCACCTTCGAGCGCTCGAGCATCACGCCCATGAAGACGAACAGCGGCACCGCGATCAGCACCTCGTTGGTCATGACGCCGTAGATGCGGTGCGGCAGCACGCCGAGGAAATCCGGGTCGAAGACGCCGAAGGCCATGCCGAGCAGCGCGAACATGAGCGCCGTGCCGGCGAGCGTGAAGGACACGGGGAAGCCGAGCAGGATGAAGCCGCACAGCGCGACGAACATCAGCAGGTCGAGCCATTCCCTCACGTGCCCGCCTCCATGTGGCCGTCCACGCGGCCGCGCGTCGGGCTGACGCCCGCGAGCAGCAGCGCGGATTGCAGGGCGAGCGATACCGCCTGCAGCGATAGCAGGCCGGCGAATATGAGGATCAGCGTCTTCAGCAGGAACACCGCGGGGATGCCGAGGCGTCCCTCCTGCGAGGTTTCAAGCACGGCCCACGAGGCGGCCACGTACGGCCAGGCCATCCACCAGATGAGGACGCACATCGGCGCGAGGAACAGGAACGTGCCGACCAGGTCGATGACGGCCTTCTGCCGCGGCGTCGCCGCGGCGTAGAAGATGTCGCAGCGCACGTGCCCGTTGTAGACCAGCGCATAGCCGGCACAGGCGAGGAACACCGTGGCGTGCATGTAGACGATCGATTCCTGCACGATGGTCGAGCCGAGGCCGAACACATAGCGCATCATCACCACCGAGAACTCTACCAGCACCATGCCGAGCGTCAGCCAGGCGATCGAGCGCCCGACCAGGTCGTTGGTCGCGTCGATCGCGTTGGCGAGGCGTTTCAAGCGGGACATGGATCAACACAAAACCGGGCGCGGCCGAAGCCGCGCCCGGGTGATGCGCTGCCGATGCGGACGTCTAGAACTTGAGCAGCGAACGGGCGTTCATGTAGCCCTGCTCGCCCAGCGCGCTCCAGCCGATGGCCTTCTTGCGCGCCGCCACGAAGCTCTCGTACACGCGCTTGGTGAAGGCGTCCTTGTTGCCGATCTCGGCCACCACCTCGATCGCCGCCTTGCCCATGTTGCGCAGCATGTCGTCGGAGAACTTGCGCAGCTGCACGTTGTGCTTGTTGAGCAGCGCGTCGAGCGCATCGCCGCTCTTGTAGTTGAACTCCGCGAGCTCGATGGTCGCCTCGGCCTGGATCGCCACGGAGATGATCTCCTGCAGATCCTTGGACAGGCCCTGCCACACCTTCTTGTTGACCAGGACCTCGCCGGTGGTGCACGGCTCATGGAAGCCGGGCCAGTAGTAGTACTTGGCGACGCGGTAGAAGCCGAACGCGAGGTCGTTCCACGGGCCTACCCACTCCGTGCCGTCGATCGTGCCCGCCTGCAGCGCGGGGTAGATCTCGCCGCCCGGCAGGTTGACGACGGTCGCGCCCAGGCGCCGCAGCACCTCGCCGCCCAGCCCCGGCATGCGGAACTTCAAACCCTTGAAGTCGTCCATCGACTTCATTTCCTTGCGGTACCAGCCGCCCATCTGCACGCCGGTCGAGGCGCGCATGAAGGGCACGATATTGAACTGGTCGCACAGCTCGCTCCACAGCTTGTGGCCGTCGCCCCACAGCATCCACGCGGCGTGCTCGGCGGCGTTGAGGCCGAACGGCACGGCGGCGAAGAAGTTGAAGGCGGGCGAGTGCCCCTGCCAGTAGTACGACACCGAGTGGCTCATCTCCGCCTTGCCGTCGCGCACGGCGTTGAAGGACTCGAACGGCGGCACCAGCTCGCCGCCCGCGTACACCTTCACCTCGAGACGGCCACCCGACATCGTGTTGATGCGCGCGGCGAGCCGCTCGGCGCCCGTGCCCAGGCCGGGGAAGTTCTTCGGCCAGGTGGTCACCATCTTCAGCTGCTTGATGCCCTGCGAGATCGCAGGCGCGGATACGGTAGCGGCGGCGGCGGCAACGCCGCCCGCGGCCGCGCCCTGCAGAAACTTGCGGCGCTTCATGAGTCCTCCTCCGTGTGAAAGTCCCTGAACGGGACCCGAGTATGTAAGTTAGCCCGCATTCGCGCAAGCACTGGCGCGCTCGACCAGCGCGTCCACCGCGAGCGCGCCGCCGCCTTCGTCGAAGACCATGACCGGGTTAACGTCTGCCGAGGTGACTTGTTCCCCCCAGCCGAGCATCGCCGCGCCCAGATGCACCGCCATGCGCGCGAACGCACCAACATCGAGCGCCGGCTGCCCGCGCAGGCCGCCGAGCAGCGGTGCGATGCGCAACCCGGCGAGCGCTTCGCGCACCTCCTGCTCGGTGAACGGCGGCAGCAGCAGGCGGAAATCCTTCAGGGCTTCCAGGTAGATGCCGCCGTCGCCCACCATCACCACCGGGCCGAAGCAAGGATCGAGCCGCGCGCCGAGCGCGAGCTCGCGCCGGCCGGCGACATGCCGCGCGACGAGCACGCCGTCGCCCGCGGGCAGCCGCGCCTGGAACTCGCCGCACAGGCGCGCGGTCTCGTCCTCGCTCGCGACGCCGAGCCGCACCAGGCCCTGGTCGGTCTTGTGCGGCACGCTCGCCGAGCAGCCCTTCACGACCACCTTCGGCCCAAGCGCGCGAAAGGCCGCGCGCGCCTCGTTGTCGTTCCGGCACAGGCGATGCTCGACCACCGGGATGCCTGCCGCGGCGAGCAGCGCGAGGCTCTCGGCCTCGTTCAGGTAACGCGCCGTGCCCGCCGGCAGCGGCGGCGGTGGCGCGGCCTTTCCCGCCGCGGGCTTGCGGCGCAGCAGCTTGCTGTGCGCCGCGAGCTGGCGCAGCGCCAGCATCGCCTCGCGCTCGCGCGCGAAGGTGGGCACGCCAAGCTTGTCGAACTCGACACGCACCTCGGACTGGGGCGCGGCGAGCGCGACGGCCTTGCCGTGGCGCTCGTGGTACGCAGCCGTATCGCGCGCAAAGCGCGGCACGTCGTAGCCCGCGCCGGCGATGGGAATCGCGAGCATCAGCAGGTCGCAGGCGTCGGCCTCGCCCAGCGCCTCGAGCGCGCCGCCGATCAGGCTGCTGTCGTTGAGCAGTGCGCCGGTGACATCAAGCGGATTGGAAGGCGTGGCGAAAGCCGGCAGCACTCGCTTCAGCTTCGCCTGCGTGGCCGCGTCGAATTGCGGCAGGGCGAGCTCGAGCTCTTCCGCGGCATCGGCCGCCATCACGCAGCTCGCCCCCGAGTTGCTGACGGCGACCAAACGCCGGCCGCGCGGCCGGCCGCCTCGCAGGTACATCTGTCCGGTCGACACCAGCTCATGCGGATCCGCCGCGCGCCAGATGGCGTGCTTGTCGAAAAAGGCGTCGATCACGCGATCCTCGCTCGCCAGCGCGCCCGTGTGCGAGGACGCCGCGCGTACGCCGCTCTCGGTGCGCCCCGCCTTCACCGCGACGATCGGCACATCGCGTACACGCGCGATCTCCGCCGCGCGCACCAGCGCCTCGGGCCGCTGGATGGCCTCCATGTAGAGGAGCACGAGCCGCACGCCCTCCTCCTTCGCGACTTCCTCGGCGAGATCGGCCACCGTCACGTCGGCCTCGTTGCCGGTGGCGTGCACGTGGCGCACGTCGAGGCCGCGCTGGCGCGCGAGAATGTAGATCGCCTGCGAGCAGGCGCCGCTCTGGCTGACGATGGCCACCGGGCCGTCGCGCGCCTCGATCTCGTGAAAAACCGTGGAGAAGTTCGCCACCGCGCCGGTGGCGAAGTTGGCG
>JAOUIL010000044.1 GCA_029883975.1 Betaproteobacteria bacterium
GCCCCGACAACCTCAAGTGGGTGCCGCTGAAGGACAGGAGATAGCCATGTACGAGTCCGACCTGACGAAGTTCATGCGCGAGTACCTCGCCCGGCATCCCGAGGAAGTCGAATCGCAAAAGGCGGGACGCGCCATCTGGTGGGACAAGACCGCCGAGACGCGCGCGCCGCTGCCTGCTCCCGCCAAGGCGCCGCGCGCCGGCGGCAACGAAGCCACGTTCACCGCACCGCCCGGAAACGAGTGATGTCCGCGCACATCTCCAACGTCCGCCCGAAGCCCGACAAGGTCCTCACGCTCATCGCGGATTACGCGACGAAGTACGAAGTGAAGAGTGCCGCCGCCTACGACACGGCGCGCTATTGCCTCATGGACACGCTCGGCTGCGGCTTCGAGGCCCTCGAGTACCCCGCCTGCACCAAGCTGCTCGGGCCGATCGACCCTGAGACCGTCACGCCGCGCGGCGCGAAGGTGCCGGGCACCAAGTTCCAGCTCGACCCGGTGCAGGCGGCGTTCAATCTCGGCGCCATGATCCGCTGGCTCGACTTCAACGACACCTGGCTGGCCGCCGAGTGGGGACACCCGTCCGACAACCTCGGCGGCATCCTCGCCACCGCCGACTGGCTGTCGCGCAACGGCCAGGCGATCACCGTGCGCGACGTGCTCACGGCGATGATCAAGGCGCACGAGATCCAGGGCGTGATCGCGCTGGAGAACTCCTTCAACAAGGTCGGCCTGGACCACGTGGTGCTGGTGAAGGTGGCCTCCACTGCCGTGGTGGCGCACATGCTGGGCTGCACCTACGACCAGGTCGTGAATGCCGTCTCGCAGGCATGGGTCGACGGCCAAAGCCTGCGCACATACCGCCACGCCCCGAACACCGGTTCACGCAAGAGCTGGGCCGCGGGCGACGCGACCTCGCGCGCCGTGCGCCTGGCGCTGATCTCGAAGACCGGCGAGATGGGCTACCCGTCGGTGCTCACCGCCAAGACCTGGGGCTTCTACGACGTGCTGTTCAAGGGCAAGCCGTTCAGGTTCCAGCGCAAGTTCGGCAGCTACGTGATGGAGAACGTGCTGTTCAAGATCTCCTTTCCCGCGGAATTTCATTCGCAGACCGCGGTGGAATGCGCGATGCAGCTGCACCCGCTGGTCAGGAACCGCATCCAGGACATCAAGCGCATCAGGATCCGCACGCACGAGGCGGCGATCCGCATCATCGACAAGAAGGGGCCGCTCAACAACCCGGCGGACCGCGACCACTGCATCCAGTACATGGTGGCGGTGCCGCTGCTCTTCGGCCGCCTCACCGCGGCGGACTACGAGGACGGGGTAGCGCAGGACCCGCGCATCGACGCGCTGCGCGCGAAGATCGTGTGCGTCGAGGACAGGCGCTTCACGCGCGACTACCACGACCCGAAGAAGCGCTCGATCGCCAACGCGCTGACCGTCGAGTTCAAGGACGGCACCAGGCTGAAGGAAGTGTTGTGCGAGTACCCGATCGGCCACAGGCGCCGCCGCAAGGAGGGCATGCCGATCCTGGTGGAGAAGTTCAAGACCAACCTGGCGCGGCGCTTCAGGCCCGCGCAGCAGGCGGCGATTCTCGAGGTCTGCATGGACCCGGCGCGGCTGGAGGCGATGCCGGTGCGCGAGTTCGTGGACCTGATGGTGGCGTGAATGCGGCGCCTCGCGCCAGCCGCGCTCGCCGCCCTGCTCGCCGGATGCGCGACCACCTACGGGCTCACCCTCATGCCTCGGGATAGCGGCGAGCAGTACTTCGGCGAAGCGGTTTCGTCGGGGTCGGACGAGGCCGAGGTCACGATCGCCATCGGCGAGCGCACCTTCAAGGGCACCTGGGTCGTGTCCCGCCCGCCGCCGACGACCGGCATCGCGATCGGCGGCGGCTTCGGCACCTACGGGCGAAGGATGGGAACCACAGTCGTGGTGGATGCGCAGGCGGGCACGGACGCCAAGGCGCTGCTGCGCGCGGCCGACGGCAGCGGGCTGCGCTGCGATTTCCGCGGCGTGCATGGCGCCGGCGCCGGCAGCGGCACCTGCCAGGACGACCGCGGTCTCACTTACGACGTGCAGATCCGCGCCAAATGACGACCGAAATGCGGCGCCGCATCGAGGCGCTCTCGCTCGAAATCCGCAGCTACCCCACGCCCATCGCGCGCTGCGACGAGCAGCTCGCCGCGCTGCTGGAGGAGCGCGCCAGGCTGGTCGCCGCGCTGGCCGCGCTCGAGGAGCGCGAGGCCTGCGGCCCGGACGCAAGATGGACCAACGACGGAGGCATGAATGCCGCATAACCTGCTCGACACCCTGCAGCCCCTCAAGGGCGGCAAGTTCTATTCCCTGCCGCGCCTCGGCAAGGCCCTCGGCCTGAAGATCGAGCGGCTGCCGGTGTCGATCCGCATCGTGCTCGAGTCCGTGCTGCGCAACTGCGACGGCAAGAAGGTCACCGAGGCGCACGTGCGGCAGCTCGCCGGATGGCGGCCCGACGCGGCGCGCACCGAGGAGATTCCGTTCGTGCTGGCGCGCATCGTGCTGCAGGACTTCACCGGCGTGCCCCTGCTGTGCGACCTCGCCGCCATGCGCGGCGTGGCGCAGAAGATGGGCAAGGACCCCAAGGTGATCGAGCCGCTGGTGCCGGTGGACCTGGTCGTCGACCACTCGGTGCAGATCGACCACTACGGCACGAAGAACGCGCTCGACCTCAACATGAAGCTCGAGTTCAAGAGGAACGAGGAGCGCTACCAGTTCATGAAGTGGGGCATGCAGGCGTTCGACACGTTCAAGGTGGTGCCGCCGGGGATCGGCATCGTGCACCAGGTGAACCTCGAGTACCTGGCGCGCGGCGTGCACAAGTCGAAGGACGGCGTCTACTACCCCGACACGCTGGTGGGCACCGACAGCCACACCACGATGATCAACGGCATCGGCGTCGTCGGCTGGGGCGTGGGCGGCATCGAGGCAGAGGCCGGCATGCTCGGCCAGCCGGTCTACTTCCTCACGCCCGACGTGGTGGGCGTGAACCTCAAGGGCAAGCTGCACCCGGCGTGCACCGCCACCGACCTCGTGCTCACCGTCACCGAGATGCTGCGCAAGGCCAAGGTCGTAGGGAAGTTCGTGGAGTTCTTCGGCGAGGGCACGGCTTCGCTCGGCGTCACCGACCGCGCGACGATCGGCAACATGGCGCCCGAGTACGGCGCCACCATGGGCTTCTTCCCGGTGGACGACAAGACGCTCGAGTACTTCCGCGGTACCGGGCGCACCGACGCGGAGATCGACGCCTTCGCCGCGTACTTCAAGGCGCAGGGCATGTTCGGCATCCCGCGCGCGGGCCAGATCGACTACAGCCAGACGCTCGAGCTCGACCTCGCCACCGTGATGCCGTCGCTCGCCGGCCCGAAGCGCCCGCAGGACCGCCTCCAGCTCGACCACGTCAAGGCGAGCTTCACGTCGCTCTTCTCGAAACCCGTGGCCGAGAACGGCTTCGCCAAGAAGCCCGAGGACCTCGGCAAGGCCTACAAGACTTACGACGGCACGGAGATCAGGAACGGCGACGTGCTGATCGCCGCCATCACCTCCTGCACCAATACCTCGAACCCCGGCGTGCTGCTCGCCGCGGGGCTGCTCGCCAGGAAGGCGGTCGAGCTCGGGCTGTCGGTCAAGCCGCACGTCAAGACCTCGCTCGCGCCCGGCTCGCGCGTGGTCACGGAGTACCTGACCAAGGCGGGGCTGCTGCCGTATCTGGAGAAGCTCGGCTTCAACGTCGCCGCCTACGGCTGCACCACCTGCATCGGCAACGCCGGCCCGCTCGCCCAGCCGATCGAGGAGGCGATCGTCAAGAACGACCTGGTATGCGCGGCCGTGCTGTCGGGCAACCGCAACTTCGAGGCGCGCATCCACCCCAACCTCCGCGCAAATTTTCTGGCCAGCCCGCCGCTGGTCGTGGCCTACGCGATCGCCGGCACGATGCTCAGGGACTTCCGCACCGAGCCGCTCGGCAAGTCGAAGGACGGCCAGGACGTCTACATCGGCCACGTCTGGCCGAGCGCCGACGAGGTGAAGGCGCTGCTCAAGCTCGCCATGGACGCGCCGACCTTCCGGCGGCTGTACGGCAACCTGGCCGAAGCGAACCCGATGTGGAAGAAGATCTCCGCGCCCGCCGGGCAGGTCTACAGCTGGCCGAAGTCCACCTACATCGCGGAGCCGCCGTTCTTCGAGGACTTCTCCATGCAGCCCGGCACGCCCGGCGACGTGCGCGGCGCGAAGATCCTCGGCATCTTCGGCGACTCGGTGACCACCGACCACATCTCGCCCGCGGGCTCGATCAAGCCCACCTCTCCGGCCGGCATCTTCCTGCAGGAGAACGACGTCGCCGTGCCCGACTTCAACAGCTACGGCGCGCGCCGCGGCAACCACGAGGTGATGATGCGCGGCACGTTCGCCAACGTGCGCATCAAGAACCTGATGCTCGGCGGCAAGGAGGGCGGCTTCACCCGCTACCAGGGCGAGGAAATGCCGATCTACGACGCCGCGATCCGCTACATGGTCGAGCGTACGCCGACGGTCGTGTTCGGCGGCGAGGAGTACGGCACCGGCTCGTCGCGCGACTGGGCGGCCAAGGGCACGCAGCTGCTCGGCGTGAAGGCGGTCGTGGCGCGCAGCTTCGAGCGCATCCACCGCTCCAACCTCGTGGGCATGGGCGTGTTGCCGCTGCAGTTCCTCGGCAGCGACTCGGCGCAATCGCTCGGCCTGACGGGCGACGAGACCATCGACGTGCTCGGCCTGGACGACCTGCGGCCGCAGCAGGAGCTGACGCTCGTCATCACGCGCGCCGACGGCTCACGCGTGGAGCGCAAGGTGAAGTCGCGCATCGACACGGCGATCGAAGTCGACTACTACAAGCACGGCGGAATCCTGCCCTACGTGCTGCGCGAGCTCATCTCCAAGGCCGGGCCGGCGAAAGCCAAGGTCGCCTAGGGCAGGCGCGCGAGGAAGCGCGCGAGGACCTGCAGGTCGGCGTCGGCGATCCCGTACAGGGACGCCGCCATGATGGTGTCGCCGCCCGAGCGGCGGTTGTCGCGGTAGGCGCGCATGGCCTCCAGCAGGTACTCCTCGCGCTGGCCGGCGAGCCGCGGGATCTGGTCGCGCCCGCTGAAGTCCGGCAGGTGGCAGCTGCCGCAGTGCGCCTTGCGCGAGAGCTCGCGCGCGCGGCGCGCGGTGCCGGCGTCCGGCTTGCCCGCGGGCGGCGGCGGCTTGAGCGCGGCGAAGTGTCGCGCCAGCGCGCGGATGTCCGCGTCCTTGACGCCATTCAGCGCCGCGGCCATGGCCGGCGCCACCTCGCGCACGCCCTCGCGAATGAGCACCAGCTGGTTCTCCATGAACAGCTCCGGCTGGCCGGCGAGCGACGGCGTGCCGGAGATCGCGGACACGCCTTCCGCGCCGTGGCAGGCCGCGCACTGCGCAAGGCGCTCCGGAATGGACTGCGCGCCCGCTGCCGAAACGAAAAGGGCGGTGAGCCAGGCCCACCGCCCCGTGAACCGCAGGAGCACTACTTCTTGCCGACGTAGCTGATGCGGTAGATCGCGCCCATCTGCTCATCCGACACGAGCAGCGCGCCATCGGGCATCTGCAGCAGGTAGGCCGGCCGGCCCCAGAACTTGCCCGCCTTGGCGTCTTCCAGGAAGCCGGTCAGGAAGGGCTTGACCGAGGCCTTCTTGCCTTCCTTGGACGGACGCACGTTGACCACGTCGAAGCCGAACTTCACGGTGCGGTTCCAGGAGCCCTTGCGCGCGATGAACATCGTGTTCTGGTATTCCTTGGGGAACATGCTGCCGGTGTAGAAGATCACCCCCATCGCCGCCGCATGCGGCCCCAGGGTGCTTACCGGCAGCGTGACGCCCTCGCAGCCGTCGGCGCGTTTGAAGTCCGCATCGAGCACGCCCTTGGCGTGGCAGTATGGATAGCCGAAGTTCAGGCCCGCCTTGGTCATGCGATTGAGCTCGTCCTCCGGGCCCTTGTCGCCCATCCAGTCGCGCCCGTGGTCGGTGAACCAGAGCTCGCCGGTTTTCGGGTGCCAGGTGAAGCCCTGCGTGTTGCGCACGCCCGTGGCGATCACCTCCTTGCCGGAGCCGTCGGCGTTGTAGCGGCGGATCTGCGCGTACTCCTTCGGCGGCTCGCAGATGTTGCACGGCGCGCCGAAGGGCACGTACAGCTTGCCGTCCGGGCCGAAGGCGATGTACTTCCAGTTGTGGTGCTGCTCGGGCGGCAGGTCGAACTTGTCGGTCAGGTCCACCGGCGCCACGCCCGGGTCACCCTCGATGCCGTCAAAGCGCAGCACCTTGTTGATGGCCATCACGTACAGCGAGCCGCCATGCATGGCGACGCCCGCGGGCTGCACCAGCTTGTCGACCACCACGCGCACGCTGCGGCGCGTGCCGTCGTCGGTCACCTCGTAGACGCGGCCGATGCCGCGCGTGCCGAGGTAGATCTTGCCCTTGTCGCCGCGTGCCATGGCGCGGCCGCCCGGCATCCCGGTCGCCCAGATCTCGACCGCGAAGCCCTTCGGCAGCTTCAGCTTGTTGATCGGGATCTCGGATGCCGGCGTCTCGGTCATGCGGCCGGGCAGCGGCGCGAGCTTGGAGTCCGCCAGCGCCGGGGGCTTGCCCTGGTGCCAGGCCGGCGGCGGCTTGGGCTGGGCATACGCGGTCATCGCGACCAGCAGGGCCGCGGCAAGCAGCGTTCTCTTCATGGACGTTCCTCCTTGTAGGGACGCTGATACTAATCCCGCCGGAAACTTTTTAGAACTGCAAGTTCGCCTGCACGCCGACCAGGATGTTGCGCTGCGGCGCGGGCTCGTAGAACCGGCCGTTGCCGTCGTTGACGATCACCGAGCCGACGTAGGCCTCGTCGCCGATGTTGTCCACGCGCAGGAATTCGGTCAGCCGCCAGCGCGCGCCGCGCTGCTCGAAGCCGGCCACCGCGTTCACGACGGTGAACGACGGGGCGAACTCGCTGTTCACGTCGTTGACGGGAACCTTGCTCCGGTACAGCACTTCCAGGCCGAGCCGCAGGCCCCACGGCGCGTGGCGCCAGGCGCCCTCGGCGTAGAACTGCTGCTCCGGCACGCCGGGCAGCCTCTTGCCCGCCGAAGGGGTGCCGAAGTCCTCGTCGAACGTCGCCGCGAGCCAGGTAAAGGCGGCGCGCGCCTCGAACGGCCCCCTCCACAGCGAGTCGGCGAGGACCTCCATCCCGCGCCGGCTGGTTCCTCCCGCGTTGCGATAGGTCGTGCGACCACCGCTGGACTGGTCGGTCACGATCTCGTCCTCGGTCCGCACGTCGAACACCGCCAGGTTGAGCCGCCCGAGCCCGGGCCGCACCGCCTTGAAGCCGGCCTCGACGTGGCGGCTGCTGGAGGCCTCCAGGTCGAAGTTGAGGCCGGTGCCGGAGTTGCGGTAGGCAAGCTCGGCGAACGTCGGCGTCTCGAATCCCTTGCCGTAATTGGCGTACAGGCTGGTCTGCGGGTCCAGCCGGAAGACGATGCCCGCCACCGGCGTCGTGTCGCTGTAGTCCTTCGAGCCGCTGTCGTCCGGGTTCACGCCGACGCTGTAGTAGTCGGTGGACTCGAATGCCACGCGGCTCGCGCGCAGGCCGGCATGCGCCGACCAGCGCTCGGCGAACAGCCACTCGCCCTGCGCGAACACGCCGCTGCCGTACACGACGTTGTCCTCGTCGCGCTTCAACGCCCCCGCCACGCCGAAGTTGTTCTCGTAGCCGCGCCGCCGCTCGTCCATGCGCTCGTACTCCAGGCCGGCGGCGAGCCGCAGCGCGCGCCCGCCGAGCGACGCGTCGCGGAACAGGCGCAGCGCGGCGCCGCCGAACTTGCGGTCGAGATCGACCACGCCGCCCGAGCTGAGCGGCAGCGCGCCCACGAACGCCAGGTACTGCTCGACGTCGCGCGTGCCGCCCCAGGCGAGCGCCTCGAGGCGCGTCGCCCGGTCGATGCGGTGATCGAGCGTCATGCCGACCTGGTCGTGGTCCACGGATTTGCGCGTGTTGAAGAGCGTGGCCACGGGGTCGGCCTGCTGCGGGTTCTGCGCCACCTGCGCGGCGCTCAGGCCGAGCGGATCCTGCGTATCCGGCTGGTGCAAGGCCATGCCCACCACGGTGAGCGCGGTGTGCGCGCCGAGCCCCAGGCTGATCTTGGTGTTCAGCTGGTCGCGCCGCACCACGCTATGGTCGCGGTAGCCGTTCGACTCGAAGCGCGAGACATCCACCAGGTAGCCGAGGTTGTCGCGCTGAATGCCGAACTTCGCCGCCGCGCGCCAGGTGTCGTAGCTCCCGGCGTACGCGCCCAGCTCGAGCGTGGGCTCCGGCGGCGGCTCCTCGGTGAACACGTTGATCACGCCCCCCGAGGCGTTGCCGTACATCGCCGAGAACGGCCCGCGCAGCACCTCGACGCGGCCCGCCGAGCCCAGATCGAAGGTCGCCGACTGGCCCTGCCCGTCCGGCATGGTGGCGGGAATGTTGTCGGAGATCAGGCGGATGCCGCGCACGCCGAAGCTCGCGCGCGCGCCGAATCCGCGCGAGGAAATCTGCAGGTCCTGCGCGTAGTTCTGGCGGTTGAGCACCACGAGGCCCGGCACGCGGCCAAGGCTCTCCGAGAGGTTCACCTGGGGTCGCCCCTCGCGCAGCTCTTCGGCGTACACGCGATCGATGGACGCGGGGATCTCGAGGCTCGGCTGGGCGACGCGCGTCGCCGTCACCACCACCGCGTCGTCCTGCTGCGCGAGCGCGGCGAGCGGGATCGCGGTCAGGCATGCCATAAGGGCGCGCATGCGATTATTATGTCGGCAATCATGCCGCCGCGCGGAAGCCGCCTCGCCTGCACGCTGAAGACCGTGGACGGCTGTCACGGCTCGTTCGACGTCACGCCCGGCGAGCAGCCGAACAGCGTCGCCGAGGTCACCCCCGTCAAGTGGGACAAGCAGCCGGAAAAGCCCGTCCAGGAGGGCGCGTTCACGGTCATCGGCGACCTCGGCATGACCGGGCAGGTGGTGCTCATCAACTCGTACCAGTGGAAGGCGCTGAACGACGCCAAGCTGGAGAAGTTCTTCTACGCCGCGATGCTCTGGGGCAAGAGCCCGTTCAAGGTCATCGAGGACGCGCAGCTCATCCTGAAGCGCGCCAAGTAGCTAGAGGCGCGCGGCGAGCGCGCGCGTCAGCTCGGCGGCCGGCATCTCCCGGCAGCCGCTCGCGTTCTGGCCCGACCACAGCGGCGAGAAGTCGCCCGAGCCCTGCGCCTCGGCTTTCGCGCGCAGCGGCGCGAGCGCCGAGACCGCGAGCGGGAACGCGGGCGCGGCCTGGCTGATCGGACCCTGGTCGCGGATGATGCGGTTCACGATGCCACGCGCGGGCCTGCCGGTGAACACGTTCGTGACCGCAGTGTGCCTCGCGCCCTCGCTCTTCAGCGCCGCGCGGTGCACGGCGCTGGTGGTGGCCTCGGGGCACAGCAGGTAGGCGGTGCCGACCTGCACCGCGGCGGCGCCGAGCGCCATCGCAGCGGCGACCCCTTGCGCGTCGGCGATGCCGCCCGCGGCAATCACTGGGACCTTCACCGCGCGCACCACCTGGGGCAGCAGCGCGAAGGTGCCGGCCTGCGTGCTCAGGTCGTCGGAGAGGAAGATGCCGCGATGACCGCCGGCTTCCCAGCCCTGCGCGATGATCGCGTCGGCGCCCTGCGCTTCCAGCCAGCGCGCCTCGTCCACGGTGGTCGCCGAGGCGAGCACCTTCGAGCCCCTTGACCTCACCCTCCCGAGCAGCTCCAGCGACGGCAATCCGAAGTGAAAACTCACCACTGCCGGCCTGAAAGGCTCGAGCGCGTCGGCCGCCTCGCGGCTGAACGGCGCGCGCCCCGGGCCGGCAGGAATGCTCGCCGGGTCGATGCCGTATTCCTCGTAGTAGGGCGCGAGGGCTGCGCGCCAGCCTCGCTCGCGCTGCGCGTCTTCCACGGGAGGCGCGTGGCAGAAGAAGTTGACGTTGAACGGATTCGCGGTGCCCGCCTTGAGCTTCGCCAGCTCGTCGCGCATCGCTTCCAGGCTGAGCATGGCGCAGGGCAGCGACCCGAGGCCGCCCGCGTTCGACACGGCGATCGCGAGCGCGCTCGCCTGCACGCCCGCCATGGGCGCCTGGATGATCGGGAGCTCGGTCCCGAGCAGACGGTGCATCACGCCTTCGCCAGCGTCCCCACCGGACACGAGACCCCTGTCCCGCCCAGCCCGCAATAGCCGTTCGGATCCTTGCCGAGATACTGCTGGTGGTACTCCTCGGCGTAATAGAACGCGCCCGCCGGCTTGATCTCCGTGGTGATCTTGCCGTAGCCCTTCGCCGTGAGCGCCGCCTGGAACGCGTCGCGCGCGGCGAGCGCCGCCTTCATCTGCGATTCGTCGCAGGTGTAGATCGCCGAGCGGTACTGCGAGCCGCGGTCGTTGCCCTGGCGCATGCCCTGCGTAGGGTCGTGGCCCTCCCAGAACACCTTGAGCAGCTGCTCGTAGCTCACCTGCTGCGGGTCGAACACCACCAGCACGGCTTCCGTGTGATTGGTGAAGCCGCTGCACACCTCTTCGTACGTGGGGTTGGGCGTCTGTCCGCCCGCGTAGCCCACGGCGGTGCTGTACACGCCCGGCGTCTGCCAGAAGATGCGTTCCGCGCCCCAGAAGCAGCCCAGCCCGAACTGCGCCTGCTGCAGGCCCTGCGGAAACGGCGGCACGATGCGATTGCCGTTCACGAAATGCCGCTCGGGCACGGTCGTCGCCGTCTGGCGACCGGGCAGCGTGCTGCCCTCGGGCAGCAGCCGGGTCATCTTCTGCATGAACGCGAACATGGCTCGGTCCTCCTCGGAGGCTAGAATTACAGCATGAAAATCTGCATCTTCGGCGCCGGCGCGGTCGGCGGCTTGATGGCCGCCTGGCTGCACAAGGCCGGGCACGAAGTCTCGGTCGTCGCGCGCGGGGCGAACCTGACGGCGATTCGCGAGCACGGCCTGCGCGTGCGCACGCTGGCCACGGGCGAGTTCGCCAGCTACCGCGTGCACGCGGAAAGCGACCCGCAGGCGCTCGGAGAGCAGGACGCCGTGATCGTCGCCGTGAAGGGCCAGGGCCTGCCGCAGGTGGCGCGCGGGATGGGACCGCTCCTCGGAGAGTCGACGTCGATCGTCACGGCGATGAACGGCGTACCCTGGTGGTTCTTCGACCGCCTCGCCTTCGGCCGCGGCAAGCTGCGCCTGGCAAGCCTCGATCCTGGCGGCGAGCTGGGGCGCGACATGCCCACCGAACGCATCGTCGGTTGCGTCGTGCACTTCGCGGCCTCGACCCCGGAGCCGGGACTGGTCAGCCACAACATGGGCAACCGGCTCATTCTCGGCGAGCCGGGCGGCGCGAACACCGCCCGCACGGAGGCGATCGCCGGCGCCTTCGAGCAGGCCGGATTCGAGTGCGTGCGCAGCCGCTTCATCGAGAAGGACTTCTGGGTGAAGCTGCTCGGCAACGTGAGCTTCAACCCGGTCTCGGCGCTGACGCTCGCCACGGCGGACAAGCTGATGGAAGATACCGACGTGAAGGACTACATGGTCGCCATCATGCGCGAGGTGCTGGCCATCGGCCGTGCGGTGGGCGTGGACGCCGACATCGACCCGGAGGCGCGCATGGACATGGCACGCCATCTCGGGCGCTTCAAGACCTCGATGCTGCAGGACATGGAAGCCGGCAAGTCCCTGGAGATCGACGGGCTGCTGACCGGCACCCTCGAGGTGGCACGCCACGCCGGCGTCGAGGCGCCGTTCACCCACAGCCTGCGCGGGCTCATCCGCCTGCGCGCGCAGGCCACCGGGCAATACCCATGAGACAGCTCGTCTTCCTGCTCGTCGCGGCGCTGCCGCTCGGCGCGGCCGCCCAGTACGACGGGCCCGCGGTGCCCGCCTGCCGGACGTACGCCGAGCGCGAACTGAAGAAGCAGCTCGGCGACGACATGCGCGCAGTGCGGTTCGACAACGACCGCCACCTGCTGCTCGTGCGCGAAGCGCGCAAGCTCGGCAGCCAGCCTGTGTCCGCCACGCTCTCCGGGCATGGTGCCATCGTGCGTCGTGCCGGCCCGCCGTTCGAGCTGTCGTTCGTCTGCCTGCTGGCGGGCGAGAAGCGCGCGTTGTGGTTCCACTGGATGCCGCGCCAGGACGCGCCCGCGCTGCGCCAGTGCCAGCGCGGCGGCGACGCGCAGGAGTGCCTGCAGCTGCTGCACGACCTCGCCGAGCGCGACCTGGTGGAAGCCTCGGCGATGCGCTTCCAGGAATCGCTCCAGGCCGACGCGAGCGTCGGCAACAACGCCGCCTCGACGGCCTACCGCAACTCTGCGGCCGCCTGGCGCGCGTACCGCGACGCCGAGTGCGCGCGGCGCGGACCCGGCGGCAGCGACGCCTGGCGTGCATGCATGGCGGACCTGACGCGCCTGCGCTACTTCGACCTTCAGTGATCCGGCAGCCGCGGCCACGGGCTGCGGCGCAGGTAGCCGATGTCGAAGCGCCCCAGGCGCCAGCGCCTGGGCACGGAAGCTTCCCGTACGCGGCGCAGGATGTCCGCGGACGAGTCGCAGGGCGAGTGGAACAGCGGCGCGACCCCGGCGCGCTCGATGGCGCCCGGCGGCAAGCCGACCGCCGCAGGCTCGACGACGGCCCACACCTCTTCCATTCCCTTGCGCGGAAAAAGGCTCAGGCGGCCGTCGATCAGCTCGCGCACCGAGCGCGCCTGCCGCCGCTTGGCGCTGTGCTCCTCGTGTGCCAGCAGCTTCTGGCGCAGGAACTCGTCGCCGCCGAGATAGGAGAAGTGCCAGCCGCCCTCCGGCAGGCGGAAGACGCGCGCCTGCTTGTCGAAGTCCTTCGCGTGCCGGCCGCGCGTGTTGCGCCCGGTGGTGCGCATGCCGTTGATGCTGCGCGCGTCGCCAAAGCGCGCAGCCGCCGTGCCGAGCCACGGCATCTTGCGCGACCACACCAGCTCGTAATTGAGGCGGAAGTAGAACAGCCGCTGCTCGAAGATCAGCAGGCGGCGCTCCGGCACGCCGCGCAGCGCGTCGCGCGCGCGGTGCACCGCGTCCACGGTCGGGATCTCGTCCACGTCGGACACCAGCACCACGTCTTCGGCGGCGGCGCCGAGCACGCGCAGTGCGTCGCCGATCGCCTCGCGCTGGTACTGGTCGCGCGCCCAGTCGCTGAAGCCCACCGGCAGGTCGACGGCATGCACGCTGAGCTTGGGGTGCGCGCGCAGGTCGGCGGGGCCCTCCTTGGGCAGGGACAGCGGCTTGGGCTTGCCGGCGTGCGTCTGGTAGGCCTCGACCGCGACGAAGCCGTCCACCACGTCCTGCAGGCACGCCATGCGCAGGCGCAGCAGGTCGTACTCGTTGTAGAACGGGAAGCAGTCGAAGATCTTCAAGGGCCGCATTCTACCCGCGGGGTACACTCGCCCGCATGACCGCGCACCGCCTGTGCGTCGCGCCAATGATGGACTGGACCGACCGCCACTGCCGCTTCTACCTGCGGCAGATCTCGGCGCGCGCGTTCCTCTACACGGAGATGATCACCACCGGCGCGCTGCTGCACGGCGACGTCGAGCGTCACCTCGCCTTCAGCCGCGAGGAGCATCCGGTGGCGGCGCAGCTGGGGGGAAGCGAGCCGCAGGATTTGGCGCACTGCGCTCGGCTCGTGCAGGAGTACGGCTACGACGAAGTCAATCTGAACTGCGGCTGCCCGAGCGAACGCGTCCAAAAAGGGGCCTTCGGCGCGTGCTTGATGGCGGAGCCGGAATTGGTGGCCGACTGTGTGCGGGCTATGAAGGAAAGGCTTTCGATCCCCGTGACGGTGAAGCATCGCACGGGGATCGATCGGGGCGAGGCGTACGACTTCCTCGCCCGGTTCGTGGACACGGTGGCGCGCGCGGGCTGCAGCACTTTCATCGTGCATGCGCGGAATGCGGTCCTGAAGGGACTTTCGCCGAAGGAGAACCGTGAGATCCCTCCCCTCAAGTACGAATACGTCCATCGGCTGAAGCGCGATTTCCCGCAGCTCGAGATCGTGAGCAACGGCGGCATCACCAGCCGCCCGCAGATCGACGCCCAGCTCGCCCAGGTGGACGGCGTGATGCTCGGCCGCGCGGCCTACCACGACAGCTGGATCCTCGCCGATCCCGGCAAGTCGCGCGCCCAGGTCGTGCAGGCCATGGCCGAGTACGCCGCGCACCTGCCCAGCCTGCGCTACGTGGCGCGCCACATGCTCGGCCTGTACCACGGCCACCCGCGCGCGCGCCTGTGGCGCCGGATGCTCTCGGACCCGGCGCGCCTTTCGCAGAACGACCCGCGCCTGCTCCTCGAGGCGCTCGACGCAGTAGAATCCGGCCCCAAGGAGATCCCCCATGAGCGCCGTCCTCAAGCCCAAGAGTTCCAAGCCGGTCCGTGAGCGCGTCAGCCGCGAGGAGTGGCAGGTGCGCGTCGACCTCGCCGCCGCCTACCAGCTGGCGGCGATCTACAAGTGGACCGACCTCATCTACACGCATTTCTCGGCGCGCGTGCCGGGCACGGAGGACTTCCTCATCAACGCGTACGGGCTGATGTTCGACGAGATCACGGCCTCGAACCTGGTGAGGATCGACGCCGCCGGCAAGGTCGTCGACGACCCGCTCGACCTCGGCTACAACGAGGCGGGCTTCGTCATCCACGGCTGCGTGCACGAGGCGCGCCCGGAGATCCACTGCGTCATCCACACGCACACGCGCGCTGGCGTCGCCGTCTCGGCCATGAAGTGCGGCCTGCTGCCGATCAGCCAGCACGCCATGCGCGTGCAGCGGCAGGTGACCTACCATGACTACGAGGGCATCGCGCTCAACATGAGCGAGCGCGAGCGCATGGCGAAGAACCTCGGCAAGGCCTCCAGGGCCATGATCCTGCGCAACCATGGCCTGCTCGCGCTCGGCGAGACGGTGCGCGAGGCCTTCGAGGTGATGTACTACCTGGATTGCGCGTGCCAGATCCAGATCGACGCGATGGCGGCCGGCCTGGACAACGTGCAACTGATGTCC
This sequence comes from Betaproteobacteria bacterium, assembly GCA_029883975.1. Lineage (GTDB taxonomy): Bacteria > Pseudomonadota > Gammaproteobacteria > Burkholderiales > SG8-39 > JAABQT01. The sequence continues at coordinate 15,117 of JAOUIL010000044.1, forward strand.
AGGAGCGCCGCCGACACCGCCACCGAGCAGTTCCAGCGCCCCGACCGACCCGCCGCGCACAAGGACTGGCCCGCGCTGCTGCGCATGCTCGAGCGGCGCGGCATCGACTACGTCGGCTGAGGCGCTCGCGCCGGCAGGCGCAGCACGGTAAGGATCGACAGGGCGAGCACGCCCACCACGGCATAGAACACGCCGGCGGGCGCGCCGTTGTCCAGCAGCCAGCCGAAGATCACCGGCGCGGCGATCGAACCCGCGTCCAGCCCCGAGTAGACGAAGCCGTACACCTTTCCCGTAGCGCCCGCGGGCGTCGCCGCGCGCACGAGCAGGTCGCGTGACGGGTTGACGACGCCGGCAGCAAAGCCGGAGACGCCGAGCAGCAGCGGCAGCGTCGCCGCGGGCAGCCAGGCCGAGGCGAGCAGCAGCACCAGCAGCGCGCTCGCTGCCATGCCGCCGACGGCCACGAGATCGTGGCGCGCAGCGCGCACGGCGACGAACCCGCCCGCGAACACGCCCACCGCGGCGCCGATCAGGTTGGCGGTGAGCGCGGCGGAGGCGAGCGCCACGCTGGTGCCGTAGAGCTGCACCATGGCCGAGATGCCGAAGCTCTGCATGGCGATGAAGGCCACGCCCAGCATCACGAAATAGCCGAAGCACAGGAGCACCGGCGCCTGCACGAGCGCGCGCGCGCCCGGCGCTCCCGCCTGCGCACGCACCGGGGCGGCCTGCAGCTCGCCGCCCTGCGCCGCGAGCAGCGCCGTCACCACCGCGCCGATCGCGGCTGCGCCGAGCAGCGCCGTGCGCCAGTCGAACGCCGTGGCCATGGCGATCCCGTACGCGGGCGCCGCCGCGAAGCCGAGATAGCCCGCGATGCCGTGCCAGCTGAACGCGTAGCCGAGGCGGTGTTTCGTGACGCGCGCATTCAGGATAGTGAAGTCCACCGGGTGAAAGACGCTATTGCCCATGCCGCCGACCACCGCGGCGGCGAGCAACATGGCGTAGTTCTGCGCGAGGCTCGCCAGCGCGGCGCCCGCGATCGCCATGCCGAGGCCCGCGAACAGCACGCGGCGCGCGCCGAAGCGGTCCACGGCGAACCCCGCGAGCGTCTGGCAAATGGCCGACACCGTGTAGTACAGGCCGACGGTCGCGCCGAGCGCCGCGTAGGACACGCCGAGATCGTCCTTGATCAGCGGGAAGAGCACCGCGGTGGCGATCTGGAAGAAGTGCGACAGCCCGTGCGCCACCCCCACCAGGCCGATGACCTTCACGTCGTGGCGCAGCGCGTCAGCCGTGCGCATGCACGAACTCCGCCAGCGCCGCGAGCGTGCGCTGCGGCTGGTCGCGGAACGGCGCGTGCCCGCAGGCGGGCAGCTTCACCAGCGTGCAGGGGCCGCGCACGCCGCGGCGCACGCGCTCGAGCTGCTCCATGGTGCCGTAAGCGTCGTCCTCGCCCTGGATGGCGAGCACCGGGCAGGAAATGCCGCCGAGATACTCCTCGATGTTCCATTGCGGGAAGGCCGGATCGAGCCACGCGTCCGCCCACAGGTGGAAGGTCTTTGCCGCGTCGCGGTGGTACTTCGCGAGGCGCTGCGCGAGATCGCTGCCGGCGAAGGCCGCGCTCGCCTCGCGGATGCTCGTCAGGCACACCGGCTCCACGAACACGTGCGGCGCCATCAGCGCGAGCGCGCGTACCGGGTGCCCCGCGCCCGCATGGATGAGCGCGATCGAGGCGCCGTCCGAGTGGCCGACGAGGACGGGACGCTCGACGCCGAGCGCCTTGAGCAGCGCGGGCAGCGCTTCGAGCGCCTCGCGGTGCATGAAGTCGACGCCCGCGCGCGCCTCCTGCAGCACGTCCGACTGCCCGTAGCCGTAGCGGCTGTAGACGAGCGCACGCCGGCCGGTCGCCTGCGCCACCTGCGCCGGGAAGTCGCGCCACTGGCGGATCGAGCCCAGGCCCTCGTGCAGGAACACGAGCGCCGGCGCCTGCGCCCCGGCTTCCCCGACCCACTCGACCTCGAGCGAGTGGCCTGCGCAGTCGACGAAGGGCATCGCTGCGGGTTATAGCACGCAGGCGATAATCGCCGCCTATGCGTTTCACCGCCTGGCTGGTGCTGCTGGCGACGCTCGTGCTCTGGTCGGGCAACTGGATCGTGGCGCGCGCGGTGCGCGACGACATCTCGCCCGCCGTGGCCACGGCCGGGCGACTGCTGGTGGTCGTGCTCGCGCTCGGCCCGTTCGCCTGGCGCGGGCTGGTGGAGAAGCTGCCGCGCTTCTCGGCGCGCGACTGGAAGATCATGGCGCTGCTCGGCCTCGCTGGCGGCGGCTTGCATCTGTCGTTGCAATGGCTCGGCCTGCACTACACGACGGCCACCAGCGCCACGCTGTATCTCTCGACTGCGCCGATCTTCATCCTGCTGCTCGCCGCGCCGGTGCTCGGCGAGCGCATCGTCGCGCGCCAATGGGCGGGCGTTGCGCTTTCCTTCGCCGGCGTGGCGCTGATCGGCATGCAAGGCCGCTTGGTCAACCCGAGCTTCAATCTCGGCGACCTGTGCGCGCTCGCCTCGATGGCCATGTGGGGCGGCTACACCGTGTTCCTGCGCCTGCGGCGCGACGCGCTGGGCATGGTCGAATACCTGATGCTCGTTTGCCTGCTCGGGCTGGGGTACATGGCCCCGTGGGTGCTGGCGGAGCTCGCGCTCGGCGCCACCCTCCAACTGAGCGGCGCGGGCGCGGCGGCGGTGCTCTACTCCGCCTTCGGCTCGCTCCTGCTCGCCTACGCGGGCTGGAGCTACGTGGTGACGCGCCTGGGCGCCGCGCGCGCCGGGGTCACCATGCACCTCATGCCCGCGATCTCGGTCGTGCTGGCGGCGATCTTTTTGGGCGAACGCCCCTACTGGTACCACTTCGCCGGCGTCGCGCTGATCCTCGCCGGCGTCGCGCTCGCCTCGATGCGCGCGCGCGCCCTCGCGTGAAACCCGTCCCCTTCGACGAGGCGCTGCGCGCGCGGCTCGCCGCCAACCTCGCGCGCCTCGCGCCCGCGCCGCTTGCCGCCGGCAGCCTGAAGCGCGCAGCGGTGTGCGTCGTCGTCACCGGCGAAGCGGGCGAGGCGGCGCTGCTGCTCACGCGGCGCGCGCAGCGGCTGAGCGCGCATCCGGGGCAGTACGCCCTGCCCGGCGGCCGGATCGACGAGGGCGAAACACCGCTCGATGCGGCGCGCCGCGAGGCGCGCGAGGAGATCGGCCTCGAGATCGCCGCCGAAGCCTTCCTCGGCCGGCTGGACGACTATCCGACGCGCTCCGGCTACCTGATCACGCCGCTCGTCGCCTGGGTGGCAGCCGGCGCGGAGATCGTGCCCAATCCCGCGGAGGTCGAGCAGGTCTACCGCGTGCCGCTCGCCGAGCTCGCCCGCGAGGGCTCGCCGCAGTTCATAGCCATCGCCGAGAGCGACCGTCCGGTGGTGCGCTACCCCCTGCTCGGCTCGCTCATCCATGCGCCCACGGCCGCCGTGCTCTACCAGTTCATGGAAGTGGCGGTGCTCGGGCGGGACACCCGGGTGGCGCACCTGGAGCAGCCGGTATGGGCCTGGCGCTAGGCTAGCCGGGCGCGGCGCAGGAGCGTATAAGCCTGCTGCAAAAGGAGGGAACACCCATGATCGCGTTCAACGTCGTGCGTTTCCGCGTCAAGCCCGGCTTCGAGGAAGACTTCGTCGCGCGCCATCGCGACATCGGCAAGATGCTGCCCGGGATGCGCCAGCTGGCGCTGGTCAGGACCGGCGACTCGAGCTATTGCCTGGTCGGCGAGTGGCACTCGATGGACCACATCGCCGCCGCGCGCCCGCAAATGATCGGCATCCTGGACAGCATGCGCCACATGCTGGAGGACCTGGGCGCCGGCCTGGGCGTCACCGACCCGGTGTCCGGGGAAGCGGTCGTCACGCAGAAAGCGGCGGCACCGAAGAAGAAGGCGGCGAAGAAGAAGGCCAAGGCGAAGCCGAAGCCGAAGAAGAAGGCCGGCGCGAAGAAGAAGTAGCTACAGCCGCAGCGGTTCCCCGTAGCCGGTCAGTTCCAGGTAGCCGCGCCCGACTTCCCTGCCCGCGCGCTTAGCGCGCACCGCGCCTTCCCAGTAGAGGTTGCCGGTGCTCGCGCGCGCGTCGAGCTCCTGGTCGTCCATCAGGGGCTCGAGCTCGTAGTGCGCGCCAGCCGCACTCACGCGCATTGCCACGGGGTAGGTCACGCCGGTGCGCGGCGAGCGCCAGGTGCGCAGCGGTGCGAAAGCGACGCCGGGCGGCGCATAGAACGTCCCGCCCGCCTTGTCGCGGATGCGAAACGCCATCAGCGCCCCGCCGTCGTCGAGGTTGAGCCCGCACCAGTCCCAGCCGGACGCCTGCGGCGCGAGATACTGGCTCGACCACTCGTGATCGAGCCACGCCTTGCCGCGCACCGGCGCGCCGTCGAGCGTTCCGGACGCCGCGAGGTGCGGCCGGCTGTAGTAGTAGCTCGCCTGCCCTGGCCGCGGGCCCTTGCGGCTGAATCCGCCCTCGCCCTGCAGCACCGGCGCGCCGCGCGCCTCGAGCGCAAGCTGCAGGTCGAACTCGCGCGCGGCAATCTGCGCGCGGTACACGCGCCCCTCCAGCCTCAGGCGCCAATCGTCGATCCACGCGTCGGTCGTGGCGGTCGCCGCGCCGGCCAGGCCGAGCGCGTCGCGCGCGGCGCGCTGGTCATGGCGCAATCGCCCGTGCCGCGGGTCGGCGATGGCGGCATGCGCGAGCAGGATCTGGCGCGGCACGAAGCGGCTCGGATTGGCGCTGCGCCATTCCGGGCGCGCGCGAAAGAAGGTCACCTGGAAGCCGAGCGGCGCGCCATCACGCTCCAGCCACCCGGTCGCGTACCACCATTCGGTGCGGTACTCGGGGTGCGCGCCGTGGTCACGCGGGAAGCGCAGCCGCCGCCCGCGTGTCACGGCCGGATAGTCCACGCTCGCGGCGCGTGCCAGCGGCGCAGCGAGCATGCCGAGCAGGAAGGCGCGCCGCCTCACCAGTCCTCTTTCACCGCGCGCACCGGCGCCATGCCCATCGCCTCGCGCCCCGATAGCCAGGCGGTGAGCATGGCGAGCGCGAGCAGCGCGCCGACGAGCGCCGCGAGCAGCGCGTAGGGCGGATGCAGGTCCATGGTCCAGCCGAAGGACTGCGGGTTGACGACGTGCACGAGAATCAGGCTGATCGCCGCACCGAGCACCAGCCCCGCGGCGGCCCCCGCGAGCGCGAGCAGCGCACCTTCCGCGGCGAGCATTTGGCCGATCTCGCGGCGCGTCATGCCGAGATGGCGCAGCACGCCGAACTCGCGCCGCCGCGCGAGCACGATCGCGCCCAGGCTCGAGGACAGGCCGAACAGCCCGACCAGCACGGCCACCGCTTCCAGCGCGTAGGTGACCGCGAAGCTGCGATCGAAGATGGCGAGCGAGGCTTCGCGAATCCCCCCCGGCGTGCCGAACTCCAGCTGTCCTCCGCCGGGCAGCGCGCGGATCGCGCGCATCGCCTGCTCGGCGTCGGCGCCGGTCGCGAGCCAGAGCGCAGCGTCGTTGGCGCGCGCGTCCCCCGTCAGGGCCGCGTAAACGGAGCGGTCCATGGCGATTGCGCCCTGCTGGCGCGCGTAGTCGCGCCAGATGCCCGCGACCACGAACTCCTGCATGCGCCCGGCGAGTGGAAAGCGCAGGCGGCTGCCCGGCCGGACGCGGGAGCGTCCCGCGACGGCCTCGCTCACCCACACTTCCGGCGGCTCGTCCGCGCGGCGCGCGTACGGCACGCCGACCAGCGGCAGGTGCGCGGCGAAGCCGTCGGCGGGCGCGTCGCGCGCGATCAGCGTCGCCGGCGCCCGTCCGGCTTCGAGCGTCACGCGCGCGCTGCGTAGCAGCTCCGCGCGCTTTACCTGCGGCAGGCGGCGCAGCCGCGCCTCGAAGTCGGCGTCCAGGTACGCCGTTTCGCCCGCGTGCGAAGTGCGCAGATAGAGCTGTGCCGGCAGCAGCGCCTCGAGCCAGCGCTCCACCGAGCCGCGGAACGACGCCACCATGATCGCCATCGCCACCATCAGGGCGAAGCTGGCGACGATGGCGGCAAGGCTCACCATGGCCTGCCCGGGCGCGCCGCGCAGCTGCGCGCCGGCGAGCGCGAGCGCCGGCCGGCGCGCGAGCGGCAGCGCACGCCACAGGCGCTGCGAGAACGCTGGCATCAGCAGGATGCCGCCCACCAGCAGGCACACGACCGCGGCGTAGCCGGCGAGCGGGATGCCGTAGAGCGGCGGCGCGAACGACAGCGCGATGCCCGCGACGATCAGCGCCAGCGCGCGCGCCGCCGAGGGCGCGCGGGTCAGCACCTGCTGCTCGTCGCCGGCGCGCAGCGCGCGCGCGGGCGCCGCGCGCGCCGCGTCGAGCGCGGGCAGCGCCGCGCCGCCCACCGCCACAGCGATTCCGGCGCAGAAGTAGCCGAGCGCCGCCGCCGGCGCGAACGCAACGCTGGGCGCCAGCCCGCGGAACATGCCCGCGCCGAGATCGCCGCCCCAGGCGCGCACGGCGAGCACGGCGAGCGCGTAGCCGACGGCGATGCCGAGCGCCGCGCCCGCCGCGCCGACCAGCGCCGACTCGGTGAGCACGAGCCGCACGAGCGCGCCGCGCGAAAGGCCCAGCACGCGCAGCAGCGCGTGCTCGCCGCGGCGCCGCGCCGTCTCCAGCGCCTGCGTGGAGAAAACCAGGAAGCCACCGGTCACCAGCGCCACCAGGGCCAGCACATTGAGATTCACGCGGTAGGCGCGCGACAGCGCCGCGCCGCTCGCCTGCAGCGTCTCCACGCGCTCCACCTGCACGCCCGGCGGCAGTAGCGCGCCGATCCGCGCGCGCACCTCGCCCAGGTCCGCGCCGCGCGCGAGGCGCAAGTCGAGCCGGTTGAGCTCGCCCAGGCGCCCAAGGCGCCACTGCGCCGTGGCGATGTCCGTCACCGCCGCCTCGCCGGGCAGTGCCGACTCCGGCAACGTGCCGACCACTTCGAGCGCCACGGTGCGCAGGCCGACCAGCAGCTCGAGCCGCGCGCCGGTTCCCAGGCGCAGGCGCTGCGCCGCGGCCTGTGTCAGCAGCACGGCATCGGGCCTGAGCAGCTCGCCGATCGCGCGCGGCCGTTGCGCGAACAGCCCCGGGTGCAGCTGCGCGGCGCGCAAGGGGTCGAGCCCGAGGACGCGCAGCGCGCTTCCGCCCGGCAGGCCCGCCTCCACCTCGAGTCCCGGGCTCGCCGCCGCGATGCCGGGCAGGCGCGCGATCACCGGGTAGAGCGCTTCGTCGAATCCTCCCCGCACCGCGCGCACCTGCAGGTCGGCATCGCCCGCGGCCGCGCGCACGCCGGCGGCGAGCTCCTCCACCGCCGCGCGGTTCACCAGGTGCACGCCGTAGCCGAGCGCCACGCCGAGCGCCACGCCGGCGGCGCACAGCAGGGTGCGCGCGCGGTGCTGCGCGAACCCGGCGCCGAGCGCGAGGAAGAGTCGCACGCTACGCGCCGAACTCCCGCAGCACGCGTCCCGGCCCGCGCGCGAGCGCACAGTACTCGCGCCCGTCGTGCACGCGCACGCCGTTCACCCACACGCCATGCACGCCCTGCGGCCCACGGATCATGCGCGCGCCGCCGCCCGGCAGGTCGCGCACGCGCTGCAGGTTGGACAGTCCGACAGCCTGCGGGTCGAAGAGCAGCAGGTCGGCGAAGGCGCCGGGGCGGATCTCGCCGCGCTGCGCAATGCGATACTTGCGCGCCGGGTCGGCGGCCAGGCGTCGCGCCGCCTCCTCCCAGGTGAAATGCCCCGTCTCGCGCACCCAGTGGGCGAGGAAGTGCAGGCCGAAGCCCGCGTCGCAGAAATAGATGAGATGCGCGCCCGCGTCCGAGAGCGCGAGCACGCCCGCCTCGTGCTTCAGGAGCGGCGCGACGCCGACGTCGTCGTTCTGGAAGAGCTTGGCGATCATCTGCTGCTCGAGCGGGCGCTCGCAGAACCAGTCGAGCGGATCGGCGTCGCCCGCGAGCTGCGGCAGCGGCACGCCGTCGATTTCGACTTTCGTCCAGTCGCCCGAGAAGAGGATGCCCGCCTTCGGTTGCTTCAGGTCCTCGCGAAACTGCGCGCGGAAGGAAGGATCGGCATAGATCGCGGGCAGGTCCCCGGGCTTGGCGGTCTTGACGCGCGCGAAGGCCGGCAGTGCGAGGAACGGATAGGGCTCGCGCAGCGTGAAGTCGAAGGACAGCGGCTGGCAGTTGGCGTGGATGTACACCTCGCGCCCGCGCGCGAGCGCCTCGGCGCAGCGGCGGTAGTAGCTCATGGCGCGCTCCGGCGCCTGGTCGGTGTACATGGTGAGCACGGTCACCATGAACATCGGCCGGCCGGTGTCCGCGGCCATCTGCTCGAGGTACTCCGGCGTGGCTTTGGTGCCCGCAGCGACGACGAAGACGCCCTTCCCCGCCTCCTTCAATGGCGCGACGAGCGCGCGCAGCTCGTCGTCCTCGCAGATCGTCGAGGGCATCGGCCGCCCGCCCCAGCCGCTGTGGTTCGGCGAGAACGACGAGGCGAAGCCGACCGCGCCCGCCCCCAACGCCTGGCGGACGATGTCCTGCATCCTGTGCAGCTCCTGCGCCGTGGGCTTCGTCCGGCTCGAGGCCTCCTCCCCCATCACCGCGCTGCGGATGGTCGAGTGGCCCGCGAGCACGCCGACGTTGGCCCAGGGATGCAGGCGCCCGAGCGCATCCAGGTACTGCGGGAACGACTCGAAGTCCCAGCGCGTGCCTGAGAGCAACGCGCCGAGGTCCATCCCTTCCACCACCGAGAGGTTCTTCAGCACCGTCTCGCGCAGCGGCGCAGGGCAAGGCGCGATGCCGAAGCCGCAGTTGCCGAGGATCGCGGTGGTCACGCCGAGCGCGGGCGACGGCGTGAGCTTCGCATCCCAGGTCACTTGCGCGTCATAGTGCGTGTGCACATCGACGATGCCGGGCATCAGCGCGAGGCCGCCGGCGTCGAGTGTCTCCTTCGCCGGGCCGGGGGCGGCGATGCGGCCGTCCTTCACCGCAATGTCCATGACGCGGCCAGGTCTTCCACTGCCGTCGTAGACCGTCGCGCCGCGGATCAGCAAGTCGTTCATCCGCGCAGTCTAGCGGTTCGTCGGCGAGGGCTGCAGCTCGTCGCAAGCCGGTGGGAAGACCGGCTCGCGACGCAGAGACTGGCGTCGTCCTCAACCGACCACAGGGAGAACGCCATGCACCCGAGCTTCATGCCGATCATTCTCGCCCACACGCTCGCCGCTTTCGCCGCCATCGCGCTGGGCGCCGCGATGTTCCTCGCGCGCAAGGGTACGTTCCTGCACCGCGTCGCCGGACGCGCCTGGGCGGCGCTGATGCTGGGCGTCGCCGTCACCAGCTTCTGGATCAAGTCGAGCGGCAGCTTTTCCTGGATCCACATCCTGTCGGTCACGGTGATCGTGCTCCTCGGGGTGCTCATCTATTTCGCCGTCGCCCGTCAGGTCGGCGCCCACCGGCGCCTCGCCATCGGCCTGTACGCCGGCGCGCTCGGCATCACCGGCATGTTCACGCTTCTGCCCTACCGCCTGCTCGGCAGGATGGTGTGGGCGCCCCTCGGACTCCTCTGAAAGGCGCATCGCCATGACCGAAGACCTTAGACGCATCGCCCGCCGCCGCGCCGGCGCCAAGCTCGGCCTCTACATCCACGCCGGGGTATACATCGCGGTGAATGCCTTCCTCGCCGTCGTGCAGTGGCAGGCGACGCCGCATCTGCACTGGAACCTGTGGCCGCTCGCCGGCTGGGGACTGGGGCTCGCGATCCACGCCACCGCCGTGCTGCTCGGCGCCTCCGGCCTGCGCGAGAGGATGGAGGCCGAGGAACTGAAGAAGCTCGAATCCCGTTAAGCTTCGGCCGATGCAGGGCTTCGGCTTCGCGCTGCTCGCCGTCCTCGCCTTCAACACCGGCATCGCCGCGCTGCTCACGCTGGTGCGGTACGGCGGAGGCTTCGGCGAGAACCTCGTGTTCTCGCAATGCATCGGGCTCTCGGTGCTTCTCCTGATTCACCTGGGCTGGCGCGCGCTGTGGCCGACGGGAAAGCCGCCGCGCCTGCCGTTCTTCGGCCTCATCGCGCTGGGCATCGTCGCCGGCTGGCTGCTCGGCAGCGCGATCGCCTCGACGCTGCTCGGCCTGCCCTGGACCGCGGGGCGCAGCGCGATCGCGGCCCTCGGCGTCACCGTGGCCGCGGGCGCGAGCGGCACCTGGTTCTTCTGGAGCCGGCACAAGGCCGCGGAGCTCGAGCGCGGGCGCATCGAGGCACAGCTGAAGCTGCTGCAGGCACAGATCGAGCCGCACTTCCTG
>JAOUIL010000118.1 GCA_029883975.1 Betaproteobacteria bacterium
CGTGCACCTGCCGTTCTGCGATACGGTCTGCTACTACTGCGCCTGCAACAAGGTGGTGACGCGCGACCGCACCCGTGCTGCCGAGTACCTGTCCTACCTCGAGCGCGAGATCGCCACGCAGCGCGGCGCGCTCGGCCGCGACGAGACGGTGGCGCAGCTGCACTGGGGCGGCGGCACGCCCACGTTCCTGTCGGCCGACGAGATGGCGCGGCTCTACGGCCTGCTCGGCCGCTATTTCGCGCTGGTGCCGGACGGCGAGTATTCGATCGAAGTGGACCCCCGGCGCGTCGTCGCCGGCACCATGGAGCAGCTCGGCGCGCTAGGGTTCAACCGCGTGTCCCTGGGTGTGCAGGACTTCGATCCCGTGGTGCAGAAGAAGGTCAACCGCGTGCAATCGATCGAGGAAACGGCGCGCGTGATGCTCGGCGCGCGCACGGCCGGCTTCCGCTCCGTCAGCTTCGACCTGATCTACGGCTTGCCCGCACAGAGTGCGCAGAGCATTGCGCGCACCCTGGACACAGTGCTCGAGCTGCGCCCGGACCGCATCGCGCTCTACAACTACGCGCACCTGCCGGCGGTGTTCATGCCGCAGCGGCGCATCGACGCCGCCGAGCTGCCGTCGCCCGAGGAGAAGATCCGCATTCTCACGCTCGCCATCCGGGCGCTGTCGGCGGCGGGCTACGTCTATATCGGCATGGACCACTTTGCCCTGCCAGGCGACGACCTTGCGCGGGCGCAGGCGAGCGGCGAGCTGCACCGGAACTTCCAGGGCTACTCCACGTACGCGCGCTGCGACCTGCTCGCCTTCGGCGTCTCGGCGATCTCGTCGGTCGGCGACAGCTACGCGCAGAACCATCGCACGCTGGAGGAGTACTATGCGAGCCTCGCCCGCGGCGAGCTGCCCGTGTTCCGCGGCCACCGCCTCGACGACGACGACCGGCTGCGCCGCGAGGTGATCCAGCAGCTCTCCTGCCGCTTCCGGGTCTCGTTCGACGACCTTGGCCAGCGCTTCGGCGTGGACTGCGCGAGCCACTTCGCGCAGGAGCGCGCGCGCCTCGCCGAGCTGGAGGACGACGGCCTGGTCGAGCGCGTACCGGACGGCCTCGCGGTGACCGAGCGCGGCCGCCTGTTGGTGCGCGTGATCTGCATGGCCTTCGACCGGCATCTGCGCGGCGCGCCGAGCGCGGCGCGCTACTCGAAGGTGGTCTGAGCCTGCACGCGCGTCAACGCAGCGCGGGACGCGCCTCCGGGCTGCGCTGCTCCATCGGTCCGAACAGGTAATAGACGGAAGGCGGCGCGCGCAGCGGCGTGCGCACGCCGTTGTCGTAGCGCGCGTGCAAGGTGCGCACGAAAGCGAGCACCTCGCGCAGTTCAAGGTGCGTCAGCTTGTCTCCCCAGCCGGGCATTTCCTGGCTGCCCTCGCTCAGGCTGCGCAGGAGTTGCGCGTCGCCTTTTTCCAGGCGCTCGCCGAAGGCGAAGGACGGCGAATTCTCGTACGCGGCAACGCCGTTGACGCCGTGGCAGCCGGAGCAGAAGGCGAGGTAGAGCTGCTCGTCGCGGCCGACGTCGCGGCCCGCGGCCGGCCGGCGCGGAATGTCCGGGTCGGGGCCGGCGGCAAGGCTGGCGAGGTTGCGCCGCGCGCGTTCGCTGCCCGACTGCGCCGCGCGCTCGAACCATTCCCTCGCGCGCGCAACATCCCGCGGCACGCCCTCGCCGTGATACAGCATGTAGGCGACTGCATTCTGGCTCTCGGCGTCGCCGGCTCGCGCCCGCGCGAGAAACTTCTGGAACGTCGAGTACGGGTGCGGGCCGGTCCAGTCCTCCCCGGGTTGCCATGCGGCGCAGGTCCACAGCAGCGGCAGGCTCGCCGCCGCGAGCGCAAGCGTCCCCCAGGGCCTGGCACGCCCGCGTGCCGCAGAGGCATTTCCGCTCCGCGGCCGCACTGCCGCGCCCCGACGCTCGAGGCCTGCCACTGCGCGCGGCCGCGCGGCACGCCGCCCCGGTCAGCTCGTCAGTGCGTACAGCAGTCCGAGCGCGCAGGCCGCCAGGGCTAGCGCCCCGGCCGTGCCAAGCAGGGGCGCGGACTCTGGTACGGTCGCGACATTGCGCGAATCGGCGGGGGTCGAAGGCATCGGCATGGCAATCCTCTAGGCGAAACGTCAGGCTTCACGGGAGGACAAGCAAGGCCTGTGCCTCGCCGCGAGGCACGCAGGCGCGGCATACTTCTTGCGAGACGCACTGAGCGAAGCACGATCGACCCCGTGACCGCCACTTTCCACCGGCTGCTACTTGTGGCGCTGGCGCTCGCCGGCCTTGCCGGCGGATGCGCCGAGGCGCCAAGGAAGGGGGGGGCCTCGCGGGAGATCGTCTTTCCGTCGCCGCCGGAGGAACCGCGCTTCGTGTTCGAGCGCTCGCTCTACACCAGCGCGGATGTGACCGAGGAGGATCGCAACGCGATGCTGCGACGCGCACTCACCGGGGAAGGCGAGCGCGGGGGTGAGGGCATGGCCAAGCCCTATGGCATCGCCGCGAGCGCCGGCCGCATCTACGTCAGCGACCCCGTGGCGCAGACCATCAAGCTGTTCGACATCCCCGCGAAGAAGTACGCCACGATCGGCGCCGACCCGCAGGACCAGCTGGTGCAGCCCCTCGGGCTCGACGTGGATGCGAAGGAGAACCTCTACGTCGTCGACGCCGTGACCAAGCAGGTCAAGGTCTACGATGCGAAGGGCAAGTTCCTGCGACTGCTGGGCGGGCCGAAGATGCTGTCGCGGCCGAGCGGCGTCGCCGTCTCGCCGGGGGGCGAGCGCGTCTACGTGGTGGATACCGGCGGCGTGCAGCGGCACGAGGAGCACCGCGTGCGCGTGTTCGACGGCGCCAGCGGGGCGCATCTGTTCGACTTCGGCAAGCGCGGCACGGGAGAGGGCGAGTTCAATCTGGCGCGCGACGCCGCGGTTGCGCCGGACGGGCGCGTCTATGTGGTCGACAGCGGCAACTTCCGCATCCAGGTCTTCGACCGCGACGGCAAGTTCCTGAAGGCGTTCGGCGGCGTCGGCCGCTATCCGGGGAACTTCGCGCGGCCGCGGGAGATCGCCATCGACCGCGAGGGGCGCGTCTACGTCTCGGACGCGGCCTTCGGCAACGTCCAGATCTTCGACGGCGACGGCCAGCTGCTCATGCACATTGGCGAACGCTCGGAGCGCGACCAGCCGGCACGCTACATGCTGCCGTCGGGCGTCGCAGTGGACCGCGACGGGCGCCTGTACCTCGCCGACGAGTTCTTCCGTCGCGTCGACGTGTTCCGCCCCGCGGCGCTCAAGGCCGGTGAAGGCCATGCCGCGGGTTCGGCCATGCCAGCTGCGGCCGCGGGCGGCGCCCTTCCCGCCGCCACGGGCGGTGCTGCTGCTTCGCCCGCAGGCGGTACCGTCCCAGTGGAACCAAAGAGCAAGTAGCAGGCGTTCCCGCTTCCGGGAATCGCCGTGCGGTTCATTTCCCCGATTGAGATCGCAGTGCCGGGCTGGCGCCCGCAATTGACACCGATTCGCGCTGACGCGCCGCGGATTTGATCGAGATCAAGCTGGAAGGGCATCTCGGCGCTTGCGGCGCCCCGCCAGCCGTCTGGCACAAGGCCTGCTACGGAAACGGTGAAGCGGACCAACTTCTCGATCAGAAGGCGGGAGAGACCATGAAAACAGGTGTGCATGCGAAAGCAAGGTACGTATTGGCGGCATTGGCGGGTACGGCCGCATTACTCGGGGCGTTCGCCTCGTTCGACGCCTCGGCGCAGACGAGCATCCGGGACACCCGGCACAACCTCGGGACCAGCAACAGCACGGGCACGAGCTCGTTCAGCGGCACCGGCGAGGTGTGCGTGTTCTGCCACACGCCTCACGGCAGCAACACCGGTGTTGCCGCGCCGTTATGGAACAAGGCGGTACCGACTACGACTTATTCGATGTACAGCACGGGCGGCAGCGCCACGATCGACGGCACGGAAGCGACGGTCGGCTCTGTCTCGCTGGCGTGCCTGTCGTGCCATGACGGCTCGCTCGCGGTCGCGACGATGATCAACCAGCCCGGCTCGGGAGGCTACAACCCGGCTGGCGCGGTGATGGCCGGCACGTGGACCAACCCCAGCACGACCGACGGCGTGGATCCGGCGACCGGCATGATCAGGGCCAGCTCGATCCAGAATATCGGCGGAAACCTGGTCAACGACCACCCGATCAGCATCCAGTACTGCGGCGGCGGCCTCACGGGATCGGGCACGACAGTCAGCGGTACCTGCGGCGACAGAGACTTCACGCAGCCCAAGACGCGCGTGGTGAACGGCAACCAGGTTTTCTGGGTCGATACCGCCGGTGGCACTGCGGACGTACGCGAGAAGACTGACATCGCGCTGTATACCCGCGCCGGCGGCCCGACGGGCCCGATGGTCGAGTGCGCAAGCTGCCACGACCCGCACACCGCTGTGAACCCGACGTTCCTGCGGGTGGCCAACGTCAGCAGCAATCTGTGCCTCAGTTGCCACGTGAAGTAAGCGCGCCCCGATCCAGGCGTCAGCAGCGACGGGCCGGACAGCGATGTCCGGCCCGTTCGCATTTCCGGGGATCGAGATGGCACGAACCGTGCATCGAGAGGATGACGCGGCGCAACAAGCCGTTTCGCGCTGTTATTTGACTCTGGAGACCCTCATGCTCGCAACCAGGCACGGACCCATTCGGGAAGGCAAGCGCACCTGCGCCTGGGTGCTCTGGCTTGCGCTGCTTGCCATGGCCGCCACGCAGGCGCAGGCCTCGGATCCGCCGCCCAGCGGCGAGGTGTTCGCGCGAGTGGGCGAGCGCGCCATCTCGTTCGGCGAATACCAGGCCGCGCTTGCCGCGGGCATGCGCAAGAAGTACTTTCATTCCAAGCCGCCGGTTGCCGAGTTGAGCAGGTTCCAGCGCGAAGTCGCCGACCAGCTGATCGACCGCGTGCTGCTCCTCGAGGAAGCGCGGCGCCGCGGCATCACGCCGGAGCGCGCGCGCATCGACGCCGC
This sequence comes from Betaproteobacteria bacterium, assembly GCA_029883975.1. Lineage (GTDB taxonomy): Bacteria > Pseudomonadota > Gammaproteobacteria > Burkholderiales > SG8-39 > JAABQT01. The sequence goes on from JAOUIL010000118.1 coordinate 5,039, forward strand.
GATCGCGGCCTACGACCGGCGCTATGCCTCGAGCGAGCAGTGGCGCGCCAACCGCGACAAGATGCTGCCTGCGCTGCTCGCGCAGCTCGAGGCAAACAGCCTGCTCGAGCAGCTCGACGCTCGTGTGCGCGACGTCCCGGCGCCGGACGCGCGGGCGGCGCGCGCCTACTACGACACGCACCCGGACCAGTTCACCGAACCCGAGCAGGTGCGGCTGTCGTTGATCCTGCTTGCTGTCGCTCCCTCGGCGCCGCGCGCGGCCTGGGACCAAGCCTCGGCAGAGGCGCAGCGCCTGCACAAGCGCCTGCAGAAGGGTGCCGATTTCGCCGAGCTGGCGCGCGCGCATTCCACGGACCCGTCGGCGCAACGCGGCGGCGACCTCGGCTACCTGCACCGCGGGATGCTGCCGGAGCTGATCGAGAAGCAGGTCCTCGACGCGCTGCAGCCGGGAGCCACCTCGGGGCCGGTGGTACTGCTCGAGGGTGTCGCGATCGTCCGGCTCGCCGAGCGCAAGCCCGCGCGCCTGCAGCCGTTCGACACCGCCGTGCAGCGCGCCGGCGAGTTGCATCGGCGCGAGCAGGGGGAAGCTGCGTGGAAACTGCTCGTCGCGCAGCTGCGCGCGGCCACGGTCGTGCGTGTAGACGAGTCGCGCTTCTTGCCGGCAGGCGCCAATTGATCGCGGCGCCCTGCGGTGGCCGGTCCTGAACGTGAGCGCTCGCTCGCCGTGGCTCTGATCGCAGCCAGCAGCCTGCTGCCGGCGGCGGGGTCGCTCGCGCAACCCGTGCCTGGAGCGGCCGCGCCCGCGCGCTCGGAGGCGCCGGCCGTAAGAGCCGAGTCGGCGCCGGGATACTTTGCGGGCATCGACCTCTCGCTCGGGCCGGTGCGCTGGAACGGAAACCTCAGCGCCGAGTACCGCGTGCAGCAGCCGGCAGGGAGCGTCGAGTCGCGCGACCTGTTCCTGATCGGCAACTGGAACGCGGCGAGCTACGTCTACCAGCCCTGGTTCGCCCAGCTCACCGCGAACTTCGGCTTCATCAACAGCAGGACCGGCGCCGACGAGTCGCCGACCACGGGCACCACCAGCCTGACCGGCGGCGGCAGCCTGCTGCTGTTTCCCGCGAGCCGCTTTCCCTTCTATGGCGCCTACTCGGTCAACGACACGCGCGCGAGCATCGAGCGCATCGGTGCCGACTACCGCATCACGCAG
>JAOUIL010000045.1 GCA_029883975.1 Betaproteobacteria bacterium
GTCCGGGCTGCAGGAAGGCCGTCTCCTGCGGCTCGCACAGCTTGCCGTCGGCGGTCTTCGGGCAGCGCATCACCGAGAAGATGGTGCCGACCGAGATGTTGACGTCGATGTTCGAGGAGCCGTCGAGCGGGTCGAACATCAGCAGGTACTCGCCCTTCGGGTAGCGCGTCGGGATCGGGCGCGGCTCCTCCATCTCCTCGGAGGCGAGCGCGGCCAGGTTGCCGCCCCATTCGTTGGCCTCGAGCAGGATCTCGTTGGACAGCATGTCGAGCTTCTGCACTGTCTCGCCCTGCACGTTCTGCATGCCCGCCGAGCCGTGCCCGTCGGCGAGCGCGCCCTTGCTGACGCGCGTGCTGATGGCCTTGCAGGCGCGCGCGATGGTTTCGATCAGCAGCCGCAGGTCGGGGTTGATGCGCCCCTCGCGCTGGCGCTGGATGAGGAACTGGGAGAGCGGGGCGCGGCGCATGGCGGCGCCCATTCTAACCGGCCCGGACGCGCGCAGTGACCAGCGCGACGCCGGCGCAGGTGACGGCGATGCCCGCGATCGACAGCGCGCTCGGCACCACGCCGAACATCAGGTACTCCAGCACCACGGCGAAGATCGGCGTGAAGTACAGGATGCTCGTCACCCGGGTGGCCTGGCCGCGGCGCATCAACGTGTGCAAGGCGTTGACGGCGAATATCGAGGCGAAGATCACCAGGAAGGCGATGGCGCCGAGCAGCGCCCAGGTCCACTGCACGTGCGCGCCCTCCACGAGGAAGGCGAGCGGCGCGAGCGCGACGAGGCAGGCGGCAAACTGCACCCAGGCGGCGCTGTACAGGTTCACCGTGGGGCAGAACAGGCGCTGGTAGAGCGTGCCGGCGGTCACGCCGAGCAGCCCGGTGACGACGGCGACCAGCGCGCCGAGGCTCATCTCGCGCACGTCGATCTTGTGCCAGACGACCAGCAGCACGCCGGCCAGGCCGAGCGCGACGCCGGTCCACTGCCGCGGCGCGAGCCGCTCGTGCATCCAGCGCCTCGCGAACACGGCGGTGAGCAGCGGCTGCGCAGCGAGCACCACGGCCACGATGCCCGCCGACAGGCCGAGGTACTGCGCGTAGTGGCTGCCGGAGAGCTGGACCGCATGCATCAGCAGGCCCGCCGCGACGACGTGGCCGAGCTCGCGTGGCGTGGACGGCCAGCGCGGGCGCAGGATGACGAGCACCGGGACGAGGCACAGCAGCCCGAAGGCATAGCGCAGCGACAGGAAGGTGAACGGCGCCGCGTACTGGATGCCGACCTTGGTGGCGAGGTAGCCCGAGCCCCACACCGCGACGAAGTACCACGCGATCAGCGTGTCGAACCAGCGGCGCGCGCCGCCCTGCGCTACGGCCAGAGCGGCAGTCCGGCGAGGCCCGCGGTCTCGGGCTGCCCGGTCATCAGGTTCGCGTTCTGCAGCGCCTGCGCCGAGGCGCCCTTGCCGAGGTTGTCGATGGCGCCGATGGCGACGACCAGACCCGTGCGCGCGTTCACCGCGTAGGACAGGAACGCCAGGTTCGAGCCGGTGGTCCAGCCGGTGTGCGCGCTGCGGCCCTTGTCGAGCGGCTGCAGCTTCACGAACGGCTCGCCGCGGTAGCAGGCTTCGGCCGCGGCGTAGAGGCGCTTCGCGTCCGCGTTGCCCCTGGGCCGCGCGTAGCACGTCGCCAGGATGCCGCGCGTCATCGGCACGAGGTGCGGGGTGAAGGCGATGGTGCACTTCTTGCCGCCCACCTGCGCGAGCGCGGCTTCCATCTCGGGCACGTGCGGGTGCGCTTCCAGCCCGTAGGCGAACAAGTCCTCGTTGGTTTCGGCATAGCCGAAATCGCTCGCGCCGCCGCGGCCCGTGCCGGTCACGCCGCTCTTCGCGTCGATGACGATGCCCTCGGGCTCGATCAGCCCCTCCTTCAGCAGCGGCGCCAGCGCGAGGAGCGAAGCGGCCGGATAGCAGCCGGGATTCGCCAGGCGCGTCGCGCCGCGGATCCTGTCGCGCTGCCCGGGCAGCTCGGTGAGGCCGTAGGTCCAGCCCTCCACGAAACGGTGGTCGCCGCCCACGTCTACGATGCGGATGCCCTTCGACACCTTCGCCAGCGGCTCCTTCGACTTCCCCGTGGGCAGCGAGGCGAACAGCAGGCCGATCCCGGAGATTTTCTCCGGCGCGAACGGCTGGATCACGAGCTGGCCGGCCGGATGCCCGGCAAGCGCGGGAAAGCGCTGTGCGAGCGCCTGGCCGGCCGTGGATTCGCCGCCGACGTAGGCCAGCTCAAGGGTGGGGTGCCCGGCGACCAGGCGCAGCAGCTCGCTGCCGCCGTAGCCGCTGACGCCTACGATGCCGATCTTCATGACCGGCATCGTAGCAAATCAGTGCTTAGACCTGGCCGGCGGCGCGCGCCTGCAGCGCGGCGATGCGCTCCTCGACCGGCGGGTGGGTCGAGAACAGCGCGGCGAAGCCCGAGGGCTTGTCGGTGATGCCCGCCGTGCGGATCGCCTCGGGCAGCGCCCCCGGTTCGAGCCCGCCGAGGCGCGCGAGCGCATTCATCATCGGGCGCGGGTTGCCGAGCAGGTCGGCCGAGGCCGCGTCGGCGCGGAACTCGCGCTGACGCGAGAACCAGGCGACGATCAACGAGGCGAGGATGCCGAACACGATCTGGCACACGATGACCGTGATGTAGAACCCGGGTCCGATGCCGCGCTCGGTGCGGAACACGGCCTTGTCGACGAAATAGCCGACGACGCGCGACAGGAACACGACGAAGGTGTTGACCACGCCCTGGATGAGGGTGAGCGTGACCATGTCGCCGTTGGCGACGTGGCCGATCTCGTGCCCGAGGACCGCCTCGACCTCCTCCTTGCTCATGGATTGCAGCAGGCCGGTCGAGACCGCCACCAGCGAGGAGTTCCTGAACGCGCCGGTGGCGAAGGCGTTGGGCGCGCCCTCGTAGACCGCGACCTCGGGCATGCCGATGCCCGCCTTGTCGGCCAGGCGCTTCACCGTCTGCACCAGCCAGTACTCGGTGGTGCCCTCGGTGCCGTCGATGACGTGCGCCCCCGTGGACCATTTCGCCATCGCCTTGGACATGGCGAGGGAGATGAGCGAGCCGCCGAAGCCGAGCACCGCCGAGAAGGCGAGCAGTGCCCGGTAGTCGATGCCCCCGGCCGCCATCCAGCGGTCCAGGCCGAGCAGACTGATGACCAGCGACAGCACCAGCAGCACCGCGATGTTGGTGGCCAAAAACAGGACGACGCGCTTCATTTATGATCTCTCCTCATGCCGCGGGAAAATGAGTGCGGGATGTTAGCCAAACCTTGGGGCCGCGCCGCGGCTTTTCAAGGCGTCGCGCTCGGGCTTGCGCTGTTGTCAGCTTGCACGCCGGCCACGCTGCCGCTCGATTCGACCGGCCGGGTGACCAAGCAGTTCCACAGCATGCCCGAGGCGGCGTTGCCGCTGCCGCCCGTGTCGTCCGCCGGCACGATGGCGGAGTACCAGCGCGAGCTCGCCCGGCTGCTGCACGAGGCGAACCGCGGCATGGTGTTCGAGGGCGCGCCGCCCAACCCCGTGCGCGCCGTGATCGTCATGCGCGCGGAGATCGACGTGCTCGGCGAGGCGCGGCGCTTCGACCTGCTGCGCGCGCCCTGGCACGATCCGTGGCTGGGCATGCTGGTCGAGCAGACCATGCGCCGCGCGGAGCCGTTCCCGCGGCCCTCGATGAAGCTGCTGAACGGCGCGAACAGCGTCGCGTTCACCGAGACGTGGCTGTTCGACTATGAGGGGCGCTTCCGGCTGCGCTCGCTGTCGCTGCCGCAGGCCGATCCGCCGCCGGAGGACTTGGCGGATTAGCCGCGCTCGCGCGCGTCCTCCAGCAGCATGCGCGCGCCCTTCTCGGCGATGAGGCTGGTCGGCGCATTCGTGTTGCCCGAGGTGATGCGCGGCATGACCGAGGCGTCGATCACGCGCAGGCGCCCGATGCCGCGCACGCGCAGGCGCGCGTCCACCACTCCGCCCATGGCGCAGGTGCCCACCGGATGGAAGATGGTGGTGCCGAGCTCGCCGGCCGCTGTCTCCAGCTCGGCGTCGGACTGCAGCGCGGCGCCGGGACGGAACTCCTCCGGGCGGTACTTCGCCAGTGCCTTGGCCGCCATGATGCGGCGCGTGAAGCGCATGCCGTCCACCGCCACCCTGCGATCCTGCGGCGCCGAGAGGTAGTTGAGCCGGATCTCGGGATAGGTGAACGGATCGGGCGACTTGACGCGCACCCAGCCGCGCGAGGCGGGGCGCAGGTTGCACACGCTCGGCGTGATCGCCGGGAACGGATGCAGCGGGTCGCCGAACTTGTCGAGCGACAGCGGCTGCACGTGCCATTCGATGTTGGGGGTCGGCTGCGCGGGGTCGCTCTTCGCGAACGCGCCCAGTTGCGAGGGCGGCATGGTGAGCGGGCCGGTCCGGAACAGCAGGTACTCGAGGCCCATCGCGGCCTTGCCCCACAGGCTGTTGGCGCGCTCGTTGAGCGTGCGCACGCCGCTCACCTTGTACTGCATGCGGATCTGCAGATGGTCGTGGAGGTTCTCGCCGACTCCGGGAAGGTCATGGATCAGCGGGATGCCGAGAGATTGGAGCTGAGCACCAGGGCCTACACCCGACAACTGCAGTAGCTGGGGTGACCCGATCGAGCCGGCGGCGAGGATCACCTCGCGCGACGCTGTAGCGGAGCGCGAGTCGCCGACGGCGCGAAACTCAACGCCCGTGCACCGACGTCCTTCGAAGAGGAGACGAGTGACGTGTGCATCGGTAACTACGCGGAGATTCGGTCGATGAGCGACGGGACGAAGAAACGCCTTGGTCGCGCTCCACCGCACCCCGCGCTTCTGGTTCATCTGAAAGTAGGCGCAGCCGCTGTTATCGCCCGTGTTGAACACGCGAATCGGCGCGATGCCGCACTCGGCGGCCGCCGCGCGCCAGGCATCGAGGATCTTCCAGCGCACGCGCGGGTCCTCGACGCGCAGGGGGCCGCCCGCGCCGTAGGTGTCCACCGCGCCGTGCTCGTAGTCCTCGAGCGACTGGAACACCGGCAGCACGTCGTCCCAGGACCAGCCCGGGTTGCCGAGCGAGGCCCAATGGTCGTAGTCCTCCTTCTGCCCGCGCATGTGGATCATGGCGTTGATCGACGAGCAGCCGCCGAGGCCGCGGCCGCGCGCGTAGTGGATCGAGCGCCCGGCGAGATGGGGATCGGCCTCGGTGCGGTAGCACCAGTCGGTGCGCGGGTTGGCGATGGTGTAGAGGTACCCGACCGGGATGTCGATCCAGAAGTAGTCATCCCGTCCGCCGGCTTCGAGCAGCAGCACGCGGGTCGCCGGGTCGCGCGACAGGCGGTTGGCGAGCAGGCAGCCGGCGCTGCCGGCGCCGACGATGACGTAGTCGGCCTCGAACGATGCTTGGCTCATGCGGGCAGTCGCTAGAATAGCAGCCAGCGATGGCCGAAACCTCCAGCCGGACGCTCACCTGCAGCGTGCTGTTCGCCGAGCTCGCCGACTTCGCGCGGCTGCCGGTCGGCGAGCAGATGAAGAGGAAGCGCCTGCTCGGCGCCCAGGTCGCGCAGGAGGTGGTGCAGGTGCCCAAGGCCGAGCGGGTCGTGCACGAGACCGACAACGGCGTGGTGGTCGCGTTTCTCGCCGACAACGAAGCAGCGCTCGCCGTGGCGATCGGGCTGCAGGCCGCCGCAAGCGCGCCGGCGCTGCGCATGGGCATCAACCTTGGCACGGTGCACGTCATCAAGGACCTGAACGGGCAGACGGCGCTGGTGGGCGAGGGCGTGAACGACGCGCAGCGCGTCGCCTCGCACGCCAGTACCGGCAAGGCGCTCGCTTCGGGCAGCTACCGCGAGGTCGTTGCGCGCCTGTGCGCCGACCACGCCGCGGTGTTCCACCTCGTTGCCCTGCGCGGCGACGCGAGCGGGCGCGAGCACGAGCTGTTCGAGGTGCGCATTCCCGGCGCCGAGGCGGAGCCGGCGCCAGCGCGCGAAGCGCCGGATGCGGCGAGCGTGTTCGACGCGGGCCCGCACCTCATCATCTCGGGCTACGAGCGCGGGGTCGTGCAGCGCGCGCTCGACGAGCTGTCCGCCAAGGGTGCGCACGTCATTTCGCCGATCACGCGCGTGGGCGACGAGTGGATGGCGAGCTGCGAGCACCCCGAGGTGCGCATGAGCGAGTGCCGGGTCGAGAAGCTCGGCCTGACCGCCGTCGTCACCGGCCCGACGCGGCAGGCGGTCGAGCGCAAGGTCGGGGAGCTGGTCGAGCTCGGCGCGCGCCTGCAGGGGGAGATCGAGCAGGACGGCGAGGCGTGGACCGCCGTGTGCGATTCGCCAGGGGCCGGGGGTTGAGCGGGCAGAAGCAGCGCCGCATCGGCATCGACCTCGGCGGCACCAAGATCGAGGCGCTCGCGCTCGACGCCGACGGGCGCGAGGTGTTCCGCAAGCGCGTCCCGACGCCGCAGGACCGGTATGAGTCGACCGTAGAGGCGATCGCCGCGCTGGTGCGCGAGGCGGGCGATGGCACGATCGGCGTAGGGATCCCGGGCGCGATCTCGCCCGCCACCGGTTTGGTGAAGAACGCCAACTCGACGCGCCTCATCGGCCATCCCCTCAAGCGGGATCTCGAGCGCGCCATCGGCCGCGAGGTGCGCCTGATGAACGACGCCAACTGCTTCGCGCTCTCCGAGGCGGTGGACGGCGCGGGCGCGGGCGCCGAAGTCGTGTTCGGGGTGATCCTCGGCACCGGCGTGGGCGGCGGCGTGGTGGTGCGCGGCGAGGTGCTCACGGGCGTCAACGCCATTGCCGGCGAGTGGGGCCACAACCCGTTGCCGCTGCCCGCGCCGCAGGACCTGCCGCTGCGGGAGTGCTACTGCCGCCGCCTGGGCTGCATCGAGGCCTACCTCTCGGGGCCGTCGCTCGCGCGCGACCACGAACTCGCCACCGGCGAGCGGCTTGCGCCCGAGGAGATCGTCGCGCGCGGGAGCGAGGCCACGCTCGCGCGCTACGAGGAGCGCCTCGCGCGCGCGCTCGGCTCGGTGATCAACATCCTCGACCCCGATGTCGTGGTGCTGGGCGGCGGCATGTCCAGGATCGAGCGTCTGTACCGCAACGTGCCGAAGATCTGGCAGCGCTACATCTTCTCCGACCGGGTGGACACGCGCCTGCTGCCGGCGACACATGGCGATGCGAGCGGGGTGCGCGGCGCCGCGTGGCTGTGGGGCGGGCCGCCGTGCGCGAAGTGATCAGCCGTGGGATTCCGGTGGTCGAGCGCCGCGATCGACCACGCGTGCCGCGCGCTCGAACGTCCAGTAGGCCCACGCCCAGTCGATCAGCACCACCAGCCGGTTCCTGAAGCCGATCAGGAAGTAAATGTGCGCGGTGAGCCAGGCGACCCAGGCGAGCCAGCCCCAGATGTGCACCTTGCCGAACATGGCGACCGCCGAGCTGCGCCCGATGGTGGCGAGCTGACCGTAGTCGCGGTAGCGGAACGGCCGCGTGGGTCGCCCGGCGAGCGTGGCGATGATGTTGCGCGCCGCGTGCCGCCCCATCTGCTTGGCGGCCGGCGCCACGCCCGGCACAGGCGGCTGGTGGTCGGGCAGCAGGGCGAGATCGCCCACCACCTGGATCTCCGGGTGGCCGGGCACCGACAGGTCGGGCTCGGCGATCACGCGCCCGCCGCGCCCGAGCGGCGTGCCGAGCGTCGCGCCGAGCGGGCTCGCCGCCACGCCCGCGCACCAGACCACGGTCTTCGCCTCCAGCCGGTCGCCGCCGAGCTGCACGCCCTGCGCGTCGATGCCGGTGACCTGGCGCCCCAGCCACACGGTGACGCCCATGCGCTCGAGCTGCACGCGCGCGCGCTCGGAGAGATCCGGCGCGTAGGGCGGCAGCACGCGCTCCATGCCTTCGACCAGCACGACGCGCGCGTTGCGCGGATCGAACCTGCGGAACTCGCCCTTCAGCGTGTGGCGCGAGATCTCGGCCACCATGCCCGCCATCTCCACGCCGGTCGCGCCGGCGCCGATGACGACGAACGTGAGCCAGGGCGCGCGCTTCACCGGGTCGGGCTCGCGCTCGGCGTGCTCGAAGGCGAGCAGGATGCGCTCGCGGATGCGGAACGCGTCCTCCAGGGTCTTCAGCCCCGGCGCGTGCGCGCGCCATTCGTCGTGGCCGAAATAGCTGTCGGCGGCGCCGGTGGCGAGGATCAGGCGGTCGTAGGCGAGGGTGTCCCCGTTCTCGAGCACCACCTGGCGCGCGGCGACGTCCACGCGCTGCGCCTCGCCGTAGAGCGTCGTCGCGTTCTTCTGCCGCGCCAGCGTGCGCCGGATCGGCTCGGCGATGGCGGGGGCGGCGAGGCCCGCGGTGGCCACCTGGTAGAGCAGGGGCTGGAACAGGTGGTGGTTGGTGCGATCGACCACGGTGACCTCGACCGGCGCCCGGGCGAGTGCGCGCGCGGCGAACAGGCCGCCGAAGCCGCAGCCAAGGATCACGACGCGCGGGTTCACGCGGTTATCATAGCCCGCGCATGGAACTGCATCCGGGACTGAGCGGCAGCGCGACGCTGGTGGTCGGCGAAGAGCACACGGCGCCGCGCGTCGGCAGCGGGCGCGTGCACGTGCTCGCCACGCCGGTGATGATCAACCTGATCGAAGCGGCGGCGCTCGAGGCCGTGGAGAAGCTGCTGCCGCCCGGGCACCAGAGCCTCGGGACCGTTCTCAACGTGCGCCACATCGCCGCGACGCCGGTCGGCATGCGCGTCACGGCGACGGCCGAGGTGACGGCGGTGGAGGGGCGCACCCTCCGCTTTCGCGTAGAGGCGCGCGACGAGCGCGAGCTGATCGGCGACGGCACGCACGAGCGCGTCGTGGTCAATGTCGCCAGGTTCGACCAGCGCGTGCAGCGCAAGCTTTGAAAATAAAGGGGTCAGATCAACATTTTCCGCGACCGCTCGCGTCGCCGTTCGCAGGAAATGTTGATCTGACCCCCTTTATCTCCAGAAGCGCGGCGCGCCGGCGAACGCCTGCCACGCCGCGGGCAGGCGCGCGATCAGCCTGGCGCGCCTGCTGTCATGGCGCGGCGCCGCGCCCGTCAGCTCGGCCATGAGCTGCCGTGCGACCTCCAGGTCGTTCAGCGCGCCGAGCAGGTCCTGCAGGTCCTTCAGGCTGCGGATGAACGGCTCGGCGTCGGCATCGGGAAACGCGCCGCGCAGGAACTCGCTCGCATAGCGCAGGCGCCGCAGGCGGATGCGCAGCGCGTGGCGCTTGCCGGCGCGCGACCAGTCGATGCGCGCGCCGCGGCGCAGCGCCTTGCGCTCCGCGCGCTCGAGCGCCTGGCGCGCGAACGCGGGCAGCGTCACACGCGGCACCGCCTGGCTGCGCGGCAGCAGCCACAGTTGCGGCGCGCGCAGCACGCGCCGCAGGGCGGCGTATGCGCTGCGACGCCGGCGCTCGGCAGCGGTGCGCAGCGGCGCGGGCACGCGCGGCATGAACACGTCCCAGTCGCGCGCCGGGCCGGCGACGCGGGCGAGCGCGCGCAGCGTGCGGCGCAGCGCGCGCGCATCCTCCGCGCGCATCATGTCGCCGAACACGGTAAGCGCGGCGCGCAGCCGGCGCGTGCCCACGCGCAGCTGGTGCAGGTACTCGGGGTCCGCGCCGGCCAGCGCGCCGGCGCGATTGGCGAGGATGTGGTCGAGCGCCTCCTGCAGCACCGCGCGCCGTGCGGCGGCCACCCCGGTCGCCGCGACGACGGGCGCTGGACGCGCCTTGCGCGGCGGCGCTAGTACGCGCGCACGCCGAACAGCCACCCGTGCAACCAGAGGACGGCGGCGAATGCGGCCAGCCCGGCTGCGGGCTGCCACCAGCCGATTTCGCGCCAGACGACGCGATTGCGCCCCTGGAGGACGGCGGCGAACGGCAGGTTGGAGGTGCGTGCAGCGAAGCGCGCCCAGTCCTCGCCGAGCTGTGCGGCCTTGCGCGCATCCTGCAGGGCGGTGCCGGCTGCCGCGAGCAGCAGCAGCCCGCCGAAGAAGATGACCGCCTGCAGCGAGCCGACCGCCAGGATGTGCGCCGCCGCCCAGAGCATGATCGCCCACATGATCGGGTGGCGCGTGACGCGCAGGATGCCGCGCGCCGGCTCCTCGCGCTTCAGCGCGCCGGCCTGGCCGAGCAGCGCCGGGTTGCGCGACAGCAGCCCGCAGGCGAGCAGCACGAACGCGAACGGCGCGAGCGCGAGCGGCACGAGGCGCAGGCCCGGCCACAATCCCTCGAAGGGCGCGCTCTTGTACGCGACCGCCATCCAGGCGAGGCCGCCGAGGGAGGCGAGCGAGAACAATCCCAGCCAGGCGCTCTCGCCGATGGCGCCCACGAAAAGGCGGCGCAGCGACGTGCTCGGCAGGGCGTGGATGCCGAGGAATACGACGGTGGCGAGGATCAGGCTGAGCGTAGGGTCCACGGCAGGGGCGAATCCGGCGTGCTGCCCGGATTCTCGTCCCATCCGCGGCGCTCAGGCAAGGTCGATGATGAACAGGCGGATCAGCTCTTCGAGCACCGCGCGCGGGCTGACGACCATGCAGCCGACGCGGCTCGCGCGCTCGCCGCCCGGCAGCGTGATCCTGGAGACGTAGCGCACCTCGAAATCGATGAAGAACGGCTCGCACTGCGGATGCCGGATGCGCGCGCGCTCCAGCCGCGTGCCGGCGCACAGCGGGATGGTGGGGTCGGTCACCAGCATGCCGATGCCGTCGAGGCTGACGTCCATCACGCGCGCCGGGAAGCTCTGCAGCCCCATGCGCACTTCGCAGTCGACGGGAGCTTCCGCCGGCACGTGCACGCGCGTATTCGCGCGGCGCTGCTGCATGCCGAGGATCGCCGTCGGCAGCCCGCACTGGATGCAGGGGCGGCCCGCCTGCGAGACCGGGCGCGGCCCGTCGCCCTTGAACGCGAACTGCGCGCCGCGGTGGTTGCAGCGGAAGGTGAGCGAGCGCGAGGCGAGCGCCGCGGCGTTGGCGGGCTTGTGATCCGAGTACGACAGCAGCATGTAGCCGCGCACCGGCTCCACGTACAGCAATTGCGAGAGGAACAGCACCTGCGGCGGCAGCCGCGCGGTCACCGCATCGCGGTCCTGGAGCATGGAATCCAGCAGCCGGCTGATTTCGATCCCCGAGCGAACGAGGAGCTGGCCGGTCGTGGACAGCCGCGTTGTGATGTCAGGCGCAGTCAAGAATACGAAGCTTGCCAGCCTGCGCGCCCCGCTCAAGGGAAAATTCCTCAGCGCGCCGGGGCCGCCGGACAATGCGGTAAATCCGTCGCCCGCCCCCGACGCGGTCAGGGCCGCTACGCGCCGCTCAGGCGAGCGCTTTGTCGACGATCTCGGCGACGTCGCGCGACAGCCCGTCGGCGTTGCGGATGCGCTCGAGCTGCACCCGCGCGTGCGCCTGGCGGCCCGCGTCGAACTTGCGCCAGCGGTCGAAGGCGCGCGCCATGCGCGCCGCCACCTGCGGGTTGAGCTTGTCCAGCTCGAGCACGCGCTCGGCGAGGAAGGCGTAGCCGCCCCCGTCGGCAGCGTGGAAGCGCACGTGGTTGGCCGCGAAGGCGCGCACCAGCGCGTACACCTTGTTCGGCACCTTGAGGTCGAACGCAGGGTGGCCGAGCAACTGGCGCACGCGCGCCAGCGTCCCGGGCAGGCGCGAGGTCGCCTGCACCGAGAGCCACTTGTCCACCACCAGCGGCTCCGCGCGCCATTTGTCGTAGAAGGCCTGCAGCGCCGGCTCGCGCTCGGGGCAGTCGGCGTTCGCCAGGCAGCCCAGGGCGGCCATGGCGTCGGTCATGTTGTCGGCGCGCCGGAACTGCTCGTCGGCGAGCGGCGCAAGGCCGAGCTCCACCAGGTAGCCGAGGCACAGGTTCCTCAGGGCGCGCCGGCCGATCGAGGCCGGATCGGCAGAGTAGGCGTCGCGCGACTCGAGCGCCCGGTAGGCGGCAGTGAGCTCCGCCTGCAGCGCCCGGGCGATGCGCCGGCGCAGCGCGTTGCGCGCCTCGTGCAGCGCGTCCGGGTCCACCACCTCGAGCTGCTCGGCGAGGAACGTCTCCGAGGGCAGCGCCAGCACCTCGGCGACGAAGGCGTGGTCGCGCTCGGCGAGCACGCGCCGCGCCGCCTCGAGATACGCGGACGACGGCTCGCCCTTGCGGTTGAGGACGGTTTGCGCGGCCAGGCGCTGCCCCGCCTCCCAGCGGTTGAACGGGTCGTCGTCGTGCGCCATCAGGTGCAGCAGGTCCGCTTCGGTGTACGGGTAGTTGAGGATCACCGGCGCGGAGAAGCCGCGCAGCAGCGAGGGCACGGTCTTGGCCGCCGCCGCGAACTCGAAGGTCTCATCGGCCCGCGTCACCGACAGCACGCGCTCATGCGAGCCGACCTTTACCGCGAGCGGGATGTGGAACGGCGGGTTCATCGACTGCTTCACGCGCAGCAGGAACCTGCCGTCCTTGTGCTCGCCCGAGCAATCGAGCACCGGCGTGCCGGCCACGTCGTACCAGCGCCTGAACTGCGAGAGGTCCACGCCGCTCGCGTCCTGCATCGCCTGCACGAAGTCGTCGCAGGTCACCGCGCGCCCGTCGTGGCGCTGGAAGTACAGCTGCATGCCGGCCTGGAACTTCTCTTCGCCCAGCAGCGTGTGCTGCATGCGCACCACTTCCGCGCCTTTCTCGTACACGGTCATGGTGTAGAAGTTGCGGATCTCCATGTAGGACTGCGGGCGCACCGGATGCTTCATCGGCCCCGCGTCCTCGGGGAACTGGCCGGCGCGCAGCATGCGCACGTTCTGGATGCGCTCCACGGCGCGCGAGTAGAGGTCGGAGGAGTATTCCTGGTCGCGGAACACGGTCAGGCCCTCCTTCAGCGACAGCTGGAACCAGTCGCGGCAGGTGACGCGGTCGCCGGTCCAGTTGTGGAAGTACTCGTGCGCCACCACCGCGTCGATCGCCTGGTAGTCGGCGTCCGTCGCCGTGTCGGGGCGCGCGAGCACGTAGCGCGTATTGAAAATGTTGAGGCCCTTGTTCTCCATCGCGCCGGAATTGAAGTCGCCGACCGCGACGATCTTGTACTGCTCGAGGTCGAGCTCGAGACCGAAGCGCTCCTCGTCCCACTTCATCGCGCGCCTCAGGCAGTCCATCGCCCAGCCGGCCTGGTCGAGCTTGCCGGGCTCGACGTACACCGAAAGCTCGGCCTTCTTTCCGGAGCGCGTGACGAACTCGTCCTTCAGCTCCTCCAGGTTCGCCGCGACCAGCGCGAAGAGGTAGGACGGCTTGAGGAACGGGTCGTCGAACTTCGCCCAGTGGCGCCCGCCGGCCTCGTCGCCGCCCGCGACACGGTTGCCGTTGGACAACAGCACCGGGTACTTCGCCTTGTCGGCGCGCACCGTGACCACGTAGCGCGCCATGTTGTCCGGGCGATCCACGAACCAGGTAATGCGGCGGAAGCCTTCGGCTTCGCACTGCGTGACGAAGCCGTGCTGCGTGGCGTACAGGCCCTCGAGCTTGGTGTTCTTCTGCGGGACGATGCGCGTCACGGTCTCGAGCGTGAACGCATCGGGGACGTCTTCGATCGTCAGCCTGTCCGCGGTCGCCGTGTGCGCGACGGGCTTGCCGTTCAGCGCAACCGACACGAGGGCCAGCTCGTCGCCGTCGAGCACGAGCGGGCCGCTGCCGGTATTGCGCTTCACCTGCAACTTCGCCTTGACGATCGCATGGTCCTCGCGGAGGTCCACGTCGAGCTCGACGTGCGGGACGAGGAAGGCGGGCGGCGTGTAGTCCTTGAGGTGGATCGTCCTGGGGGTGGGTTCTCGCATGATCGCGCGAGTTTAACCGAGGGCGGGTAAGCTTCCGGCATGCCGCAGGCCGCGCTGCGCGAGCTTCTCGGGATCGCCCGCCTCGAGGGCGAAGCCGAAATCACGGGCGCCGATCCGGTGCTGAAGACGCCCTACCGCGTGGGCGCCGCTGGCGCGGCTTCGCTCGCCGCGACGGGCATCGCGGCCGCCGAGCTGTGGCGGCTGCGCACGGGGAAGTCGCAGCAGGTCTCGGTGGACCTGCGCGCCGCGGCCGCGTCCTTGAAGAGCGGCGCCTACCTCAGGATCGACGGCAGGACGCCCAAGGCGATCTGGGACCCGTACAGCCTGTTCTACCCGGTGAAGGACGGCCGCTGGGTGCGGTTCCACACCAACTACCCGCACCATCGCGCGGCGGCGTTGGGCGTGCTGGGCGTGGGGGAGGACGTGGAAGCGGCGAAGCGCGCGGCGGCGTCGTGGGACGGGGTAGAGCTGGAGGATGCGATTCACGCGGCGGGCGGCTGCGCGGGCTACGTGCGCACGGCCGCGGAGTGGGAGGCGCACCCCCATTCGAGCGCTGTCGCGGTGCAGGAGCTGCTGACGATCGAGCGGATCGGCGACGCGCCGCCCGAGCCGCTGCCGAAGGCGGATCGGCCGCTGGCCGGGGTCCGGGTGCTCGATCTCACGCGCGTGCTCGCCGGGCCCACCGCCGCGAAGACGCTCGCCGAGCACGGCGCGGACGTCCTGAAGATCACCGCGGCGCACCTGCCGGATTCCGGGGATACCGACCTCGATACGGGCTTGGGAAAGCTCTCCGCGCAACTCGATTTGCGCAAGGCGGACGATGCAGCGACATTGCGGCGGCTGGTGAAGCAGGCGGACGTCTTCTCGCAGTCTTACCGGCCGGGCGCGCTCGCCGCGCGCGGGTTCTCGCCTCAGGATCTCGCCAGGCTGCGCCCGGGGATCATCTACGTGTCGCTTTCAGCGTGGGGCATGACGGGGCCGTGGAAGGACCGGCGCGGGTTCGACAGCATCGTGCAGTGCGTGAGCGGTATGGCGTACGTGCAAGGCGCGGGCGGCGCGCCGAAGCTGCTGCCGTGCTCGGCGATCGACTACGTGAGCGGTTACCTGATGGCGCTCGGCGCGATGGTGGCGCTGGCGCGGCGGGCGAAGGAGGGCGGGAGCTGGCTGGTGCGCGTCGGGCTCGCGCGCACGGGGAAGTGGATCGTGGATCGAGGGACGGCGGATCCTTCGGCGGCGGTGGAGCCCGAGGCGAAGACGATGGAGACGAAGTCGCCCGCGGGGGTGATCACGCACCTCGCGCCGGTGTTGGAACTATCGGAAACGCCGCCGTTCTGGGCGCGGCCGCCGGTGCCGCTGGGGTACCACCCGACGCAGTGGCCCTAAGAGGCGACGTGCCCTGGTCTTGCTTTTCCTCCCTTACACCTCCAGGCGGTTAGCCCGAGGTGTCAACTAAATCGGGGGAAGATCGGCGTCCGCGTTGACCGAGGGGTTAGGCCTCACAGGCGGCTACACAAACTCAAGGGTGGCGTGCGCAACAAGCTTGCCAGACACAGCAAGCGTTACGTGAGTCTCCAAGTACGTAATGGTGGACCCTGATTGAAGCACCCTCGCCACGACGAGCAGATCCTCTCCTGCCGCTGGACGTAGGAACTGCGTGCGCTGACTCGCCGTGCCTCTTCTCGCTCGGTCGCCGGTTCCCGACGCGAGACTGGCGACTGTATCAATTGCCGACATCAGGGCTTGGCCGCAGATGGCGCCGTTGGCCCACTGCAGATCCTTGTTTTGCGGTAGACGTGCTGAGGCTGTGCCAGGGCCGACCTGAAGGTCTACGAAGCCCATTGCCTTGACCCATGGAGCAAAGATAGCTTCGAACGTGGCGCTCAGGTTCTCTGCAGTAACGGGCGTGTGCTCTTGTGGTGAGGGCATCGTTGTCCTTCATGGAAGAACGATTGGTAGTAGTGCATGAGAGCGTCGAAGCGAAGGGCACGCGTGGCGTAGGCGTCGTGAGGCCTAACGTTGAAGCTAACCTGCGCGCCGCGACGTCACGCCGCGGCGCGTCAGAATGAGCGACCGGTTAGGCGTCATCTTGCCAGCCTCGATGCGCTGAGCATATACAGCGCCTCGCGTCCGAACCAGACGTACCCGACGACGAACATGATGCGCTGGACCAATCCACCCACCGACGACGATGACGCCAGAAGCAGTGGCAAGACGGTCGCGGTGATAAGTGCGAAAACGTCAAGGGCCCGACCAGCAAGACCGTCTAGGCCGCGCTGAACAAAGCGCGCCACCACCCCGACACAGAACGCGAGACCCATACCGGACGCGCAGATGGAGTGAAGAAGGTCTTCGACCTGATCCGCAGGCGCGCCGGGTACCCATGGCGCATGAGAGAACGCCGCAGCACCAAACATGAAGAACGCGAAGGAAACTTGCATCCAATATGTCAAGCGTGGCCAGCTCGCTCGGGCGGACACCGATACGGCGAGGACGGCGGCCCCGAAGGACATGAACGACATGCGTGCGATCCACCCGCCCTGCTGGCCTTGCGCGGCAGACTCGCTGATTGAATGAAACCGCCACGAGTAGCCATCAGGCATTGCGGCTGTTCCGGCGAGCACCAGAACTGCTGAAATGCCGAGCAAAGGAATAGCAGCAGCCGCAAGCGTGCGAATGCCCGGGCTAGCCACTGGCCGGAGGAGAAACAGCAGAGGGTGCTCAGAAACTGCCATGACGCCTAACGTCGTGGTGAACGGCGGGCCGGCCTGTACCCTGGACTATGCGCTGCGCTGGCGGCCCGTCCGTTCCACCTAGAGTTAGAAGCCCTTCGCCCACTACGCATACGCAACCTTCGCGCCTTCAATCGTAACTACGCCTTCGGACTCCAGCTGCTGCAATATCGTGGAGAGTTCTTTGTCCGTGATGTCCTTCTGAAACAATGAGCGGATCGTGCTCGTCAATGTCTTGACCGTCTTGGGTTTCGCGGCACCGCGTTGACGCAGGTTCGACACAACAACGCCATACCTGTCCTTCGCTGCTTTGGGTTTAGTGCCTGCGGGGGAAGCTTTCGCGGCTGGTTTCTGCGACCCGTTCGGGCACTTGAAGTGGCCCTTTTGATTTAGGACGACTTGAATCTTCTCCTTGAGCGACATGCTGCCCAGGAGAGCATTCATCGCTTTGCAGCAGACGACGCAATTATCGTCATCATTGCGACCGCCATTTGCACTCGCTACAAGGTGCTCGACGCTCGCATCGGCTTTCGCAATGGGATCCTTGCAGAAAAAACACAGGCCTCCCTGTGCAAACATCAACCGGTCAAGCGGTCTGGTAGGCATGGGCTTCTAACGTGTATTGGTTGACAAATTAGTTGACAGATAGCGGTATGCAAACCGCCAACATGTAACAGCGCTGCTCCTTTTCCCCGCCAGCGCAAGACGTTACGCCTGCCCACCGCAGGCAGCAATCACCACCAGGATTCGCCCATCTGAAAAAATGATCGCCCACTGCAAGATCATCCCCGCAGTGGGCGACTCGAGTCGTCCGCGCCTGGGCGGCGCGGCATGCGTAGGGAGAACTACCGCCGGCGCGCGGCTCCCGTCGTGCCCAGCTCGCGGCGGGCTTCCCGCAGCTGCGCTTCCTGCTCGCGCGACAGGCGCTCCGCGTGCGGAGCGTGCGACCGCGGCTTGCCCTGGCGGGAAGCGGTCGTCTGCTGTGCCTGGCCATGCGATCGGCGCTGGCCCTGGCCGTGCCCGTGGCGCTGCTGCGGCCGGTGCGGCCGCTGCGCCTCGGCCTGCGGCCGCGGCGAGTGCTGTCCCGGCTCGAACCCGGGGGCGACGCGCAGCTCGACCTTGCGGTTCATCAGCCGCTCGATCGCCGCGAGCAGCGGCCGGTCCTCGTGCGAGACGAGCGACACGGCGGCGCCTTCAGCGCCCGCGCGGCCGGTGCGGCCGATGCGGTGCACGTAATCTTCCGCCACGTGCGGCAGGTCGTAGTTGACGACGTGCGGCAGCGCCTCGATGTCCAGGCCGCGCGCGGCGATGTCGGTCGCCACCAGCACGCGCAGTTCCTGGTCCTTGAACTGCTTCAACGCGCGCGTGCGCGCGCCCTGGCTCTTGTTGCCGTGGATGGCGTCCGCCTCGATGTCGTCGCGGCACAGCTGCTCCGCGAGACGGTTGGCGCCGTGCTTGGTGCGCGTGAAGACGAGCACTTGCTGCCAGTCGCCCGACTTGACGAGGTGCGCGAGCAGCGCACGCTTGCGGTCGTGCGACACCGCGTAGGCGACCTGGTCGACGAGCTCGGCCGGCGTGTTGCGGCGCGCGACCTCCACGGTCACGGGGTTGTGCATGAAGGTCGCGGCCAGGGAGCGGATCTCGTCCGGGAAAGTGGCCGAGAAGAGCAGGTTCTGGCGCTTCTGCGGCAGGAGCTTCATCACTTTGCGGATGTCGTGGATGAAGCCCATGTCGAGCATGCGGTCGGCTTCGTCCAGCACGAGGATCTCTACGTGGCGAAGGTCCACGGTCTTCTGTTGGGCATGGTCGAGCAGCCGCCCGGGCGTCGCGACGAGGATGTCGACGCCGCGCTTGAGCGCGTCGGCCTGCGGCTGAAAGCCCACGCCGCCGAAGACGACGGTCGAGCGCACCGGCGCGTACTTGCCGTAGGTGCGCACGCTTTCCTGCACCTGCGCGGCGAGCTCGCGCGTAGGCACGAGGACGAGCACGCGGATGTGGCGCTGCGAGGCGCCGAGGCGCTGCAGGATCGGCAGCGTGAAGCCGGCGGTCTTGCCGGTGCCGGTCTGCGCGGCGGCGAGCAGGT
This sequence comes from Betaproteobacteria bacterium, assembly GCA_029883975.1. Lineage (GTDB taxonomy): Bacteria > Pseudomonadota > Gammaproteobacteria > Burkholderiales > SG8-39 > JAABQT01. The sequence continues at coordinate 18,689 of JAOUIL010000045.1, forward strand.
CGCGGCCGGCGAGGACGACGGGGATGGCTTGCGCCTGGATGGGGGTGGGCGTGGTGTAGCCCTGCTCGGCGACAGCGCGGAGCAGCTCGGGCTTGAGCCCGAGGGAATCGAACGAAGTAATGACTTTCTCCTGGTGCCGTCCCGGGAAGGTGAACCCTTCAACCGGTTCAGGACGGCGCTTTTTAGGCTTGTTATTCGAAGTCCAGGATGGACTGACTAACGACTGGAACGCAAACCGGATGTACGCGCAACAGTGGACCTGGCGCGCAGTATACACGACTCGCGCGCTCACCGCCCGGCAGCGCCGCGCGCGGCGCGCTTCAGCGTCTCCGCGATTCCCTCCAGGTACGGCGTCGCGCGCAGTCCGAAGGCGGACGCGATCTTGCCGCTGTCGAAGCGATAGTCGTGCTCGAACTGGTACATCATTTCGTCGTTCTCGCGCAGCACGGGCACGAAGAGCCCCATGAGCTTCAGCATCCATCTCGGGGCGACGCGCAGCCGGAAGGGTCGCCCCGCGAGCTCGCACGCGAGGCGCGCAAAGCCGGCCCCGGTCATCGCCTCGCTGCTGGTCGGCAGGTGCCAGGTCTGCCCGTACGCCTGTGTCGCGCGGCCCAGTACGGCGATCGCGCGCCCTGCATCCGGCGTGTAGGTGAAGGCGTGCACGGCCTGCGGGTTGCCGATCCACTGTGGCGCTTTCCCCGCCCTGAGGCGCTCGAACACCGTGGCATGCGGAAAGCTCTGCACGGCGCCGGGCCCGTAGAAGTCCGCGGAGCGCACGATCATGGCCTGCAGATCGCCGCGGCGCATGTGCTCGAGCAGCATGGTCGCGATCTGCGCCCGGACTTCGCCCTTCCGGCTGACGGGATTGAACGGCGTGTCCTCGGTCATCGCCCCTTCTACGCGCCCGTAGGCGTAGACGTTGTCGAGAAACACGAGGCGCGCGCCGTGCCGGGTGCAGGCGTCGATGACGTTGCGCATGACGCGGGGCCATTGCGCCTGCCACACGGCGGCGTCGTACTTCAGCCCCGCCACCAGGTAGGCCACCTCGCTACCGGCGACCGCGTCCGCGGTCGCGCGCGCATCGAGCAGGTCGGCGGCGACCGCATCGTCGCCCGCATTGACCTTGCGCGGGTGCCGGCTCACCTGCCGGATGCGCGTTCCCGTGGAGGCGGGCGCGCTCGAGAGCTCCCGCGCGATCACGCCGTTGGCGCCGAGTATCGTGTGCATGGCGCGGGAGCCTAGGACGGGCGCCTGCGCTCGGCAAGCGCGGCGGCCTCGTTGCCGGCGAGCGCCGCGAGCACGATCGCGCCGCCCGCGATCGTGGCGCCCGCCGGCACCTCGCCCGCGCCGAGCCACGCCCAGATCGGCCCGAGCACCACCTCGAGCAGCGCGAGGAGCGCGATCTCGGGCGCGGTGAGCGTGCGGCTGGCGAGCACGAGCATGAGGCACGGCACGCCGAGCTGGAAGACGCCCAGCATGCCGAGGAGCAGCACGTCGCGCGCGCTTGCCTGGAAGGGCAACGCCCAGGGGAGCGTCACGAGCGCCGAGATGAGCGCGCCGAGCATCACCGCCGGCATCAGGTCGAGGTGCGCTGCGCTCTTGCGCAGCAGGATCACGTTGATCGACGCGGCGACCGGGATGGCGAGCGCGAGGAGCAGCCCGATGAGGCGCGTCGGCTCCTCGGCCGCGAGCCCGGCGCCGAACATCGCGCCCATGCCGAGGCTCGCGGCGACGATGGCGAGCCAGCTGCGGCCCGGGATCGGCTCGCGCAGCACGAGCCAGGCGAGCACCGCGGTGAAGAAGGGCCCGAGGCTCTGCACCACCAGCACGCTCGCCGTGCTGGTGAAGTTCAGGGCGACGATGAAGCAGGTGAACATGATCGCCCACATCGCGCCCGAGACCGCGCTCGCGGCGCCCGCGGCGCGCAAGGCGTCCCAGGGGCGCTTGCGCATCACGAACCGGAGCGCGAGGAAGACGAACAGCGCGGCGAAGCCCGAGCGCCAGAACGCCATCTCGAGCGGCGTCGCGTGCTGCACGTGGCGCGTCACCACGCCCGCGAGGCTCCACAGCAGCGGCGCGACGACCATCAGGGCGAGCGCCACCGGGCGCCGCGGCGGGGGAAGCGTGCTCAAGCGGCCTTGCGCTGCGCGAGGAATTCGCCCAGGGCCTGCGCGGTGTGGCCGCGCGCCGCCTTCTCCGGCGGGCCCTGGTAGACGACCCTGCCGCCCGCGTCGCCGCCCTCGGGGCCGAGGTCGATCAGCCAGTCGGCTTCCGCGATCACGTCGAGGTTGTGCTCGATGAGTACAACAGTATTTCCTGCGTCAACAAGGCGATGCAGGACGCGGATGAGCTTTTCGACGTCGGCCATGTGCAGGCCGACGGTGGGCTCATCGAGGACGTATAGGGTTTGGTGGCCTTTAAAAACGGTCTCTCGTTTTCCACCATTGGTGGAAAACGAGAGATTTCTTGAACTGCCAAGGCCACGCACTTTCGCCAGCTCCGTCACCAGCTTGATCCGCTGTGCCTCTCCTCCCGACAGAGTCGGGCTCTGCTGTCCCAATGTCAGGTATCCGAGCCCCACGTCCTGCAGCAGCCGCAGCGCGTGGTGAATCGACGGATGCGCGGCAAAGAACTCCACGCCCTCGTCCACGCTCATCGCCAGCACCTCGCCCACGCTCTTGCCGCGCAGGCGCACGGTCAGCGTCTCGCCGTTGAAGCGCTGCCCGCCGCAGGCTTCGCACGCGACCTTGACGTCGGGCAGGAAGCTCATCTCGATTTTCTTGATGCCCTGGCCCTCGCAGGCTTCGCAGCGGCCGCCCTTGGTGTTGAAGGAGAAGCGGCTCGCGCTCCAGCCGCGGATGCGCGCCTCGCTCGTGTCGGCGAACAGGCGCCGGATGGAATCCCAGAAGCCGACGTAGGTGGCGGGGCAGGAGCGCGGGGTCTTGCCGATGGGCGCCTGGTCCACTTCCAGCACGCGCTCGATGAGCTTCCTGCCCTTGATCGCCTTGCAGCCGACCGGGCCGCCGGCCTTGAGGCTGTCGTGCAGCACGTCGCGCGCGAGGGTGGACTTGCCCGAGCCCGAGACGCCGGTGATGGCGGTCAGTCGGCCGAGCGGCACGCGCAGGTTCGCGTTCTTCAGGTTGTGCAGCCGGGCGCCGGCGATTTCGATGGCGGGCGCGTCGCGCTTCACCGGGCGGCGCGGCTGCAGCGGGTGGCGCAGCGGTTCGGCGAGGAACCTGCCGGTGATGGAATCGGGGTGCTGCATGAGCTCCTCGGCGGTGCCGGCGGCGATGATGCGGCCGCCGAGCTTGCCGGCGCCGGGGCCGAGGTCGATGACGTGGTGCGCGCGGCGGATGGTGTCCTCGTCGTGCTCGACCACCACCAGCGTGTTGCCCTTCGCCTCGAGCTTCTCGAGCACGTCGAGCAGGATGCGGTTGTCGCGGTGGTGCAGGCCGATGGTCGGCTCGTCGAGGATGTAGCACACGCCGCGCAGGTTCGAGCCGAGCTGCGCCGCGAGGCGGATGCGCTGCGCTTCGCCGCCCGAGAGCGTGGGCGCGGAGCGGTCGAGCGCGAGGTAGTCGAGGCCGACTTCCTTCAGGAAGCCGAGGCGGCTCTTCAGCTCGGCGAGCAGGTCGCGCGCGATCTCGCGCTCGCGTCCCTCGAGCCGCACGCCGGCGAACAGCGCCGCGAGCTGCGCGACCGGCTGCGCGCCGTAATCGGCGATGCTCCTGCCGCGCCAGCGCACGGCGAGCGCCTCGGGGTTCAGCCGCCTGCCCTGGCAATCCGGGCAGTCCTCGTCCACCTCCAGCCACTCGATCCAGGAATCGAGCACGTGGTCTTCCTGGCCGGTGCGCGAGCGCTCCGCGTCCCAGCCCACGTCCTTCAGCTGCAAGCCGGTGCCCACGCAGGTCGCGCACCAGCCGTGGCGCGAGTTGTAGGAAAAGAGGCGCGGGTCCAGTTCCTGGAAGCTGCGCCCGCAGGAGGGGCAGGCGCGCTTGGTCGAGTACACCTGGATGCTCTTGCCGGTCTGCACGTGGACCACGCCTTTGCCGAACTCGAGCGCCTGCGCCAGGCGCTCGCGCAGCTCGCGTTCGTTGCTCGGCGTCACCCTCGCGTAGCCGACCGGCAGCTCGATCGAGTGCTCCTTGAAGCGGTCGAGGCGCGGAAAGGGACGCAGCGGCAGCAGCTTGCCGTCCACGCGCAGCTGCGAGTAGCCCTTCTGCGCGGCCCACTTGGCGAGATCGGTATAGACGCCCTTGCGGTTGACCACCAGCGGCGCCAGCATCACCACCGTCTCGCCGCGGTGCTGCTTCATGAGGCGCGCGACGATCGCGTCCTCGCTCTGCGGCTCGATCGGCACCTGGCAGTCCGGGCAGTGCTGCTTGCCGAGCTTGACGAACAGCAGGCGCAGGAAGTGGTGGATCTCGGTGAGCGTACCCACCGTGCTCTTCCTGCCGCCGCGGCTCGTGCGCTGCTCGATGGCGACCGTCGGCGGAATGCCGAAGATCGCGTCCACGTCCGGGCGCGCCGCGACCTGCACGAACTGGCGCGCGTAGGCGTTGAGCGATTCGAGGTAGCGCCGCTGCCCCTCGGCGAACAGGATGTCGAAGGCGAGGGTGGATTTGCCCGAGCCAGAGACGCCGGTCACCACCGTGAAGCGCTGGCGCGGGATCTCCACGTCGATCGACTTCAGGTTGTGCTCGCGCGCGTTGTGGATACGAATCGCGGGGACTGGCCCCAATTCCCGTGCTCTCGGGGAAATGGGGGCTGTCCCCGTCTGACTTAGCTCGTATTCGCGCAGGGCCTTGCCCGTGTGCGACGTCGCATGCTGCATGACCTCGGCGGGCGTTCCCGCGCACACGAGCTGGCCGCCCGCATCGCCGCCTTCCGGGCCGAGGTCGAGGATCCAGTCGGCCGCGCGGATGACGTCCAGGTTGTGCTCGATCACCACCAGCGAATGCCCGGCGGCGAGGAGCTTGCGGAACGCGCGCAGGAGCTTCGCGATGTCCTCGAAGTGCAGGCCGGTGGTCGGTTCGTCGAACAGGAACAGCTTGGCGGGGACAGACCCCACTTCCCTGTTGCTTCGGGAAATGGGGTCTGTCCCCAAATGCCTGGCGAGCTTCAGGCGCTGCGCCTCGCCGCCCGAGAGCGCGGGCACGGGCTGGCCGAGGCGCAGGTAGTCGAGGCCCACGTCGGCGAGGGGCTGCAGGCGCGCGAGCACCTCGGCCTCGCCCTTGAAGAAGGCGACGGCCTCGGACACGGTCATCTCCAGCGCATCGGCGATGCTCTTGCCGCGCAGCTGCACTTCCTGGACCTCCGCGCGGTAGCGCCTGCCGTCGCAATCCGGGCAGCGCAGGTAGACATCGGAGAGGAACTGCATCTCGACGTGCTCGAAGCCGTTGCCGCCGCAGGCCGGGCAGCGGCCGTTGCCCGAGTTGAAGCTGAAGGTGCCGGGCGTGTACTTGCGCGCCTTCGACTCTGGCGCTTTCGCGTACATGTCGCGGATCGCGTCGAAGGCGCCGACGTAGCTCGCCGGGTTGGAGCGCGTGGTCTTGCCGATCGGCGACTGGTCCACCATCACCACCTCGCCGATCGCCTCCGCGCCGCGCAGCGCGCGGTGCCTGCCCGGCGCCTCGGTGGGCTTGCCCTGCGCCTTGAGGAGCGCCGCGTGGAGCACATCCTGCACCAGCGTGGACTTCCCGGAGCCCGAGACGCCCGTGACGCAGACCAGCCGCTCGAGCGGGATCGCGACGTCCAGGTCCTTGAGGTTGTGCTGCGCCGCGCCCAGCACTTCGAGGAAGCGCTCGGGCTTGCGCGGCGCGCGCGGCGCCTCGGCGCGCTTGCGTCCCGAAAGGTACTGCGCCGTCAGCGTGTCCTTGCCGCGCAACTGCGCCGGGTCGCCGAAGAACACGATCTCGCCGCCGCGCTCGCCGGGCCCCGGTCCCATGTCGAGGATGCGGTCGGCGGCGAACATGATCTGCGGGTCGTGCTCGACCACCACGAGCGAATTGCCGGCGTCGCGCAGCTTGCGCATCACCTGGATCACGCGCCCCATGTCGCGCGGGTGCAGGCCGATGGAAGGCTCGTCCAGCACGAACAATGTGTTGACGAGCGAGGTGCCGAGCGCCGTGGTGAGGTTGATGCGCTGCACCTCGCCGCCCGAGAGCGTGCGCGACTGGCGGTCAAGAGTCAGGTAGCCGAGGCCCACCTCGCCGAGGTAGGCCAGCCGCGTGCGCATCTCGCCGAGCAGCAGCTCGGTCGCCTCGTCCATCGGCGCCGGCAGCCGCAGGGAGTCGAAGAAGCGTTGCACGTCCGACACGGGCAGCAGCATCAGGTCGCGGATCGTGCGGCCCTCGATCTTCCACAGCATGGCATCCGGCTTCAGGCGCGCGCCGCCGCACGCCGCGCACTCGGTATAGGCGCGGTACTTGGAGAGCAGCACGCGGATGTGCATCTTGTAGGCCTTGCTCTCCAGCCACTTGAAGAAGCGCCCCACGCCGTACCACTTGCCCGGCCAGGACTTCTTCCAGCTCACCCAGTCGGTGTCGCCTTCCAGCACCCATTGGCGATGCTCGGCCTTCAACTCGCGCCATGGCGTAT
>JAOUIL010000119.1 GCA_029883975.1 Betaproteobacteria bacterium
CAACGCGGCGCGCGAGCGCGCCGAGCTCACCGACGTGAAGCTGCGCGCGCGCCCGGCGAGCCACGAGGCGAAGGCATGACGCGTTGCGCGTGGGCGCGCAACGCTCTCGCGGTCGCCTACCACGACCGCGAGTGGGGCGTGCCGGTGAGGAACGACCGGCGCCTGTTCGAGCTGCTGATCCTCGAAGGCGCGCAGGCCGGCCTGTCCTGGGACACGATCCTCAGGAAGCGCGCGGCCTATCGCAGGGCCTACCTCGGCTTCGATCCGAAGAAGGTTGCGAAATTCGACGCGAAGAAGAAGCGCGCGCTGATGAAGGACGCCGGGATCGTGCGCAACCGCGCGAAGATCGAGGCCTCGGTGATCAACGCGCGGTGCTTGCTCCAGGTGCAGAAGGAGTTCGGCAGCTTCGCGCGTTACGCCTGGGGATTCGTCGGCGGCAAGCCCGTCGTCAACCGGCGACGCGGCATCCGTGACATTCCGCCGCGAACGGACGTGTCCGACGCGCTGTCCAAGGACCTGAAGAAACGCGGCTTCAAGTTCGTCGGCACCACCATCCTGTATGCTTTCATGCAGGCAGTCGGCATGGTGAACGACCACACGGTGGACTGCTTCCGATGGAAACAAGTGCAAAGAAAGTAGGGTCAGACCCCATTTTCGGAACCGCACGAAAATGGGGTCTGACCCTGTTGCTGCTCGCATCTGCTCCGGCACTGGGCTTCGACGCCAATGGCGTGGCGCTCGGCGCCTCCGAGGCCGAGGTGCTGAAGGCGTTTCCCGAGGCGCGCTGCAAGGCGATGGACTGGAAGACCGACGCGGCCGACCGCCGCTGCGACAGGTTGCCGGTGCGCTTCGCCGGGGCCGAAGCGCGCATCACCTTCTATCTCAGGAAGGACGCCGTGCAGGCCTTCGACGTGCGCTTCGACGAGAAGGACCTGCGCGGCGTGGTCGCGCACCTGAAAGAGCGTTACGGCAAGCCGGAATCCGAGGGGCCCGTCACGCACCAGCGCCGCGGCGACGCGCGCACGATCTACCGCGTGCGCTGGGAGCGCGGCGAGCAGCGCGCCGTGCTCAGCTCGATGACGGGGCGGCACCGCGTCGACCTGAGCGTCTGGCGCGGCAACTTCGACACCGAGATCTATCGCATCCAGTGACCGGCATGCGGCGCACGCTGCCCGAATGGCTGACCGACGCGCGCCGCGCCGCGCGCCTCGCCTGGTATCGCGCCGACCGCGACGCGATGGCGCTCGCGCTGATCGTCGGCGGCGTGCTGCTCGCGCTCGGCTTCGCCATGCATTCGGTGTTCGCGCGGCACGAGCTCGCGCGCGAGCGGGCGCTGGAGCGGCAGCGCGCCAGCCTCGAGTGCCTGGCGCGCAACGTCTACTACGAGGCGCGCGGCGAGCCGCTCGCCGGGCAGTACGCGGTCGCCGAGGTGACGATGAACCGCACGGCCTCCGGGCGCTTTCCGGATACCGTGTGCGGCGTGGTGCACGAGAAGCGCTGGGACGAGATCCGCAACCGCTACGTCGGCGCGTTCGCCTGGACCGAGTTCTACGCGCTGCCCGAGCCCGCCGGCGAGGCCTGGGAGGCGGCGCGCAAGGTGGCCGAGGACGTCTACTTCCGCCGCGCGCCGACGCAGCTGGACGGCGCGACGCATTTCCACGCCATCTACATCCGGCCGAGCTGGGCGAAGCAGCGCAAGCGCGTCGCCCGCATCGGCGGGCATGTGTTCTACCGGTAGCGCGCCGCGGTGATGAACTGGCCGAAGGACTCGCACCAGACGATGACCGTGGTGTAGGCCTCGGGGTCGATGCCCGCGGGCACCGGCACGATGAAGTTCTCGAAGGTCTTCACGTCGCCGACGCGCGCCATGCGGGCCTTGAGGCGCAGGAAGTCTGCCTCGGTCTCGACGAACTCGGGCGAGAGGTAGAGCTTGTAGTCCGGGCCGGGCGCGATCCTGCCCATCAGCGCGATCGCCGCGGCGCTCACCGACACGGTGCCTTCACCCCAGTGCAGGAAGTCGCTGTCCTTCAGGTCCCTGCGAAACTCGCCCGTGAACTGCGCGCTGCCTGCGGCCGCGCCCACATCGCCCGCGGAGGGCGCCGGCGGGGCGGTGAGGATGGGCAGCGCATAGATGCCGAGCGCGAAGCCGGCGCCGAGCGCAGCGGCGTGGGTGAGGGCGAGGAGCAGCAAGCGTCTCATGGCGGCCTCCGGGGCGCGGCAAGAGGCTAGCGCTTCTCGAACTTGAGCGTGAAGCGGTCGCTCTCGCCGATCGCGCGGTACCGGTCGCGGTCCAGTTCCTTCAGGCGGTAGGTGGGCGGCAGCGTCCATACGCCGGCGGGGTGGTCCTTGGTGTCCTTCGGGTTGGCGTTGACCTCGGAGGCGGCCAGCAGCCGGAAGCCGGCCTTCTCGATGAGCGCGACGGCGTAGTCCTCGCGCAGGTAGCCGCTCTTCATCTGCGCCTCCTGCGGGAGGTCGGCGCGGCCGCGGTGGTCCACCACGCCGAGGATGCCGCCGGGCTTCAGGGCCTTGTGAAAGGCGCGCAGCGCGCCGTCGATCTCGCCGCGCTCCACCCAGTTGTGCATGTTGCGGAATGTGAGCACGTAGTCCGCGCTTGCGGGTGGCGCGATCTCGTGCAGGCCGGCGTTGAACTGCGTCACCACCACCTTGCCGTAGAGCTGCGGCTCGGCCTGCACGCGCGCCAGCAGCTTGCGGTGGTCGGCGAGGTACTGCGGCGCCGCGGTGGCGTCGCGGCTAGCGGCGATGTAGCGGCCTTGCTCGCGCAACAGCGGCGCAAGGATCTCCATGTAGTAGCCGGCGCTGCCGGGCAGGATCTCGACCACCACGCTGTCGGCGCGGATGCCGAGGAACTCGATCACCTCGCGCGGATGGCGGTGGGGGTCGCGCGCGACGTTGGCGGGGCTGCGGTGCGGCGCGTCGATGGCGCGCGCCAGGCGATCGCCCTGCGGCGCCGGCCCGGCCGCGCAGCCGGCGAGCGCGAGCAGCGCGGCGCACAGCAGCGGCGCGCGCGCGGCGGCTTCAGTCATCCGCATCCGCCTTCGCCGCCGCGGCGTCCATCTGCCGCGCGAGATCGGCCGGGACGGTCTTCTGGATGGCGACGCCGTAGGCGGCGACCAGCAGCGCGACCAGCACGCTGCCGTAAACCGCGACCGAACGCGTCCTCAGGTGCGCGATCAGGCCGCGGAAGTTGAGCGACAGGTGGGCGAGCGCCGCGGCGACCATGAGCAGGCCGAACGTCTTGTGCACCGGGTGCATCTGCAGGGTGAACGAGGGCTTCTCGACGACGAACATCATGATTCCCGAGGTCGCCATCGCGACGAAGGAGACGGCGAGCGACACGGCGGCGATCTTTCTCAGCATCGAGCGCGTCCCGACCTACTTCCTCGCCGCCTCGTCACCGACGCCCGACGGAAACTTGTGCGAGCCGAAGCGCACGGTCAGCGTGGCGAGCGCGAGCAGCAGGATGGCGGCGGTGACGTAAATGACCTCCATGCCGGGCCGGTGGTGGTCCTGCAGGTCGGAGATCATCAGCCGCGTGAGCGCGGTCATGCCGACGTAGATGAGGAAGCGCACCGGCATGTGGTTGGTCTTGAAGTAGATGCCCACCATCGCGCCGAGCTCGAGGTAGATGAACAGCAGCAGGATGTCGTCGATCTTCGCGGCGCCCTTGCTCGCCATGCCGATGAAGGCGACCACCGCGGCCCAGACGATGGTGGCGCCGATGGCGAACAGCGCCAGATAGTGGAACGAGTCCACCAGCAGGGTGCCGAGTCCCTTGGCGAGCTCGTCGATGTCTTTCTGCAGCGTGCCGGCCCATTTCGGTTTCATGCGCACCTCCCCGGGGGATTCTGGCACAAGGCCGGCAACAATCCGAAACAGTCCGGCCGTCGGGCGGATACAAAGCCCCGCTAGCATGGCGGCCATCAATCACTCAGGGAGGGTGCCGACATGGCCCGGTTTCTGATCGAAGTCCCGCACGAGGCCAATGCCATCGCCTGCGGACAGGCAGTGCAGGTGTTCCTCGGCTCCGGCTCGCACTTCATGACGCACGCCGACTTCGGCTGCGCCGACGGCGAGCACAAGGGCTGGCTGACGGTGGAGGTGGAGTCGAAGGAGGAGGCGCTGCGCATCCTGCCGCCGGCGCTGCGGGCGCGGGCGCGCGTGGTGCGCCTGAGCAAGTTCTCCATGACCCACTTCGGCGCGATGCTGCGCGAGCACCTGCACGGCGGGGCGCCGCTGCCGGCGGGGGGGTAGCCGGCTACTGGGCGAACTTCGCCACCGCCTTTTCGTTCCACGCGATGCCCTGGCCGGGCCGATCGGGCACCCAGAGCTGGCCGTCCTTGAGGGCGAAGGGCTCTTCCAGGATCGGGTCCGCCCAGTCCTGCCACTCGAGCCAGTGCGCCGTCTCGGTGACGCGCATGAGGTGCGCGGCGATCTCGGGGTAGAGGTGCGTGGACATCGGGATGCCGGCGGCGCCGGCGATCGCCGCCGCGCGCAGCCAGCCGCTCACGCCGCCGATGCGCATCATGTCGGGCATCACGTAGTCGGCCGCGCCGGCCTGCAGCGCCTGGTAGAGCATGCGCGGCCCGTAGAAATTCTCCCCGAGCTGCACGGGGGTCGTCAGCTCGCGCGCCAGCTGCGCGTACCCCGGGATGTTGTCGTAGGCGATCGGCTCCTCGAACCAGTACAGGCCCTGCTCGTCGAGCGCGTCGCAGCGCACCAGCGCGTCGCCGAGCGACAGCCCCTGGTTGAAGTCGCACATCAGCTTCACCTCCGCGCCCACGGCCGCGCGCACGGCGGCGATAGCCGCGAGGTCGTCGGCGAGCCGGTCGCGCCCGAGGCGCAGCTTGAGCGCGGAGAAGCCGCCCTCGGCGACCAGCGCCGCCGCCTCCGCGGCGAAATCGCCGACCGGCGTCAGCCACAGGCCGTTGCTGTTGTACGCGGGCACGGGGCCCGTCGTGCCGCCGAGGTAGGCTGCGAGCGGCTTGCCCGCCGCCTTGGCGAGCGCGTCCCAGGCCGCCATGTCGAGGCCCGACACCGCGATCAGCGTCATGCCTTCGCGGCCGACGAGGTGCAGCGAGCCGATGCTGCGGCGATAGGCATCGAACGGCGCCACCGGCTGGTCCCTGGCCGCCGCGGCGAGGTCCTCGATCAGCGGCAGGAGGTAGCGCGCCGACTGCTTGAGGTAGGGCTCGAGGTAGCTGTGGCCGACGATGCCTTCGTGGGTGTACAGGTCGATCAGGATCAGCGGCCAGTCGTGGAACTGGCCGACTTTCGAGATCACCGGGCGCTTGAGCGGCACCACCACGGGCCTGGCGCGCACGCTTTTCAGGGTGAGTTGCGGATGGTTCATCGGGTTGCCTTTCGCCTTGCGGCCGGCGGGATCGCCAGGGCGGCCTTCGTGGCCGACGGTGCGCGGATTGTTGCACGCGGCGGCGCGCTGGCGCGAACGGCGCGCGCCGGGCAGACTGCGGCGCGATGGAATCAGGCTACCTGGAGACCGAGCCCGCGCGCGCCGAGGTGGACGGGCTCGCCGGGCCCGCCCTGCTCGAATTCGGCAGCCCGTACTGCGGGCACTGCCGGCGCGCGCAGCCGCTCATCGCCCAGGCGCTGGCGGCGCATCCGCGCGTGCGGCACCTGAAGGTGGCCGATGCGAGCGGGCGAAGGCTCGGGCGCTCGTACAAGGTGACGCTCTGGCCGACGCTGGTGCTGCTCGCCGACGGCAGGGAAGTAGGGCGGCTGGTGCGGCCGCTGCAGGTCGCGGAGATCGAGCGGGCGCTCGCGGAAATCGATCCGGGTTAAGCCGGCGCGTCGGTCAACCGATCTCTCAACGCACCTGCATCCGGCCGAACAAGATCGCCGGGAGCCAGGCCGCGGTCGGAAACGTGATGGCCCACAGGCTGCCGCCCCAGATCAGCGGGGGGTAGTACATCTGCAGGGCCAGGAATGAGACGAGACACCCGTTGGCGGCTTGGGTTCCATTGAAACGGCCCTTCCAAAGTTCGCTATCTATCTTCCCTGTCCGTTGCGCAGCGCCTTGCTGAGGAACGGGATCACGCGCTCTTCGTAGATCGGAGCAGCGTCGCGGTAAACGTAAGTATGTCCGACTCCCGGGACCACGATCATCTCGGTGCTCGCCGCATCTCCGAACGCGCGCAGGAGCCGTTTGCCGTGCTCGGGCGGCG
>JAOUIL010000046.1 GCA_029883975.1 Betaproteobacteria bacterium
CGAGCGCGTGACGATGTTGACCACGCCCGCCGTGGCGCCGTCTCCGTACAGCACCGCGCCCGTGCCGCGCAGGATCTCGATGCGCTCGATCGAAGCGAGCGGAATCGCCGCCCACTGCACGCCCGAAAGGTCGATGTCGGTGACGCGGCGCCCGTCGAGCAGGATCAGCGTGTTCTGCGTCCCGGTGGCGCCGAAGCCGCGCAGGTCGATGGAGGTGGAAGCCGCGTTGTTGCCGAACAGGTCGCTCATCGTGACGCCCGCCTGCTCGGCGAGCAGCTCGGGCAGCGTGCGCGCCGCGCTGCGCGCGATCGCCGCCTCGTCCAGCACCGTGACGCTCACCGGCAGGCGCCGGCTGTCCTCGGGAAAGCGCGTCGCTTCGATGATGACCGCGTCGTCCGTCTGCGCGAGCGCCGCCGGCGCGAGCGCGGCGAGCATCGCCAGGGCTGCGAATCGCATGCGGAAGACCCTCCTGGCGTCATCCCCGACGCCACATCGTGGTTAGGAAAAACCACAAGGCCGGTCTCCGGACTCGCGAGTGGCGCGAGCTTCGCTCGCGCCGGGCGCGCCGCCTTCCCGTGGGATGCTTCTCCCACAGTGGCCGGGTGGCGCGCCCCCTCGCCTACCGTTGCGGGGGCAGTACAGGCTTGGCGGGGCCTGGAGGCCCGCGCGCACCTGTTTCCCGTTTCATCCGCGCGGCTCGGAAACCGCACGGACACCTTGCAGCCGATTACCCGGACGATTATACAAACCGCGATGCGCCGCGCAATGCTCCTTGCCGCCGGCCTCGCCTGTGCCAGCGCGCACGCCGAGGTGCGCGTCATCGACGACTACGGCCACGCCGTCTCGCTGGTGGCGCCGGCGCAGCGCGTCGTGAGCCTCGCGCCGCACCTCACCGAGCTCATGTACGCCGCGGGCGCGGGCGAGCGCATGGCCGGCGCGGTCGACTACAGCGATCACCCGGCGGCCGCGCGCGCGCTGCCGCGCATCGGCAGCGAGGCGTCGATCGACCTCGAAGCGCTGGTCGCGCTGCGCCCCGACCTCGTGGTCGCCTGGCCCAACGCCGGCAGTGTGCGCACCGTCGAGCGCATCGCGGCGCTCGGCATCCCTGTGTTCCGCTCCGAGCCCAGGGAGCTGGAGGACATCGCGCGCACGATCGAGACGCTCGGGCGCCTCGCCGGCACGCAAGCCCCGGCGCGCGCGGCGGCGCGCGCTTTTCGCGAGCGCGCGGCACGCATTGCAGCCGAATTTTCGCGCCGCCCCGCGGTGCGCGTTTTCTACCAGGTGTGGGATCGCCCGCTCATCACGGTCAACGGCGATCACGTGATCAGCAAGGTGATCGAATTGTGCGGCGGCGAGAATGTCATGGCCGGGCTGCCGGGCATTGCCCCTGAGATCGACCGCGAGCGCGTGCTGCGCGCCGACCCGCAGGCGATCGTGGCAAGCGGCGTGGACGGCGCCCGTCCGGCCTGGCTGGAAGACTGGCGCGCTTTCCCGAGCCTGGCCGCGGTGCGCGGCGGGCACCTGTACGCCATCCGGCCTGAATTGCTGCAGCGGCATACCCCGCGGCTGCTGGACGGCGCGGAGGAACTTTGCCGCATCCTGGAGGGCGTCCGAGCCCGCAAAGCGCGCTAACACCTTCTCATGAAACACATTCAGAACCGCCCCTTATTTCTTGACGCAGTAGCAGTTTTGAAACATAGTGTGCCGCGTGGAGGCGGAGCTCAACTCGCTCGAGGCGAAGGTCGCCCAGTTCGTTGCGATCTGCGAGCGCCTGCGTGCGGAGAACATCGCGCTGCGCCAGGAGCTGGCCGCGGCGCGCAACGACGCCAAACGCCTCAACGACAAGATCGACGGCGCGCGCGCCAAAGTCGAGCAGTTGATCGCCCGGCTGCCCGAGTGAGCGCCGACCAGAAGCGCGCGGACGGCGTCAAGACCCTCGACATCACGCTGCTCGGGCGCAGCTATCGCGTCGCCTGCAGCGACGAGGAGCGCGACGCGTTGCTCAAGGCCGTGGCGTATCTCGAAGGCAAGATGAACGACATCAAGGACTCGGGCAAGGTCGCCGGCACGGAGCGCATCGCCGTCATGGCGGCGCTCAACGTCGCGCACGAATTGCTCAGCATGCGCCTGGGCGAAGGCTTTGACATGGGGGAGGCCAAGCGTAGAATCTCCTCCATCGAGGCGAAGCTGGAAGCGGCGCTCGCCAAGCAGGAAAAGCTGTTCTAGCCTGTCCATGTTCCCTGCTGTGTTCGACCGGGCTCTAATTTTCCGAACCGATAGCTTCCTTAGGTTGCGGCCCCTAGCGTCACCGTTGTGATCGTCCCGCCTCCGGGCGCCGGACGAACCTGAGGTGACCGGTAAGCGACCACCCTTGCAAGCGCAGGGTTCGGGAGCAGAGCCCACCGGCATGCGCGGGGGACACCACCCATGAAGTACTGGCTGATGAAGTCCGAGCCCGACGAGTGCTCGATCGACGATGCGCTCGCCGCGGCGGGCTGCATCACGCCCTGGACGGGCGTGCGCAACTACCAGGCGCGCAATTTCATGCGCGATGCGATGCGCGTCGGCGACGGCGTGCTGTTCTACCACTCGAGCTGCCCCGAGCCCGGCATCGCGGGGCTCGCGGAGGTGGCCTCGGCGCCCTATCCCGACCCCACGCAATTCGAGCGACGCAGCCCCTACTACGATCCGAAATCCACGCGCGCGGCGCCCCGCTGGGTGCTGGTCGACGTCCGCGCCCTGAAGAAGACCCGGCTCGTGCCCCTCGCCGAGTTGCGCCGGCACCGCGCGCTCGCGAAGATGTGGCTGCTGCGCCCCGGGAGCCGCCTGTCGATCACGCCGGTCAGCCCCGCGGAATGGCGCACCATCACGGAGGAGCTCGCTTGAACAACGACACGCTGCTGCGCGCGCTGCTGCGCCAGCCCACCGACTACACGCCGGTGTGGCTGATGCGCCAGGCGGGACGCTACCTGCCGGAGTACCGCGCCACGCGCGAGCGCGCGGGCAGCTTCCTTGCGCTGGCGAAGTCCCCGGCGCTCGCTGCGGAGGTGACGCTGCAGCCGCTCGAGCGCTTCGCGCTGGATGCGGCGATCCTTTTCTCCGACATCCTGACGGTACCGGACGCGATGGGCCTCGGACTGTATTTCGCCGATGGCGAAGGCCCGCGCTTCGAGCGGCCGCTGCGAGATGAAGCCGCGATCCGCGCGCTCGCCGCGCCCGACCCTGCCGGGAGCCTGCGCTACGTGCTCGACGCGGTGCGCGAGACCCGGCGCGCACTCGGCGGGCGCGTACCGCTCATCGGCTTCTCCGGGAGCCCGTTTACCCTCGCCTGCTACATGGTGGAGGGCGCCGGGAGCGACGACTGGCGCGCGCTGAAGACCATGCTCTACGCGCGGCCCGAGCTCCTGCACCGCATTCTGGACGTCAACGCGCGCGCGGTGACCGAATACCTCAACGCGCAGATCGAGGCCGGCGCGCAGGCCGTGATGCTGTTCGACACCTGGGGCGGCCAGTTGAGCTACGCCGGCTACGAGGAATTCTCGCTCGCCTACTCGCGCCGCGTGCTCTCGGCGCTCATCCGCGAGCGCGACGGCCGGCGCGTGCCTTCGATCCTGTTTACCAAGGGTGGCGGCGCCTGGCTTGAAGCCATGGCCGCCTCCGGCTGCGATGCGGTGGGCCTCGATTGGACGACGGATGCGGCCGGCGCTCGCAGAAGCATCGGCCAGCGTGTCGCCTTGCAGGGAAACCTGGATCCTTCGGCGCTCTTTGCGCCGCCGGAACGCGTGCGCGCCGAAGCTCGACGCGTGCTCGATGCATTCGGCAGCGCCCCGGGCCACGTCTTCAATCTTGGCCACGGAATCTCCCAACATACCCCCGTGGAAAGCGTGGCCGCGCTCGTGGACGAAGTGCGCACTTACAGCCGCAGCATGCGCAGCACCGTGGAAAAAAAAGCTTGACTTATGCACATTCAGGCGCTCTCGCCGCAATCCAGGGGTACGTTTGTGCCTTCCCTGGGGGCGCTCTCGCAACAGATTGATATTACAGCGTTTTCTGGATTCTGCCGGCGTAAGCGCGTGGCGGCCCGCGGGTCTGCCGAGCCGCGTGACACGGACATGACCGGTTTATTCACATTCTTATCCACACCCGTCCCAAGACCGGGGAAATGCCTTTGCGCGGCAGGGGTTAGGGCCGGATTCCCGATGCGCAGGATCAACTCGAAAAACTAACTCTTTGCGGCACTTTCGCATTCCGCTGGCGCTTTCACGCGCTTGCCCCTGCGCATGAGGGTGCTGCGCGTTGCGCTCGACGTGCCGCTGGCGACGCTGTTCGACTACATGCGCACGCCGGAGATCGATGCGGAGATCGGCGACCGGGTGGTCGTGCCTTTCGGCACGCGCTCGCGCGTCGGCGTGGTCGTGGAAGAGGCGGCGAACAGCACCATCGACGCCTCGAAGCTGCGACCGGCGTCACGCGTGCTCGCCGACGCGCCGCGCCTGAGCGCGTCGTGGCTCGAGTTCATGCGGTTCCTCGCCGGCTACTACCAGCGCCCGCTCGGCGAGACCGTGATGGGGGCGCTGCCCCCCAGGTTGCGCTCGCTCAAGCCCCTGCCCGCGAAGGTGCGCGACGCGGCGCTCGCCGCTTCAGGATCGCCGCAGCTCGTCTCGAGCCATACGCCCTCCGAGGCGCAGGCGCAAACCGTCGACCGGATTGCCGCGGCCGCGGGACGCTATGCCGCCTTCCTGCTGCATGGCGTCACCGGCAGTGGAAAGACCGAGGTCTATCTTCGCGCCATCGCCAGGGTGCTCGAGCGCGGCGGCCAGGCGCTCGCCCTCGTGCCCGAGATCAGCCTGACGCCGCAGCTCGAAGCGCGTTTCCGCGCCGCGTTTCCTGCGGCGCGCATCGCGGTTCTGCACAGCGCGCTGCAGGACGTGCCGCGCACAGCTGCCTGGCTCGCGGCCGCCGGCGGCGCCGCCGACATCGTGCTCGGCACGCGGCTTGCCGTGCTCACCCCCGTGCCACGCCTCGCGCTCGTGGTCGTGGACGAGGAGCACGACACCTCGTTCAAGCAGCAGGAAGGACTGCGCTACTCGGGCCGCGACGCCGCGGTGGTGCGCGCGAAGCTCGCCGGCTGCCCCGTGGTGCTCGGTACCGCCACGCCGTCGCTGGAAACCTGGCAGAACGCGCTCGAGGGCCGCTACGAGCGGCTCGCGTTGCCGGAGCGCGCGGTTCCCGGGGCGCAGTTGCCCGCCGTGCGTTGCGTCGACCTGCGGCGCGAGAGCGCCGAGCACGGTTTCTCGCCAAGCCTGCTGGCGGCCGTGGGCGAGCGCCTCGCACGGCGCGAGCAGAGCCTGGTGTTCATCAACCGCCGCGGCTACGCGCCGGTGCTCGCCTGTCACGCCTGCGGCTGGTCCGCCGGCTGCTTACGCTGCACGGCGCGCTTGGTGCTGCACCGCACCGACCGGCGCCTGCGCTGCCACTACTGCGGCGACGAGGCCCCCATCCCGCGCACGTGCCCGACCTGCGGCAACCTGGACCTGAAGGCGATGGGCCGCGGCACGCAGCGCGTCGAGGAGACGCTCGCCGGGCATTTTCCCGCCGCGCGCATCGTGCGCATCGATCGCGACAGCGCGCGCCGGCGCGGGGAGCTCGCGCGCACGCTGGAAGGCATCGCGCGCGGCGAGGCCGATGTCCTGGTCGGCACGCAGCTGCTCGCCAAGGGTCACGATTTCCCGCTGCTCACGCTGGTCGGCGTGCTCGACGCGGACGGGGCGCTGCTGTCCACCGACTACCGCGCGGCCGAGCGCCTGTTCGCCACGCTCGCGCAGGTCGCCGGGCGCGCCGGGCGCGCGCAGCACGCCGGCGAAGTGCTGGTGCAGACGCGCTACCCGGAGCACCCGCTGTTTCGCGCGCTTGCGCGCCACGACTACGCGGCGTTCGCCGAGGCACAGCTCGCCGAGCGCCGCGGCGCGGGCTTTCCGCCGTTCGTGCACGAAGCCGCGCTGCGCGCCGAAGCGCCCAAGCTCGCGCAGGCCATGCAATTCCTGCAGGACGCCGCGCGGCTCGTGCCCGTGCCGGACGAGGTCCAGGTCTATGATCCGGTGCCGCACGTCATCACGCGCCGCGCCGACCTCGAGCGCGCGCAACTGCTGGTGCAGTCGGGCTCCCGGCCCGCACTGCAGGCGTTCCTGCGCGACTGGAGCGAGCGCCTGTTCGCCTCGGCGCCGCGGCAGGTACGCTGGCACCTGGACGTGGACCCGATCGAGTTCGACTGAGAATCGGGGTCAGACCCCCTTATAATTCGCGCCCCTTCCCATGGTCCGCGACCCGAAGACCGAGCTCGAGCGCATCCTCACCGAGGCGGGGCGCCACATCGCCCCGCAGCTCGCGGAGCTCGCGGTGACGCTGGAGAAGCCGCGTCGCCCCGAGCACGGCGATTTTTCCACCACCATCGCCCTGCAGCTCGCGAAATCGGTCGGCAAGGCGCCCCGCGAGGTGGCCGAAACGCTGCGCGCCACGACGGCGCGGGCGGTGGCGGGCACCGGGCAGTGGGAGCCGCTCGAGGTCGTGGGCCCAGGGTTCCTCAACGCGCGCCTGGCAAGACACACGAAGCAATCGGTCGTTTCCCGCGTGCTGGCCGAAGGCGCGCGCTACGGCCGCGCGGCGGCCACGCCAGCGCAGAAGACCATGGTCGAGTTCGTCTCCGCCAACCCGACGGGCCCGCTGCACGTCGGCCACGGACGGCAGGCCGCGCTCGGCGACGCCATCGCGGCGCTCCTGGAAGCCCAGGGACACGAGGTGACGCGCGAGTTCTACTACAACGACAGCGGTGCGCAGATCCACAACCTCGCGCTCTCCGTTCAGGCGCGCGCGCAGGGGCGCACGCCCGACGACCCGGGCTGGCCGTCAGATGGCTATCGCGGCGAGTACATCGAGGAGATCGCGCGCGCCTACACGGCGGCGGGCGGGCACAGCGACGACCTGGAGGCGATCCGCAAGTTTTCGGTCACGGCGCTGCGCCGCGAGCAGGACGCCGACCTGCAGGCGTTCGGCGTCCGCTTCGACGTCTATTACCTCGAGTCGAGCCTGTACACCGACGGCCGGGTCGAGGCCGCGGTGCGCGCGCTGGTGGCGAGCGGCAAGACCTACGAGCACGAGGGCGCACTGTGGCTGCGCACCACCGACTACGGCGACGACAAGGACCGCGTGGTCAGGAAGTCCGACGGCAGCTACACCTACTTCGTGCCGGACGTGGCCTATCACGTGACCAAGTGGGAGCGCGGCTTTCGCAAGGTGATCAACGTCCAGGGCACCGACCACCACAGCACGATCACGCGCGTGCGCGCCGGCCTGCAGGCACTGAACCTGGGCATCCCGTCGGGCTACCCCGACTATGTGCTGCACAACCTCGTCAAGGTGATGCGCGGCGGCGTGGAAGTGAAGATCTCCAAGCGCGCCGGCAGCTACGTCACGCTGCGCGACCTGATCGACTGGGTGGGGCGCGACGCGGTGCGCTTCTTCCTCGTCTCGCGGCG
The DNA here is from genome assembly GCA_029883975.1 of Betaproteobacteria bacterium. Lineage (GTDB taxonomy): Bacteria > Pseudomonadota > Gammaproteobacteria > Burkholderiales > SG8-39 > JAABQT01. The sequence continues at coordinate 7,533 of JAOUIL010000046.1, forward strand.
CGCAGAGTCCGAGTTCGTGTTCGACGTGGACCTGGCGCGCTCGCAATCGGAGGAGAACCCCGTTTATTACGTGCAGTACGCGCACGCGCGCGTGTGCAGCGTGTTCTCTCAATGGGGAGGCGACGCGTCGGGGCTGGCGCAGGCGCCGCTCGCCAGCCTGACGGGCGATCGCGAGCTGGCGCTTGCCGGCCGGCTGGCGGATCTTCCGGACGTGCTGCGCAGCGCGGCGGCGGAGCTCGCGCCGCACGCGATCGCCTTCTACCTGCGCGACCTCGCTGGCGAGTTCCACAGCTACTATAATGCCGAGCGCATTCTGGTCGAGGACCAGGCCACACGGACGGCGCGCCTCGCGCTGTGCGCCGCGGTCCGCCAGGTGATCGCCAACGGCCTCGCGCTGATCGGCGTGAGCGCCCCGGAGAGGATGTGATGGCGGCAATACCACATGCGACGGCACGCAAGGGCGCGGGCGGCGGCGGATTCCTTGCGGGCATGTTCGTCGGCCTGCTGGTCGGCCTCGCCGCCGCGCTCGGCATCGCCATCTACCTCAACAAGACGCCGATCCCGTTCATGAGCGGGTCGAAGCCTTCCCCGGAAGGCGCGACGCCGAAGCCCTCCGCGCTCACCGGCTTGCCGCAGGGCGGCAGCGCGCCGAAGCCGCCGGCGGCCGCGTCCAAGGCGCCCGAGAAGCCGCGCTTCGATTTCTACAAGATCCTTGCCGGCGGGGAAGAGCCGCTCAGCGACCGCGAGCTGCGCGAGAAGCTGAGCGCCGCGAAGACCGCCAAGGCCGAGCCCGCGGGTGCCGCGAAGGACGTGTACTTCATCCAGGCGGGCGCCTTCCAGAACCCGGCCGACGCCGACAACCAGAAGGCGCGCCTCGCCATCCTCGGCTTCGAGTCCAACGTCGAGCCGACCAACCTGCCCGACAAGGGCACGTTCTACCGCGTGCGCCTCGGGCCGTACACGAAGGTTGACGAACTGAACCGCGTGCGCCAGGCGCTGGCGCAGAACGGAATCGACGCCAACCTGGTCAAAATGAAGGACTCGGCCACCCGGAAGACGAATTGAGATGAACCCCCGCCGCCGCACCCTGCTCGCCGCGCTCGCCCTCGCGCCGCTGCCCGCCCTCGCCCAGCCTCGGAACCCGACCGTCGGCGTGGATTACTCGGAGCTGCGGCCCGCGCTGCCCACCGAAGCGTCCGGCAAGGTCGAGGTGCTGGAGTTCTTCTGGTACGGCTGCCCGCACTGCTACACGCTCGAGCCCCTGCTGGAGAAGTGGATTCCGCGCCTGCCCGCGGACGTCCAGTTCCAGCGCGTGCCGGCGGTGTTCAACGACAACTGGGCGCGCGACGCGGCGGTGTACTACACCTTCGAGGCGCTGGGGTTGCTCGAGCGCCTGCACCGCCCGTACTTCGACGCCATCCATCGCGACCGCGTGAACACGCGCGACCAGTCGGCGCGCAACGACTGGCTGCAGAAGAACGGCGTCGACGTGAAGCGCTTCGAAGAGGCGTACAAGTCGTTCGGCGTGCAGAGCAAGGTGCGCCGCGCGCAGCAGCTCTCGGTCGCCTACCGCATCGACGGCACGCCTGCGCTCGCCGTGCAGGGCCGCTACACGATCAGCGCCGAGCAGGGGCGCACGCAACAGGGCATGCTCGGAATTGCCGATTACCTGATCGGCGTGGCGCGCAAGGGCGGCTAGTCTCCGCGGCGCGCGCGCGGCGTGCGCATCGTTTCTCTCGTGCCCTCGCTTACCGAGCTCGTCTGCGCGCTCGGCCTGGGCGAGCAGCTGGTAGGCCGCACGGGGTTCTGCGTGCACCCGCGCGACTTCGTGCGCCGCATTCCGAAGGTCGGCGGCACCAAGACCGTGAAGCTCGAGGCCGTGCGCGCGCTGAAACCCACGCACGTCATTCTCAACATTGACGAGAACCGCAAGGAAACGGCGGACGCGCTGGCGCAGTTCGTGCCGCACCTCGTCGTCACGCACCCCCTCGGCCCGCTCGACAACCTGGCGCTGTTCCGCCAGTTCGGCGCCGCGTTCGACCGTGCATGCGAGGCGGAATCACTATGCGCGCGATTCGAGGAGGCTTACGCCGCCGTCAGGGCCGAAGCGTTCCCCGCGCGCAACGTCCTGTACCTGATCTGGCAGGACCCTTGGATGACTGTGTCCCCGGATACCTATATCTCGCGCACCCTCGCGCTGTTCGGCATGCATACCCTGCCGGCCGCGGTGCAGGAGCGTTATCTCAGACTGTCCGATCTGCACGTACAAGGCGTTGATGTGGTGCTGCTTTCGACCGAGCCGTACCGTTTCGGCGAACGTCACCGCAAGGAGGTCGAGGCGCTGAGCGGCCGCCCTACGCACCTCGTGGACGGCGAGATGACCTCCTGGTACGGCCCGCGCGCGATCGCCGGGCTCGGCTACCTGAAGGACTTTGCGGCGCGCGTGGCGGGCGTATCCTAGGCGCGCGCGGCGAACGGGCGCCGCGTAACCAGGATCGAGGAGGGGAGCATGAAAACGAAGCAGCACATTCTGCGTTCGGCGCTTGCGTGCGCCGTCGCGATTTCAGGCGTCTACGGGGGAAGCGCGCTCGCGGTAAACGACGAGCCGCTGACCGACAAGTGGGCACCGAGCGAATGGGGCCCGGATGACAAGGCGGGCGCGGCCAACCGCCGCACCGCGGCCTCGGTGCTCAAGGCGATGAAGCTGGTGAAGAAGGGCAAGGTGGCGACGCTGGGCAAGGTGTACCAGCAGGACGCGCCGGGCTTCGGCAGCCGCGGCTGGCGCATGACGATTCCCGGGTTGCCGACCGGCGGGCCGTTCGGCAAGCAGGAGCTCCTGTACAACGACGAATTCCTGTCGACGGAGATCGGCCAGATCGGCACGCAGTTCGACGGTCCCGGCCATATCGGCGTGCAGACCTCGAAAGGCATGTTCTTCTATAACGGGCGCTACTTGAACGACAAGGACGTGAGCGCCTACGGCCTGGGGCCGCTCGGCGTCGAGCACGTCGGCCAGGTTGGCTACGTCTGCCGCGGCGTGCTGCTGGACGCGGTTGCCTTGCGCGGCGGGCAGTTGCCGGTCCCTGTGAAGAACAGCATGGACGATCCTGGCATCGTCACCGCAAAGGATGTGGAGGCGATGGTAAAGCGCCAGGGCATCGCGCCGATCGGCGAGGGGGACTGCGTGTTCCTGCACACCGGACACGGCGACATCTGGCACCCGAAGAACTGGGACAGCTTCAGCCCCGCGGAGAAGCAGAAGCGCATCGCGCAGTTCAATGCCGGCGAGCCCGGCTTCGGCACGTCGGCCTGCGAGTACCTGGCGTCGCGGAAGATCGCTCTCACGGGGGCCGATACCTGGGCGGTCGAGGCCGTGGGCGCGGGCTTCGGCGGCGAGACCGAGCAGCCGTTCGAATGCCACATCAAGCTGCAGACCAAGCGCGGCATCTGGAACATCGAGAACCTCGACCTCAGCCAGCTGGTGGCCGACAAGGCCTACGAGTTCCTGTTCGTCTGGGCGCCGCTGAAGATGAAGGGCGCAACCGGCTCGCCGGGCAACCCGATCGCGGTCTATTGAGCGCTAGGGCGCGAGCATCGCGCGCCTGAACTCGTCGTGCTCGGTGAAGTCGCGCTCGTCGCGCGGCACGAGCGCGGCGTGCGCGCGTACCCGGTAGCAGTCGGGGTCGTAGGGCGCCTGCGGCTCGATGCCCTGCGCGAGCCTGCGCGCGGCCGCAAGCAGTCGCTGGCGGAAGGCGATGACTGCCTTGTCGCTGGTGCCGAGGTGCTCGCGCGTTCGGTCTGCGATCGCGCCCGCGGACTCGGTCACCATCGCGTCCTGCGCGCGGATGCCGGCGATGCCCGTGAAGGACTGCGTGCGCTGCGCTTCGCGGTCGATCAGGTACTCGTTCTCCGCGCGCGCGACCGGCGTCACGGTGCCCTCCACCAGCTTGCGGTGCGCGACCTCCCCGGCCCGCCACTGCGCGCGCTCGGCGTCGCTCACCGGGCCGTCAGTGCGCCAGGTCGCGCAGATCACGCTGGTGTGCGTGTCGTCCGCCGGCACCCAGGCGCGGAAGATGCGCGAGTGCGGGTCGTCGGAAGGCGGAATGAGCGTGTAGCAGGGCCACAGGAAAAGGTTGATGCGCCACAGGTGCTGCCCGCCCTCGACGCTCCTGCGCGCGCCGCAGGCGAGCCCATAGGGCGTCTCGTGCGCCGTGTAGCGCGGCGCAGTGTCCTCGCGGAAATGCGCGCCCGTGAGCGCGGTCTTGGCAACGCCCGCCGCGTCGAAGCGCCGGTGCAGCAGCCCGACGTGCGATTCGTCGATCTCGCCCTCCAGCGCCTGCGCGAAGTTGCAGTCCTGCAGCCAGCGCGACACGTGGCGCCGCTCCGCGGGCACGCCCAGCCACTCGAACTCGGGAAGCTCGGCGCGCTTCTCCTCCGGGCCGAGGTAGGCCCAGAGAAGACCGCCGCGCTCCAGCACCGGATAGGCCTCGGCGCGCACCTTGTGGCGGAAGTTCGACCCGGCGGGCTCGGAGGGCATGTCCAGGCACGCGCCCGAGACGTCGAACTTCCAGCCGTGATAAACGCAGCGCAGCCCACCCGATTCATTGCGACCGTAATACAGGCTCGCGCGGCGGTGCGGGCAATGCTCGCCGAACAGCCCGGCGCGCCCGCGGCTGTCCCTGAACGCGACCAGGCATTCGCCGAGCAATCGCACGCGCCTGGGCGGCGCATCAGCGCTAAGCTCGCCGGCCAGCATGAACGGCAGCCAGTGGCGCCGGAAGAGCACGCCCATCGGCGTGCCCGGCCCGACGCGCGTCAGCAGCTCATTGTCCTCGCGGCTCAGCATAAATAGGGACAGTCCCCATTCTTCTCATTTGCGACACTGTCGCAAACGAAAAGAATGGGGACTGTCCCTATTTTTTCAGGCGCAGCATGACGTAGGAGCCGGGCGCGTCCTCCAGCGCGTTGGCGGGAATGCGCGCCGGCACCCGCTCGCCGCCGTTCTGCGCCTCCATCCAGCGCTGCCAGTCTTCCCACCACGAGCCCGGGCGCGCGGTGGCCCCTTTCAGCCAGTCGTCGGCGCTCTCCGGCACGTCTTCATTCACCCAGTACTGGTACTTCTTCGCCGCCGGCGGATTGACGATGCCGGCGATGTGCCCGGAGCCGCCCAGGACGAAGCGCACCGGCCCGCCGAGGTAGCGCGCGCCCTTGTAGGTCGTCTTCCACGGCGCGATATGGTCCTCGGCGGTCGAGATGAAGTATGCGGGAACCTTCACCTTCTGCAGGTCGAGCGGCACGCCCGCGAGCTCGATGCCGCCCGGCACGCCGAGCAGGTTCTTCATGTACATGTTGCGCAGGTAGAAGCTGTGCATCTTCGCCGGCATGCGCGTCGAATCGGAGTTCCAGTACAGCAGGTCGAAGGGAAACGGATCCTTGCCCATCAGGTAGTTGTTGATGACGAACGACCACACGAGGTCGTTGGAGCGCAGCATGTTGAAGGTCGAGGCCATCTCCGAGCCCTCGAGATAGCCGCGCTCGTTCATGCGGCGCTCGAGGTTCTGCACCTGCGCCTCGTCGATGAACACGCCCAGCTCGCCCGGCTGCGAAAAATCGAGCAGCGAAACGAAGAACGTGGCCGCGGCGACGCGCTCGTCTCCCCTGGCGGCCAGCCAGGCGAGCGCGGAGCCGAGCAGCGTGCCGCCCAGGCAGTAGCCGATCACGTTCAGATCTTCCTCGCCGGTCGCCGCGCGCACCGCGTCCATGGCCGCCAGCGCGCCCTCGGTGAGGTAGTCGTCGAAGCCCTTGCCGGCGAGCGTGGCATCGGGGTTGACCCAGGACACCACGAACACGGTGTGCCCCTGGTCGACCGCCCACTTGATGAAGCTGTTGGAGGCGCGCAGGTCGAGGATGTAGAACTTGTTGATCCACGGCGGAATGATGAGCAGCGGCTTGCGGAATACCTGCGCCGTGGCCGGCTGGTACTGGATGAGCTGCAGCAGCGCATTCTGGAACACGACCTTGCCGGGCGTCGTGGCGACGTTCCTGCCGAGCTGGAACGCCTTCTCGTCGGTCATGCTGATGCGCAGCTGCCCCTCGCCTTTCTCGATGTCGGCGAGCAGGTTGGCGAGGCCCTTGACCAGGTTCTGGCCGCCCGAGGCGAGCGTCTCGCGCAGCACCTGGGGATTGGTCGCCGCGAAGTTGGAGGGCGCGAGCGCGTCCACGTACTGGCGCGTGAAGAAGGCGATCTTCTTCTCCGACTCCTCGGGCAGTCCCTGCACGTTCGCCACCGCGTGCTGCATGTGGCGCGCGGCGATGAGGTAGGACTGCTTGATGTAGTCGAAGACGAAGTTGTCCGACCACTCCTGGTCCTTGAAGCGCGCGTCGCCCTTCGCCGGCTGCGCCACGGGCGACGCCTCGTGGCCGAGCATCTTCAGCCAGGCCGACTGCCACAGGCGCATGGAATCGATCCAGAAGTTGACCGAGGCGGCGGTCAGCGCGCTCGGATCCATGAGCAGGCGCGAATACAGGTCCATGTACGCCCTGGCGATGCCCAGCTCGTCCTTGATCGCCGAGGACAGCGTGTCGTGGACGTGCTTGTGGCCGAACTCCTGCAGGATGCGCGAGGAGCGCGCCGCCACCTCGTGCAGCATGCGGGCGGTGTCCTCCCGGCTTACGCCGTCAGCGCGCTCGTCCATGCCTGTTCCTTCGCGAGCGCGAACCGCGTCACGCCGTCCGCGCCGCGCGCGCGGCGCAGCCGCCCAGCGCGCTCCAAGTAGTGCAAGTGGGCGATCGCCTCGCCCATGGCGAAGAACATCTGGTGCGCATCCAGCACGCGCCGGAACAGCAGCCCGACCACGTCCGCCGCGCTGCGCGGCGCTTCGCGGCAGGCGGCGAGCAGCTCGGCGAGCCGCGCCTCGTGGTGCGCCTCGAGCTGCGCCACGCGCGCGTGCGCGCCGCGAAACGGCAGCCCGTGCGAAGGCAGCACCAGCGTGTCCTGCGGCAGCTCCCGGTAACGGCCGATCGAGCGCAGGAAAAGCCCGAGCGGATCGCCCTCGGGATCGGTCGGCCACACACCGACGTGCGTCGAGATCTTCGGCAGCAGCATGTCGCCCGAGATCAGCAGGCGCAGCGACTCGCAATACAGCGACGCGTGCTCGGGCGCGTGGCCGTAGCCGTCGATCACGCGCCACGCGCGTCCATGCACGGTGATCGTCTCCCCGGCGACGATCCGGCGGTAGTGCGCCGGCAGCTCGCTCACGTACCGTGCGTACTGGTTCCCGCGCCCGCCGACGAGCGCCAGGCGCGCCTCGTCGAGCCCGTGCGCGCGGTAAAGCGATAGCGTCGCCTCCGGCACGAAGCCGGCGGCCCCGGCGCGCACGGCGTGCGCGGTCAGGTACTCGCCCTGCGTCATCCACAGCGGCACGCCGAAGCGCTCGCACAGCCATCCCGCGTTGCCCATGTGATCCGGATGAAAGTGCGTCACCAGCACGCGCCGCACCGGCCTCGCGCCCGCTGCGCCGGCGAGAACCTGGTCCCACAGCGCGCGCGTGGGCGCATCGGCGAGCCCGGTGTCGACCAGCGTCCATCCGTCGCCGTCCTCGAGCAGCCACAGGTTGATGTGATCGAGCGCGAAGGGCAGCGCCATGCGCAGCCAGTGCACGCCGGGCGCGACGCTGCGCAGCGCGCCGGGCGCCGGCGCTTCGGCGAAGGGAAAATCGAGGGCGGACACGGCGGGAAGCTGGGCTAGAATCAGCGAGCACCCTACCATGCTGCACAGCGAAAAGGAACGCGCGGAGTATTCCATCAGCGAGCTCGCGCGCGAGTTCGACGTCACGCCGCGCGCCATCCGCTTCTACGAGACCGAGGGGCTGCTCGCGCCGCGGCGCGACGGCCAGCGCCGCATCTACACGCCGCGCGACCGCACGCGCCTCAAGCTCACGCTGCGCGGCAAGCGCCTCGGCCTGACGCTCTCGGAGATCCGCGACCTCATCGACATGTACGAGCCCGGTCGCGACGAGCGGCCGCAGCTCGAGCGCTTCCTCAACGTGCTGCTGCAGCACCGCGCGGCGCTCGAGCGCCAGCGCGAGGACATCGAGGCCCAGCTTGCGGAGATCGCCGCCTTCGAGAAGCGCACGCGCAAGCAGCTGGGGACCGGCAAGCGTAGTTGACGTTTACGTAAACGTCAAGTAGCCTGCCGCCGATGAATGCGCCCCTGCCCGCGCAGCGCAAGTTCCAGCCCAAGGACCCCGCGTTCGCCGCGCGCGTGCGCGCGAGCTTCGCGCGCCAGCAGGCGATGGTCCTGATCGGCGCGCGCCTCACGGTGGTGGAGCCAGGCTACACCGAGATCGCGCTTGCCTACCGGCCCGAGCTCACGCAGCAGAAAGCCTACGTGCACGGCGGCATCCTCGGCATGATCGCCGACTCGGCCTGCGGCTACGCGGCCTACTCGCTGATGCCCGCGACCAGCTCGCTCGTCACGGTCGAGTACAAGATCAACATCCTCGCGCCGGCCAGGGGCGACCTCGTCGTGCGCGGCGAGGTGATCCGCCCGGGGCGCACCCTGACCATCGCGCGCGGCGACGTGTACGCGGTCGACGGCACGCACGTGGCGAGCATGCTGCAGACGCTGATGATGCTGCCCGACACCCCGGACACGCCGGAGGCCGCTTGAACTTCCTGCGCTTCGAGCACGGCGAGACCCTCGCCATGCTGCGCGACTCGGTGCGCGACTTCGCGGCTAAGGAGATCGCGCCCAGGGCTGCGGAAATCGATCGCCAGAATCAGTTTCCGCCCGACCTGTGGAAGAAGCTCGGCGCGCTCGGGCTGCTGGGCGTCACGGTCGAGGAGGAATATGGCGGCAGTGCGCTCGGCTACCTCGCGCACATCGTCGCCATGGAGGAGATCTCGCGCGCCTCGGCTTCGGTCGGCCTGTCCTACGGCGCGCACTCGAACCTGTGCGTCAACCAGATCCGCAGGAATGGCAGCGAGGCGCAGAAGAAGAAGTACCTGCCGAAGCTCGTCTCCGGGGAGCACGTCGGGGCGCTCGCCATGAGCGAGCCCGGCGCCGGCTCGGACGTGGTCGGCATGCGGCTGCGCGCCGAGCGCCGCGGCGACCGTTACGTGGTCAACGGCAACAAGATGTGGATCACCAACGGCCCGGACGCCGACGTGCTCGTCGTCTACGGCAAGACGAGCGACCAGGGCATCACCGCCTTCCTCATCGAGAAGGGCATGAAGGGCTTTTCCACCGCGCAGAAGCTCGACAAGCTCGGCATGCGCGGCTCGAACACCTGCGAGCTGGTGTTCCGCGACTGCGAAGTCCCCGCGGTCAACGTACTCGGCGAGGAAGGCAAGGGCGTCAAGGTGCTGATGAGCGGCCTCGATTACGAGCGCGCGGTGCTCGCCGGCGGGCCCCTGGGAATCATGGCCGCGTGCCTCGACGTCGTCATGCCCTACGTGCACGAGCGCAAGCAGTTCGGCCAGCCGATCGGCGAGTTCCAGTTGATGCAGGGCAAACTCGCCGACATGTACACCACGTTCTCCGCCTGCCGCGCCTACGTCTACGCGGTGGGCCAGGCGCTCGATCGCGGCGAGACGACGAGGAAGGACGCCGCGGGCGCGATCCTCTACGCCGCGGAGAAGGCCACCTGGATGGCGGGCGAGGCGATCCAGGCGCTGGGTGGCATGGGCTACATCAACGAGACGCCCACCGGGCGCCTGTGGCGCGACGCCAAGCTCTACGAGATCGGCGCGGGCACCTCCGAGATCCGCCGCTGGCTGATCGGGCGCGAGCTGTTCGGCGAGACGGCGTGAGCCTGCAGCAGCTCCTGGAGAACAACAAGGCCTGGGCCCGGGGCGTGCTGGCCTCGGACCCGGAGTATTTCTCGCGCCTGGCGCGCCAGCAGACGCCGCAGTACCTGTGGATCGGCTGCTCGGACTCGCGCGTGCCCGCCAACCAGATCACCGGCCTCGCGCCGGGCGAGGTGTTCGTCCACCGCAACATCGCCAACGTCGTGGTGCACACCGACCTGAATTGCCTCTCGGTGATCCAGTTCGCCGTCGACATCCTGAAGGTTCGGCACATCATCCTTTGCGGCCACTACGGCTGCAGCGGCGTGCACGCGGCGATGACCCGGCACCGCATCGGTTTGTCCGACAACTGGCTGCGCCACGTGCAGGACGTGGCCGGAAAGCACGCCGCCGAGCTCTCGGGGTTTGCGCACGAGGAGCCGCGTCACCGGCGCCTGTGCGAGCTGAACGTCGAGGAGCAGGTACGCAACATCAGTCAGTGCACCGCCGTGCAGGAAGCCTGGGAGCGCGGGCAGCCTCTCGACGTGCACGGCTGGATCTACGACCTGAAGGATGGATTGCTGCGCGACCTGAATTGCACGCGAAAGGAATAGGCCATGACCACCGATCCGATCGTCATCGTTTCCGCCGCCCGCACCCCGATGGGCGGCTTCCAGGGAGACCTGAAGAGCTTCGCTGCGCCGGAACTGGGCGCCGCCGCCATCCGCGCCGCCGTTGAGCGCGCCAGGATCAAGGCCGAAGACGTGCAGGAAGTCATCATGGGCTGCGTGCTGCCCGCGGGCCAGGGCCAGGCGCCCGCGCGCCAGGCCTCGCTCGTTGCGGGCCTGCCGCTCGCCGCCGGCTGCACGACCGTCAACAAGATGTGCGGCTCGGGCATGAAGGCGGCGATGCTCGCGCACGACGCGCTGCTCGCGGGCTCGGCCGAGATCTTCGTCGCGGGCGGCATGGAGTCCATGACCAACGCGCCCTACCTGCTGCCCAAGGCGCGCGCGGGCCTGCGCATGGGCCACGGCCAGGTGATCGACCACATGTTCTACGACGGCCTGGAGGACGCATACGACAAGGGCCGCCTGATGGGCTCTTTCGCCGAGGATTGCGCGCAGAAGTACAAGTTCACGCGCGAGGCGCAGGACGCCTTCGCCGTGGCCTCCCTGCTGCGCGCGCAAAAGGCGAACAAGGAAGGCTGGTTCGCCTGGGAAACGACGCCGCTCGCCATCAAGGCGGGCAAGGACGAGAAGTTCATCGAGACCGACGAGCAGCCGTTCAAGGCGAACCTGGAGAAGATTCCCACGCTCAAGCCCGCGTTCCGCAAGGACGGCACCGTGACCGCCGCGAACTCGAGCTCGATCTCGGACGGCGCGGCGGCGCTGGTGCTCATGCGCCGCTCCACTGCCGAGAAGCGCGGCCTCGCGCCGCTCGCCACCATCATCGGCCACGCCACGCACGCGCAGGAGCCGGGCTGGTTCACCACCGCGCCGGTGGGTGCGATGCAGAAGCTCCTCGCGCGCACCGGCTGGAGCGCGGAGAAGGTGGATCTGTTCGAGGTGAACGAGGCCTTCGCCGTCGTGGCGATGGCAGCGATGCAGGAGCTCGAGCTCCCGCACGAGAAGGTGAACGTGCACGGCGGCGCCTGCGCGCTCGGCCACCCGATCGGCGCCTCGGGGGCGAGGATCCTCGTCACGCTCATCGGCGCGCTGCGCAAGTACGGCGGCAAGCGCGGCGTGGCGAGCCTGTGCATCGGCGGCGGCGAGGCCACCGCGATGGCCATCGAGCTTGCGTGAGCGCGAAGAGACCCTCCAAGCGCGAGTTGCAGGCGCTGCTCCAGCGCGCGCGCTTCGTGCGCGACTACGGCATGCGCCTGCACGCGGTGAGCGATGCCGAATGCACCATCGCCATGCCCTTCCGCAAGTCGCTCGAGCGTCCGGGCGGCACGGTGAACGGGCCGGCGTTCATGGCGGCGGCCGACTGCGCCATGTGGCTTGCCATCAAGCGCCACATCGGCATCGAGCACGACGCGGTGACCTCGGAGCTGAACACCGCGTTCCTCAACGCCGCGCGCCGCCAGACCGTGTACTGCACGGCGCGCGTGCTGAAGACGGGCAAGCGCATCCTCTACGGCACGGCGGAATGCCATGACGGCAAGGGCAAGCTCTTCACGCACCACACGGTGACCTACGCGAGGGTGAGCTGAGATGAGCCTCGCGCCGCACCACGCGGAGCTGCGCGATGCGGTGCGGCGCTTCGCGCGCGAGCGCCTCGCGCCCAACGCCCCCGCCTGGGACCGCGAGAAACGCTTTCCCCGCGAGGAAGTGCAGGGTCTCGCCGCCATGGGCCTGATGGGCGTGGCGATCCCCGAGCGCTGGGACGGCGCCGGCATGGACACCACCGCGCTCGCGATCGCCTGCGAGGAGGTCTCGGCGGGCGACGGCGCGACCTGCACCATCGTCATGGTGACGAACCTCGTGGCCAACATCCTGAACGGCTACGGCAGCGACGCGCAGAAGGAGGAGTTCCTCAGGCCCGTGGCGCGCGGCGCGCAGCTCGGCGCCTTCCTGCTCACCGAGCCGCACGTGGGCTCCGACGCGGGCGCGATCACCACGCGCGCCGAGCGCCAGGGCGAGCACTACGTGCTGAACGGCGTGAAGCAGTTCATCACCTCGGGCAAGACCGCCGACGTGGCGATCGTCTTCGCGGTCACCGACAAGGCGGCGGGCAAGCGCGGCATCAGCGCCTTCGTCGTGCCCACCGCCACGCCCGGCTACCAGGTGGCCCGCCTGGAGGACAAGGCCGGACAGCGTGCCTCCGACACGGCGCAGATCGTGCTCGAGAACTGCAGGGTGCCCGCGGCGCACCGGCTCGCCGAGGAAGGCGTGGGCTACCGCATCGCGCTCGCCAACCTGGAATCCGGGCGCATCAACGTCGCCGCGCAGGCAACCGGCATGGCGCAAGCCGCGCTGGACGCCGCGCTCGCCTACTCGCACGAGAGAAAGAGCATGGGCAAGGCGCTGTTCGAGCACCAGGCGGTGAACTTCCGCCTGGCGGACATGGCGACCCAGATCGAGGCGGCGCGACAGCTGTACCTCTTTGCGGCGGCCCTGCGCGACGCAGGGAAGCCGTGCCTCAAGGAAGCCTCGATGGCGAAGCTCTTCGCCTCCGAGATGGCCGAGCAGGTGTGCTCCGACGCGATGCAGATTCACGGCGGCTACGGCTATGTGTCCGACTTCCCCGTCGAGCGCATCTGGCGCGACGTGCGCGTCTGCAAGATCTACGAGGGCGCGAACGACATCCAGCGCCTGCTCATTGGCCGCGCGCTCGGAGGCGCGTAGTGCCAGTCATCAAGTCGCAGCTCAACCCGCGCTCTGAGGAGTTCCGTGCCAACGCCGCGCGCATGCAGGGACTGGTCGCGGACCTGCGTGACAAGGTGGCGCAGGCGGCATTGGGCGGCGACGAGCAGGCGCGCGCCAAGCACGCGGCGCGCGGCAAGCTCCTGCCGCGCGAGCGCGTCAGGACGCTTCTCGACCCCGGCTCGCCGTTCCTCGAGATCGGCCAGCTCGCGGCTTTCGGCATGTACGGCGACGAGGCGCCCGGCGCCGGCATCATCACGGGCGTGGGCCGCGTCTCCGGGCGCGAGTGCATCGTCGTGTGTAACGACGCGACGGTCAAGGGCGGCACTTATTTCCCGATGACGGTGAAGAAGCACCTGCGTGCGCAGGAGGTCGCCGCGCAGAACCGCCTGCCGTGCATCTACCTCGTGGACTCGGGCGGCGCGAACCTCCCCAACCAGGACGACGTGTTCCCCGACCGGGAGCACTTCGGGCGCATCTTCTTCAACATGGCCAACCTCTCGGCAGCCGGCATTCCGCAGATCGCGGCGGTGATGGGCTCCTGTACGGCGGGCGGCGCCTACGTGCCGGCGATGGCGGACGAATCGATCATCGTCAAGGGCCAGGGCACGATCTTCCTCGGCGGCCCGCCGCTCGTGAAGGCGGCCACCGGCGAAGTGGTGAGCGCGGAAGAGCTGGGCGGCGCCGACGTGCACACGCGCGTCTCGGGAGTGTCCGATCACTACGCGCTCAGCGATGCACACGCGCTCGCCATCTGCCGGCGCATCGTCGCCAACCTCAATACGCGCAAGGAGGCGCGGCTCGAGATGCGCGGGCCGAGCGAGCCGCTCTACCCGGCGGAGGAGATCTACGGCGTGATTCCCTCCGACGTGAGGAAGCCCTACGACGTGCGCGAGGTGATCGCGCGCGTGGTGGACGGCTCGGAGTTGGACGAGTTCAAGCAGAACTACGGCGCGACGCTGGTCACCGGCTTCGCGCACCTGCACGGCTACCCGGTGGCGCTCCTCGCCAACAACGGCATCCTGTATTCCGAGAGCTCGCTCAAGGCCGCGCACTTCATCGAGCTCGCTTGCCAGCGCGGCGTCCCGCTCGTGTTCCTGCAGAACATCGCGGGCTACATGGTCGGCAAGAAGTACGAGGCAGGCGGCATCGCCAAGGACGGCGCCAAGATGGTGACGGCGGTGGCGACCGCCAAGGTTCCCAAGTTCACGCTGATCCTCGGCGGCTCCTACGGCGCGGGCAACTACGGCATGTGCGGGCGCGCCTACGCGCCGCGCTTCCTGTGGATGTGGCCCAATGCGCGCATCTCGGTGATGGGCGGCGAGCAGGCGGCGAGCGTGCTCGCTACCGTGCGCCGCGACGGCATCGAGGCGAAGGGTGGCCGCTGGAGCGCGGAAGAGGAAGAGGCGTTCAGGCGGCCGATCCGCGAACAGTACGAGCGCCAGGGGCATCCCTACTACGCGAGTGCGCGCCTGTGGGACGACGGCGTGGTGGATCCGGCGGAGACGCGCCGCGTCCTCGGCCTTGCCATCTCGGCGTCGCTCAACGCGCCGATCGAGCCTACGCGCTTTGGCGTGTTCCGGATGTGAGCATGCTGAAGGTCGTGCAAAGCGGCGGCATTGCGCGGGTGTGGCTCGACCGGCCAGAGATCCGCAACGCCTTCGACGACGCGCTCATCGCCGCGCTGACACAGACGTTGCGCGAGCTGGACGCCGATGATGGCGTGCGCGCCGTGGTGCTGGGCGGCAACGGCCCGGCGTTCTGCGCGGGCGCCGACCTCAACTGGATGAAGCGCATGGCGGGCTACGGCTACGAGCAGAACCTCGCCGACGCGCGGGCGCTCGCCGGCATGCTGAAGACGCTCGATCGGATGGCCAAGCCCACCGTGGCGCGCGTGCATGGCCCGGCGTTCGCGGGCGGCGTGGGGCTGGTCGCGGCGTGCGATATCGCGGTTGGCACTCCTGAGTCCAAGTTCTGCTTGTCTGAAGCAAAGCTCGGCTTGTCGCCCGCAACGATCAGTCCCTACGTCGTCAGGGCCATGGGGGAACGAGCCGCACGACGCTACTTCCTTACTGCCGAAATCTTCGACGCGAGCGAGGCGTATCGCCTGGGCCTGCTCAGCATGGTCTCGCCGTCGGAAAAGCTCGACGGCGAGATCGAGGAAATGCTCAAACACCTGCTCCAAGGCGGGCCGCAGGCGCTGGACAAGATCAAGGACCTGATCCGTGTCGTCTCGTCGGGGCCCGTGGACGATGCCCTGATCGAAGACACCGCGCGGCGCATCGCCGAGATCCGCGTCTCGGCCGAGGGCAAGGAGGGAATCGCCTCCTTCCTCGAGAAGCGCAAGCCCTCCTGGCGCGACTGATGTTCCGCAGGATCCTCATCGCGAACCGCGGCGAGATCGCCTGCCGCGTGATGCGCACCGCGCGGCGCATGGGCGTGCGCACGGTCGCGGTGTACTCGGACGCGGATCGCGACGCGCGCCACGTTCGCCTCGCCGACGAGGCGCGCCGCATCGGCCCGCCGCCCGCGCGCGAGAGCTACCTCGATATCGAGGCCATCCTCGCCGCCGCGCGCGACACGGGCGCGGAGGCGATCCACCCAGGCTACGGCTTTCTTGCGGAGAACGAGGACTTCGCGCGCGCCTGCGCGAAAGCGGGACTCGTGTTCATCGGCCCGGCGCCTGAGGCAATCGCAGCGATGGGCGACAAATCCGCGGCCAAGCGCTTGATGGAGAGGGCGCGCGTGCCGCTCGTGCCCGGCTACCACGGCGAGCAGCAGGATGCCGCCCAGTTGGCGAAGGAAGCCGGGCGCATCGGCTACCCGGTGCTCATCAAGGCCTCGGCCGGCGGCGGCGGCAAGGGCATGCGCATCGTGCGCGCGGCGCCGGAATTCAAGGCGGCGCTCGAAGGCGCGCAGCGCGAGGCGCAGTCCGCCTTCGGCGACGCACGTGTGCTGGTCGAGAAGTACCTCGAGCGTCCGCGGCACATCGAAGTGCAGGTGTTCGGCGACACGCACGGCAACCTCGTTTACCTCTTCGAGCGCGACTGCTCGGTGCAGCGCCGGCACCAGAAGGTGCTGGAGGAGGCGCCCGCGCCCGGCATGAGCGAGAAGCGCAGGAAGGAGATGGGCGAGGCGGCGGTCGCTGCCGCGCGTGCAGTGGGCTACACGGGCGCGGGCACGGTGGAGTTCATCGCCGAGCAGGACGGACGCTTCTACTTCATGGAGATGAACACGCGGCTGCAAGTCGAGCACCCGGTGACAGAGATGATCACGGGCCTCGACCTCGTGGAGTGGCAGCTGCGCGTCGCGGCGGGCGAGAAGCTGCCGCGCGCCCAGGAACACCTCGCGATCCGCGGCCACGCCGTCGAGGCGCGCCTGTACGCCGAGGACCCGGCGCGCGAGTTCCTGCCGCAGACCGGGCGCCTCGCGCACCTGCGCTTTCCCGAGGATGCACCCGACCTGCGCACCGATGCCGGGGTGGATGCCGGGGCAGCGATCACGCCGCACTACGACCCGATGATCGCCAAGCTCATCGCCTGGGGCGCGGACCGGCGCGCGGCGCTCGCGCGGCTGGCGAGCGCGCTGGACGAAGTCGAGATCGCGGGCCTGCGCACCAATGTCGAGTTCCTTGCGCGCACGCTGCGCTGCCGGGACTTCGCCGAAGGCGAGCTCGACACAGGCCTCATCGAGCGCAATCGGGCGGCGCTGCTGCCTGCGCGGCCGCCGCTCTCCGAGGAGATGCTCGCCACGGCCGCCTGCGCGGAGCTCTTCGCCGAGGAGGACGCGGCACGGCAGCGCGCCGCCGCGTCCGGCGACCCGCATTCGCCCTGGAACCGGGTGGACGGCTGGCGGCTCAACCAGGACTCGCACCATGCCTTCGGGTTCGCCGAGGGCGAGGATCGCCACCCGGTGACCGTGCATTTCGGCGAGGCCGGCTGGCGCATGGACGTCGCCGGCCGCAACCACGCGCTCGAAGCCGAGCGCCTCGCCGATGGCCGGCTGCTCGTGCGGCTGGACGGGCGCGCCTGGAAGGCGCGCGCGGTGCGCGACGGCCGCGACTGGCACGTGTTCCTCGGCGGCGCGCACCGGCGGCTCACGCTGCACGACGAGCTCGAGGGCCTGGACATCGACGCGGGCGGGGGATCACTCGCCGCGCCGATGCCCGGCAAGGTGATCGCGGTGATGGTGAAACGCGGCGACAAGGTGCAGAAAGGCGCCCCTTTGCTGATCCTCGAGGCGATGAAGATGGAGCACACCATCTTCGCCCCCGGCGACGGCGAGGTGAAGGAGATCCACTACGCGGCGGGCGAGCAGGTCGCCGAGGGCGCCGAGCTCCTGCGGCTGGAATAGAATTTCCCATGGCGACCCTTCCACAATCCGTACGCATCGTAGAAGTCGGCCCGCGCGACGGGCTGCAGAACGAGAAGCGCGAAGTGCCGACGAAGGTGAAGCTCGAGCTGATCGAGCGGCT
>JAOUIL010000120.1 GCA_029883975.1 Betaproteobacteria bacterium
GTGCGCGTTCAGGTGCCGGTCGGGGTTCATGGCGACGAAGCCCATGTGCTGCAGGAACCCCGGGTACACGCGCCGGTGGTAGCCCGGGTACTTGGCCGGCACGCGGTGGATGACGTGGCGCTCGAACCAGGAGAGCGGCCGAGTCATGGCGAGGTTGTTGACCGCGGTCGGGCTCTTCCTCGCGTCGATCGGCCCGCCCATCATCGTCATGGTCTTCGGCGCGTGCGCTTCCCGCGCTTCGGCCATCAGCGCGATGGCGCACAGCACCGGCACCGTCGGCTGGCACACCGAGATCACGTGCAGGTCGGGCGAAAGGAGGCGAATGAACTCCTGCACATAAGCCACGTAGTCCGCGAGGTGGAACGCGCCCGCGGCGAGCGGCACCAAGCGCGCGTCCTCCCAGTCCGTGATCCACACGTCGTGCTCGGCGAGCATGGTGCGCACCGTGTCGCGCAGCAGCGTGGCGTGGTGCCCGGAGAGCGGGGCGACGATCAGGACCTTGGGAGCGGGACGGGTGCGGGGAACTTCGGGCGTGAAGCGCAGCAGCTTGCAGAAGGGCTTGTCGAGCGCGACCTCGATGCTCGCGCCGGCCACGCGCCACTCGGGCTTCGCGTAGCGCTGCGTGACGCGCAGGAAGACGTCGTTCGACGCGGCGAGCTTTTTCGCCAGCGGCGCCTCGGCCCAGGGCATGAACGGGTTGCTCAGCCATCCGCGCTGGGCCTCGGCGACGAGGCGCCAGGGGGTGAGCCAGGCGTGCTGCGCTTCGTACAGGCTATAGAGCACGGGATGTCTCCCAATGCCGTGATAACCCATTGCTTATAACAGATTTGTGGCAGTGCCGCATTGGTGTAATCCCCGGGGAAAACGTATCCTTTCCCCGATGCGTATCCTCGTCCGGCTGGCCTTCGCGGCCCTGATCGTGGCCGCCGTGCTGGCCGGCGCGATGTATTTCCATCTGCGCCGGTCGCTGCCCCAGGAAACGGGCGAGGCGCGGCTCGCCGGCCTGGAAAAGCCCGTGGAGATCCTGCGCGACCGCTTCGGCGTGCCGCACATATTCGCGCAGAGCCTCGCCGACGCCACGCGCGTGCTCGGCTACGTCCATGCGCAGGACCGGCTCTGGCAGATGGAGATGAACCGGCGCACCGCGGCGGGCCGGCTCGCCGAGGTGCTCGGCCCGCCCGCGCTCGAAACCGACCGCTTCCTGCGCACGCTCGGCGTACGGCGCGCCGCGCTCGCCAACTTCGCGCGCCTCGACAAGCAGACCCAGCAGCTTCTCGAGTCCTACGCCGAAGGCGTCAACGCCTTCCTCGCCACCGACCCCGTGCTGCCGGTCGAGTTCTGGCTCACGGGCGTCAAGCCCGAGCCGTGGACGCCGGCCGACTCGCTCGGCTGGATCAAGATGATGGCGTGGGACCTGGGCGGCAACTGGCGGAGCGAGCTGCTGCGCCTGCGCCTCGCGAAGACCATGCCGCTCGAGCGCATCCACGAGCTGCTGCCGCCGTATCCCGGCGAGAAGTACCCACCGATCGTAGAGTTGCAGCGCTTCTACCAGGGGCTCGAGCAGGAAGGCGTGAAGCTCGCGGTAAATGGGGTAAATGGGGACAGTCCCCATTTTTCTCATCTGCAAACGAGAAAGATAGGGACTGTCCCCATTTACGGGCAGAGCGAGGGCCTGGGTTCCAACAACTGGGTGGTGAGCGGCAAGCGCAGCGCCACCGGCAAGCCGCTGCTCGCCAACGACCCGCACCTCGGCCTCACCGCGCCGGCGGTGTGGTACTTCGCGCACGTGAAGACGCCGGAGTTCGAGGCGATCGGCGCGACGCTGCCCGGCGTGCCGGCGATCGTGCTCGGGCGCAACTCGCACTTCGCCTGGGGCTTCACCAACACGGGCCCGGACGTGCAGGACCTGTACCTCGAGCGCCTCGACAGCGCGGGCGACTACCTGACGCCCGACGGCCCGCGCGCCTTCGAGCGCGTGGACGAGGTGATCCGCGTGAAGGGCGGCGAGGACGTGCGCCTGCAGGTGCGCCTTTCGCGCCACGGGCCGGTGATCTCGGACGTGTCGCGCGCCGCGCAGGAAGCCGCGCCGCGCGGGCACGTGGTGGCGCTGCAGTGGACCGCGCTGCGCGAGGACGACCTCACCATGCAGTCGGCGCTGAAGATCGCAAGTGCGCACGACTGGGCGGGCTTCGTCGGCGCGCTGCGCGACTTCCACGCGCCGCAGCAGAACGTGGTGTACGCCGACACCGCGGGCAACATCGGCTTCGTCGCCGCGGGCCGCGTGCCGCTGCGTAAGCCCGGCAACGACCTGATGGGCCTCGCGCCCGCGCCGGGCTGGCTGGCGAAATACGACTGGGCGGGCTTCGTGCCCTTCGCCGAGCTGCCGCATGCCTACAACCCCGCGAGCGGGCAGGTGGTGACGGCCAACCACCGCGTCACGCCGCCGGGCTACGCGCACCACATCACGAGCGAATGGCAGGCGCCGTACCGCGCGCAACGCATCGAGGAGCTGTTGCGCGCGCTGCCCGCGCACAACGTCGGCAGCTTCGCGCGCATCCAGGGCGACGTGGTGTCGCTGCCCGCGCGCGAGCTGTTGCCGCGCCTGCTGCAAACCAGGCCCGCGGGCGACGAGGCGCGCCGCGCGCTGCGGCTGCTCGGCGCCTGGGACGGCACCATGGACGCGGAGCGGCCCGAGCCGCTCGTCTTCTGGGCGTGGTGGCGCGAGCTGACGCGCGCGCTGTACGCCGACGAGATGGGCGAGGCGTTCCGCGGCCAGTGGCTGGCGCGCGCGCCGTTCGTCGCGGCGGTGCTCGAGGACCGCGACGGGCAGTCGCGCTGGTGCGACAACGTGCGCACGCCGGCCGCCGAGACCTGCGACGCGCTGCTCTCGCAGTCGCTCGACGCGGCGCTCGCCGACCTGCGCCGGCGTTACGGCGGCGACATGGCGTCCTGGCGCTGGGGCGCGGCGCACGAGGCGCGCCACGAGCACCGGCCGTTCGGCCGCGTGCCGTGGCTCGCGCGCTGGTTCGACATCTCCGTGCCGAGCGCGGGCGACGCGTACACCGTGAACGTGGGCCGCAACCGCATGGAGGACGAGGCGCGTCCCTATGCCAACACGCACGCGGCGAGCCTGCGCGCCATCTACGACCTCGAGGACCTCGAGCGCTCGCTCTTCATCCACTCCGGCGGGCAATCGGGCAACGTGCTCTCGCGGCACTACCGCAGCTTCAGCGCGGCGTGGGCGCGCGGCGACTACATGCCGATGACGACCGGCCGCGCGCAGCTCGAGGCCGCGGGCGCAGGAAGGCTCGTGCTGCGCGGGAACAGACCCTGATACTCCGCGGAGCGGAATATCAGCGTCTGAGTCCTTTCTTCAGCGCGAGCAGCACCGCGAGCGCGGCGAAGGCGAGGAACCAGAGGAGCGACCACTCGGCGATCGACAGGCCGAGGAACCTCCACTTCACTTCCGCGCACTGCCCGGAGCCGCGAAAGAGCAGCTGCAGCGTGCGCGCGACGGGCAGGTTCTCCATCATGAAGAACAGGTCCGGGCCGCAGGCGGGCACCTGGTCGGGCGGCAGGTGCTGCAGGTACACCTGGCGCGTGGCGACACCCACGCCGCTCGCCGCCGCGAGAAAGGCGGCCACGCCCCAGGCGATGCGCCCCTTGCGGCCCGGGTCGTGCATTGCGGCCGCGGCGAAGACGACGATCAGCGCGTAGTACGACCCGCGCTGCAGCAGGCACAAGGGGCAGGGGTCCTGGCCCTCGAAGTACTGCAGGTAATAGCCATAGGCGAGCAGGCTGGCGCAGGCGAGGGCGCCCGCGGCGGCCAGCAGCCGGAATGACAAGGGAGGCAAACGCATGGGCGGGCGCACGTTAGCACGGAAACCGCGGGCGGCTCGCGCCCGGGCACGTCAGGGCCGGCGCATGACCCCCGGATAGGCACAGGCCGCCGACGGCACTCCCACGCGCACGATCGCCGCCGCCATCTGCTCACAGTCACGGCGCAGCGTTTCCGCCGGCCCTTCCATCGCCATGCGCAGCTTCGGTGCCACCACGACGTGCATCGGCACCGGCTCGCCCATGATGAGCTGGAGCTCGAGTCCCTGCAGCTCGCGCTCGCAGCGCGCGTATGCGATGCGGCACTCCGCGCAGGAGCGCTTGATCGGCAGCACGAAGCGGTCGTTCGCTTTGCCACATTCCCCGCGCGTCTCGACGCGGTCCTGCACCACGGTGAACGTGTAGCCGCTGCCGGAGGTCAGCCTGGCCACGGGGTAGTAGCTCTGGTTGGAGACGTGGTAGTGAGCGAGGATTCCGCCCGCCGCGAGCAGCACCACGATGACCAGCGCTTGCCTCATCGCGCTACCAGCATGGCGTCCAAACGGTCGGCCTGTCCCACACCACGTCGCCGGAGCGCAGTTCGACGCCTGCGAGCATGCGGTGCTCGCCCGGCTGCGTGACGCGCACGCCCACGCGCCCGCCCGCAACGCCTACGACCTCGCCGCGGATCCACTCCGAAAGCGCGATTCCCACCGGCATCTCGCGGCACACCTTCTGCCCATGGCGACCGACGGCCTTCAGCGACTCCTCGGCGAACCTGCGCTGCGCGAGCATCATGGGGGTCGCGAAGCCCGCAATGCGGTCCGCCACCCACGGGCCGCGGTAGACGTCGCCCGTCGGCCAGGTGTAGGTGCCCGCTCCTTCGCGCTTATCGCTCGCGTAATCACCCTCGTAGCGCTCGCCCTGCCACTCGCCGCGTCCCCAGACGTACGTGCCGCGGCCCTCCTTGCGGTCGTCCACGAAGTCGCCCTCGTAGCGGTCGCCATTCGGCCAGCGCTTCACGCCCCGGCCGTGCTTGCGGCCCGCCTTGAAGCCGCCTTCATATTCCGCGATGCCGCTCGCGCGGCCTTCGCCTTGCGCGAGGCCGTTCAGGCAGGGGCCGGAGTAGGAGGACTGGAGCTCGGGGTCGAGGACTTTGCAGGATTGGCCCCAGGCGGTAGAGCAAGCGACGAAGAGGATCGCGGCGAGGGTTTGGCTTTTCGATGCGATCTCCCGTTCTTGGGCGAGGTGAATCTTCCCGCCCAAAAACGGGAGACCATAGGAAAGGCGCCGGAGGCTCCGACGTATTGTCATCGCTGGCGCCATGCTGGGTGCCTCATGCGCTAGAAATCCCACGCCACTGTCACGTTGTCCACCCCCACGCCGATGCGCGGTGCATCACGACCGAGTCGCGCCTCGCGGCGCGCCTCCCAGGCGGTGCTGCCGAGCCAATAGCCGAGCAGCGACCCGGCGACGGCGTCCGACAGCCAGTGCTCCCGGCTCGCGGCGCGCCCGAAGGTGGTGACGGCGGCGAGGCCATACAGCCACGGCATGCCGAACTCCTTGGCGTACGGGGTGACGGCGGCCCACATGACGGCGGCGCGGCGCGAGGGGAAGCTGTGGTAAGCGTCGTCCGAGCTGAATGGATCGAACTCGCTCGCGCCGAGCTCCTGGTCGGGCCGCGCGCGGCCGACGGCGCGCTTGAGCACCTCGGTGCTGACGACCGCCAGCGCGCTCGCCTCCAGAGCGGCGATGCCGGAACTCTGTAGTTGCGGTCGCGAACCGTCGATCGCGAAGAGCCCCGAGAGCCCCGCCACCACGATCGGCAGGGCGTCGCCGAGCTTCACGCCGTTCTGCAGCCACGACTCGTCCGCGTAGCGCCGGGCGAGCTTGTCGTATTCGGTGTCGAGCAGGGCCGCGCCGAGCACGAGGCCCGCGCCGAGCGCCAGGCCGTCCACCCAGCTCGCGCGCCCCGCCTGCCGCCCGAAAGCCGTCGCATCGCCGGCGACGAAGTCGGGCCACGGCCGCGCGTCGCCGCCGAGCGCGGGCAGCCGGTAGTCGTCCTCCATGTCGCCGAAGCGCCGCAGGCCGTCGAGGTCGTGCATGCCGAAGACGTTGGGCTCCATCAGGCGCGCGAGGTCGCCCGGCGAGGCCACCATCTGCCCGACGTCGCGCGTCCAGGGCGAGAGCGCGAGGTTGGCGGCCGCGCGCGTGTCGCGCGTGACCATGGAATCGAGCGCTACCTTCATGAACACGCCCTTGTCGTAGTACGGGCTTTCGGGCGAGCCGGGCGAGGTAATGTCGTTGCCGTCAGTGAACGTGTACCAGGCGCCGACCTCGAAACCAGAGGCGAACCGGCGCTTTACCTCGAAG
>JAOUIL010000047.1 GCA_029883975.1 Betaproteobacteria bacterium
CTCGCCGCGCACGTCGTCGCGCTCCGCGACCTGGATCCAGACTTCGCCCGAGCGCAGCGAGAACACGCGCCAGTCGCGGCCGTCGAAAGGGCGCGTGCCGAAGCCGGCGACGAGCGGCGCGAAGGGCGCCTCGGGCGCAGAGGCCGAGCGCGCCAGCAGCCGCCCGTCGGCGTCGCGCACCTGGAACGCGATCTTGGTCTCGTAATAGTGGCCGAGCGGGCCCGGCTTGTCGTGGTCCTCGCTTTCCAGCGGCCCGGGCAGCGCGATGACGAGCGGCGCCGCGATCGTCGCCTTCTCCACCTGGCGCGCGACCAGCGCCTCGAGCACGCGCGCCGACGTCGCGAGGCGCGCGTCGAACAGCTCCTCGGCCTCTTCCTGGCTGCCCTGGAAGCTCAGCCAGGCGACGGCGCCGAGCACGGCGAACAGCGCGGCGACGCTGCCGCCGAGCAGCAGCGCGCGGATCGAGCGCGCCGCCAAGGCTCAGTCGGCCCGCGCCTGGGGCGCGGGATCGATGACGTAGCCCACGCCGCGCACGGTGCGGATGACGTCGGGATAGAGCTTGCGGCGCAGCCGGTGGATGTGCACGTCGAGCGTGTTGCTCTCCACGCCGCCTTCCCAGCCGTACAGCGACTCCTCGAGCTGCGCGCGCGACAGCACCTGCCCGGCGCTCTCCAGGAGCTTGTGCAGCAGCATGAACTCGCGGCGCTGCAGCTCGACTGCGCGGCCCTCGCAGGTCACCGAGAACGACCCGGGGTCGAGCCGCAGCGGCCCGTGCTCGATGACGTTGACCGCCGCCCCGCGCGCGCGGCGCTGCAGCGCGCGCACGCGCGCCAGCAGCTCGTCCAGGTCGAACGGCTTGGTCAGGTAGTCGTCGGCGCCGGCGTCGAGGCCGGCCACGCGCTGCGCCGGCGCGTCGCGCGCGGTCAGCACCAGCACGGGAGTGGCGCCGCCGCGCGCGCGCAGGCTGCGCAGGACCTCGATGCCGTCCAGGCCCGGCAGGCCCAGGTCGAGGATGGCCAGGTCGAACGCGCTGCCGCCGAGCGCGGTAAGCGCGTGGCGCCCGTCGCGCACCCACTCGACGGCGTGGCGCGCGCGCTCCAGGGCGTCGCGCACGCCGTCGCCCAGCAGCTCGTCGTCCTCGACCAGCAGGATGCGCATGGCCACGCAAGGATACCGCGGCGCGACTAGCGCGCCGGTAGCTTGGCGAGGATTTCCTTCACCTCGGCGCGCCGGCCCTCGTCGGCGAGAGGCCGGTCGGGCCGCGGCGGGGCCTGCAGCGCGC
This sequence comes from Betaproteobacteria bacterium, assembly GCA_029883975.1. Classification (GTDB taxonomy): domain Bacteria; phylum Pseudomonadota; class Gammaproteobacteria; order Burkholderiales; family SG8-39; genus JAABQT01. Next base: position 1,283 of record JAOUIL010000047.1, read on the forward strand.
GCTCGAGCGCCTTGCGCGCGCCGTCGAAGTCGCGCTGCCGGTACAGGTAGTCGCCGAGGAAGAAGTTCGGGTCGATGCCCTCGGGATTGAGCGCCAGCGCCTTGTCGAGCAGCGCGCGCGCCTTGGCATCGTCGCCGAAGCCGATCGGCCAGCCGGGCACCTGGTAGTACAGCGACCCGAGGCTCGTGTAAGCCGAGCCCGAGAGCGCCTTGGCGTCGATGTTGAGCGCATGCTCGAGCGCCTGCTTCGCCTCCTTGGCGAGCGACAGCGCGCCCAGGCCGCCCTTCGCGCCGGCATGGCTGGCGACGATGATGCCGTACCAGATCTCCGCCTCGGCGCGGTCGGCGTACCGGGCGCGCACCGCGGCCGCGGACTGGGCGAGCGCCGCGAAGGCCTTTTCCTGCTCGGCCTGCGGCTTGCGGTACTTGATCTGCTCCCATTGCTGCTGCAGGACGCGCACGTCGTCGTCGACGCCGGCGCGGACGGTCGGCGCAAGCAGGAGCGCGGCGCACGACAGGGCGAGGAAGGCTTTGATGCTCGGTTTCATGGATGGACTCCTTGGGACGAGGGTTGGGTGGGCTCGCCGCGCGCGTGGCGGCGGATGGCCGGCAGCTGGCGCCGCAGCGCGCGGTCGACCAGCCCGGGCACGAGCTGATTGAGGCGCGCGAACAGTCGCTCGGGCATGCCGAGCAGGCGCTCGCGCACCGGATGCTCGAGCAGCGCGACGAACGCCGCGGCCACCGCCTGCGGGTCGTCCATTGCCACGCCGAGCTCTTCGTTGAGCGCGCACAGCGCCGCGCTGTTCATGGCGGTGCGCGTGGCGCGCGGCGCGAACCAGCTGACCTGCACGGGGGTGTCGGCCAGCTCCCGGCGCAGCGCCTCGGAAAAGCCGTGCAGCGCGAACTTGGTCGCGCTGTAGGCCACGTAGCCCGGATAGGCAAGGTGGCCGAAGATCGAGCCGACGTTGACGATGCGTGCGGCGGGCTGCGCAAGCAGCAGGGGCAGCAGCCGGCGCGTGAGCTGCAGGGTGGCGAGCACGTTGACCTGCACGATGCGCTCCAGCATCTCGTCGCTCTGGTCGAGGAACCACGCGAACTCGCCCGCGCCGGCGTTGTTGACCAGCAGGTCGATGCCGCCCGGGGACTCGGCGGCCGCACGGCGCACGGCTTCGCGTCCGGCGGCGGTGGTGAGGTCGGCGGCGACCGCCCGCGCCTGCGGAAACTCGCGCTGCAATGCGGTGAGCTTCGTGGCGTCGCGCCCCACGAGGATCAGCGTCTCGCACAAGGGCGCGAGCTTCAGCGCGATGGCGCGCCCGATGCCGCCCGAGGCGCCGGTGAGCACGGCATGAAAGCGCGGCATGCTCATGCCGCCTCCCGGCTGAGCGCGTGCGCGGCCACGCGCGGCAGCGCACGGAAGATGTCGCCGTACAGGCGGTACACCATGCCGGCGACGTGCACGACCGCCGCCTGGTCCTCCGGCGCCTCGAGGCGGTCCATGAGGCCAGCGAAGAAGCGCACGTGCTCCTGGTCGAGCGACCCGTGCGAGGAGAGGTAGGTGAATGCCTCGGCCGGCAGGCCGAGCGCGCCGCGCATGACTTGCGCGGCGCGCGTCGCCAGCGCCTGGCTGGTGCCTTCCAGCACGTGCACCATGCCGAAGAAGCCGGCCGGGTTGCGGCGGGCGATGTAATCGTAGGCGTAGGCCACCAGCAGCTCGGTGGCCGGCGCGGGCGCGGCGCGCCGCACGGCATCGGCGTCGCCGCCGCAAGCCGCGATGTCGCTCAGGATCCACTCTTCGTGCCCGGCTTCCTCGGCGATGTAGTGCGCGATGGCCGTGCGCAGCCACTCGTGCGTCTCCGGCAGCCGGGCGCCGCAGGCCATGAGCAGCGGCACCGTGTGCCGCACGTGGTGATACGCCTGCGCGAGGAACGCCAGGTACTGCTCGCGGCCGACGCGGCCGGCGAGGCAGTCCTGGATCACGGGGATGGCGAACAGCTCGGCGCGCGCGGCGGCGGTACGCCGCTGCAACTCGTCAAAGAACGGCATGCGCTGGGACTCCGGTTCGAATGGAAAACTGGGCTGCGAGCCGCGCGCCGTAGCGCGCCCAAACGGCGTCGCGCCGCACGCGGCCGTTGGACGTCAGGGTGCCCGTCGCGGCACTGAAGGGCGCGTCGGCGCGGATCCAGCAGCCGATGCGCGCGTAGTCGGGCAGGCGCGCATTGGCGCGCTGCACCTCGGCATGCAGGGTGGCGTCGGACATCGCGGGCGAGCGCGGCACGAGGACTGCGCCGAGGCTCGGCTGCGCTTCGCCGAACACCGCGCACTGGGCGACAGCGCCGCTCGCGGCGAGCTCGGCTTCCGGCCACTCGGGCGCGACGTTGCGCCCGAAGGAGGTGATGATCACGTGCTTGCGCCGGCCCTCGACATACAGGAAGCCGTCGTCGTCCAGGCGCCCGAGGTCGCCGGTGCGCACGCCCGACGCGACAATCTCGCCGCCGTCATCGAGGCGCACGCGCGTGTGCGCGAGCGGCCGGCCGACGCTGCCCGGGCGGTCCGCGCCAGGGAGATTCAACGCGACCACGGAGGCGCATTCGGTGAGGCCGTAGCCTTCGTAGGCGGGCAGGCCCGCGGCGCGCGCGCGCAACAGGAGCGAGGGCGCAACCTTGGCGCCGCCCACGGCGGCAAAGGCGAGCCGCGGCGGGCACGGCGCGCCGGCTTCGAGCGCGAGGGTGAGCGCGTGCATCATCTGCGGCAGGAGAATCACGCTCTCTGCGCTCCAGCGCGCAAGCGCGGCGAGGCAGGCGCGGGGATCGAAGCCCGTCGCGCCGCTCACGCCGATCTCGGCGAGCGGCGGCACCGCGCACTCGGCGCGTGCGGCGAGCGCCGTGCGCGCGCCGGCGACGTTCTCCAGCAGCACGGCGAGCGGCAGCAGGCACAGATGGCGCTGCAGCGCCAGGGGGCGCGTCGCCTCTTCGAGCGCGCGCGCGACCTCGTGCTGCGCGTGCGCGCCGAGGAAGACCGCCTTCGGCGCGCCCGTGGTGCCGGAGGTGAACGTGATCTTGGCCGTGTCCGCGGGTAGTTCTACGTGCGCGGCGTCGCGGCGGTGCCAGCCAAGCGCGCTGCCTTCGATCGCGGTGGGCGCGGGGAAACCAAGCGCGCCGGCGAGCGCGGGCGAGTCGCACAGCAAGGCGTCCATGCCGCTCGCCGCGGCGGCGTGCGCGAGCTGCGCCGGGGTGAAGAAGGCGGGAAGCGGCACGAGTGGCACGCCGGCGCGCTCGGCGGCGAGGTCGGCGGCGAGCCAGTCCGGCCCGTTGTCGGCGATCAGGCCGAGGACGCGCGGGCGAGCGCGGGCGAGCGACGCCGCGAGGCGCGCGACCTGCGCCTCGAGCGAAGCGGCGGTCACGACCTTCATGCGCGGCTCCCGGCGGCGAGGCCGAGCGCGATCTTGCCCGCCATGACGATCGGATCCTGCTCGTAGTAGGCGCCCCAGCTCGCGCCGCCGTCGGCAAGGCGCGCGGGATCCGCGGGCGCGATAGGCAGCGGTCGCAGGCCCAGCCGCAGGAACGAGTTGCGCAGCGCGCGCGTCGCGGTGAACACCACCCAGCGGTAGCCGAGCCGGTGCAGGTGGCGCGCGAGCTGCGGGATCAGCAGCCGCGCCATGCCCGCGGACACTGCGGCGAGATTGCCCACTTCCACGATGCCGTGGCGCGCCAGCGGGCGCCCGAGCTTCTCGGCGAGCGCGTGCTCCACCGGATGCTGCAGGTACTGCTCCAGGAACAGGTCGCCGCCCTCGGCCGCAGCGTAGCCGGCCGCCGCCTGCCAGCGCCCAAGGCCGTCGCGCACGCCGAGCAGGTGCGGCAGGAAATGCGTCACGCGCGCGCCGTAGGCGCGGCCGAAGCGCGCGGCGATGAAGTCCTCGAACTGCGCGCGCGACGGGTGCGTGGCGTGCACGGGCTCGAGGCGGGCGCGCGCCGCGTGCCGCGCCGGTGCGCGCGGCGTGGCGGAAGGAAGTGCAAGCAATTCCACGGTTTGCATGCCGCGGAATGCTAGATAGGCGAAATTAACCGGCCATTAACTGGGCGGCGCAGCGCGTGACGCTTTGCACGCCGGGCGCGATTCTGACGATCGATGAATTTCCGCGGCGTTGCCTGCCGGCAGTCAGCCGGCGCTCGCGCCGGGCCTGTTCCGGCGCACGATCTCGTATTCGGCGGCAATCGTCTTGAGCGTCGCCACCATTTCCTTCAGCTGCCTGCCGGTCGAGAACAACATGTACAGCGCCAGCGCCAGCGCCGTCAGGCCGCCCAGGATCGCGATGACGAGCCAGATGGTCACGGACCAGTGGATCGAGCGCAGGACGGGATCGACGCCGGACTGGCGCGCGCTCGACACCGCGTCAGCGACGATCGCCTTCACCGGCTCGCGCGCCTTCTCCAGGGCGGACGCCGATGCCTGCGTCACCCGCTCGGCCGAGCGAACGAGCTCGTTCATTTCCTTGGCTAGCGCGGCGAGCCGGTCGAGCTGCTCCGGCGTCAGGTCGTCGCGCCTGGCCCGCACGTCTTCCAGCGTGGACGCGAGCGATCGTGCGGCGCCCCTGAGCGCCTCGGTGGTTTCCTCGAGGCCGTGGATCTCGATGTTGATCGTCACGTGGCGTGCGGGGTCGGTCTCGGCTGACGCCTGTTGCGCCGCGGCAGCTGCGCCGAAGAACACCGCGAGCGCGACCCAGGCCGACCCGGCGAGCAGGATGCTTCTCATCGCTTCGTCACCTCCCCTTCTGCGTCACTTCGCTCTCGATCCAGCCCCGCGCGAGCGTCGTCGTGACCCGCTCGCCTTCCTTCACGCGCGACGCATCCGCGACCACTTCGCCGCGCGCATTGCGCGTCAGGCTGTAGCCGCGCTCGAGCACCGCGTTCGGATTGAGGCTGGCCAGCGCGGCCTTCAACTGCCCGAGCTGCGCGGCGAGGCTCTCCACCCGGTGCACGGAAGCGAACGACAGGCGTGCGGCGAGCTGCGCGAGCAGCTGGCGCGAAGTGCGCAGCCGCTCGCGCGGATGCACGAGGCGCCGCGCGAGCGCGTCCACGGTCTGCATGGCGGTCTCGATGCGGCGCAGGGCCTCGCGCGTGGCGCGCTCGGCGAGCTCGGCGACGCGCGCCAGGAGCTCGGCGCGCGACGGGCTCACCATCTCTGCGGCGGCGGTCGGCGTGGGCGCGCGCCGGTCGGCGGCGAAGTCGGCGATGGTGACGTCGGTCTCGTGGCCGACGCCGACCACGACGGGAATGGCCGAGGCGCGGATGGCGCGCGCGACGGCTTCCTCGTTGAAGGACCACAGGTCCTCGATCGAGCCGCCGCCGCGCACGAGCAGCAGGACATCGCATTCGCGGCGCGCGCTGGCGATCGCCAGCATCTCCGCGATGCGCGCCGCCGCGCCTTCGCCCTGCACCGGCACGGGATAGACGATCACCGGGATGGCGGGATTGCGGCGATGCAAGGTGGTCAACACGTCCCGCAGGGCCGCCGCCTGTCGTGAAGTGACGACGCCGATGGTCCGCGGATGCTCCGGGACGTCGCGCTTTGCGGAGGGGTCGAACACGCCCTCGGCCTCGAGCTTCGCCTTGAGGCGCAGGAAGCGCTCGTAGAGGGGCCCGAGGCCCGCGCGGCGCATGTGCTCCACGTTCAGCTGGAAGCGACCGCGCGGCTCGTAGAGCGTCGGCAGCGCCCGGGCCTCGACGCGCATCCCATCCGCCGGCTGCCAGTCCAATGCTGCAGTGCGGCTACGGAACATGACGCAGTCCACCTGCGCGCTCTCGTCCTTGAGCGTGAAATACCAGTGTCCCGAGGACGCCGGGCGGAAGTTGGAAATCTCGCCGCCGACCCAAGCGAGCGGGAAGCGCTTCTCCAGGGTGTCGCGCACGCTTCTCAGAAGCGCGGAGACGCTCAGCACCGGCACGCCTTGGGGAAGAATCTCCTTGTTCACGGGGCTCTACTCCGGCACACGCGCCGCGGCTCGTCAATGCCGTTCGGCGCGATGCCTTACGGAGTCCGATTCTATTTCGTAAGCGGCTGTTTCCGCAGACGAAACAACTGATGAAATTTTCGTCGCCCCCGACTCGCGAGGCGATCCAAGGGGCATGCTGCGCACCGCCCAGAGAAAATCCACAAACTTATCCACAGGAATTGTGGATAACGCGTGCTCTGCATTTTTGTTAGAGTCCGCCGGCAACAAATCGCCAATCACCGGAGCGTCGCCTTGTTCGCCATCATCCAAGCTGCAGGCTGGCCCATCTGGCCGCTGCTGCTCGCCTCGGTGATTGCCGTGGCGCTGATCATCGAGCGGGCAGTGACGCTGCGCAGCAGCAAAATCATCCCGCCGACGCTGCTCGAGCAGGTGCTCAGCGTCTACCAGCGCCAGGGCGTGAACGAGGACATCCTCGACAAGCTGGCCAAGGATTCACCACTCGGCGAAGTGCTCGCGTCGGGCTTGAGGAACCACAAGAGCTCGCGCTACGTGATGAAGGAGGCGGTGGAGGAGTCGGGGCGCACGGTGGCGCACGAGCTCGAGCGCTTCCTCACCACGCTCGGCACCATCGCCACCGCGGCGCCGCTACTCGGCCTGTTCGGCACGGTGATCGGCATGATCGAGATCTTCGGCTCGCAGTCGCCGACCGGCACCAACCCGCAGCAGCTGGCGCACGGCATCTCCATCGCCCTGTACAACACCGCGTTCGGCATCGGCATCGCCATCCCCGCGCTCATCTTCTACCGGCACTACAGGAACAAGGTGGACGGCTTCGTCGTCGACATGGAGCAGCAGGCGGCCAAGCTGATCGACATCGTGCACGGCGAGCGCGCCGAATGAACTTCCAGCGCGGCAAGGAGAAGGAGCCCCTGGAGATCAACCTGGTGCCGATGATCGACGTGATGCTGGTGATCCTCATCTTCCTGATGATCACCACCACGTACTCCAGGTACACCGAGCTGCAGATCAACCTGCCGGCGGCGGACGCCGAGAAGCAGCTCGAGCACCCCAACGAGATCGCCGTGCTGGTGAACGCGCAGGGGCAGTACGTGGTCGCCCGCACGCCGGTGCCCTTCGTCAGCGTCGAGCAGCTGGCCGGCGAACTGAAGCGCGCCGCTGGCGGCGCGTCCGAGCCGGTGGTGGTGGTGAGCGCCGACGCGACGGCCACCCACCAGTCGGTGGTGCGCGTGATGGAAGCCGCGCGCGTCGCCGGGCTGCAGCACATCACCTTCACCGCCCAGGCGAGCCGCTAGCCACGCGCGTCCTCGCCAAGCTCTGGTACCGGCAGAATCCCCTCAGCTGGCTGCTCTGGCCGGCGAGCCTCGTCTTCCGCGTGCTCGTCTTCCTGCGCCGGGCCGGCTACGCGCTGCGCCTGCTGAGGAGCACGCGCGCCGGCATCCCGGTGATCGCCATCGGCAACCTGACGGTCGGCGGCAGCGGCAAGACGCCGCTCGCCATCCACGTGGCCGAGCTGCTCAAGGGCCAGGGCTGGTCGCCCGCCATCGTCTCGCGCGGCTACGGCGGCACGGTCACGGTGCCGCGCGGCGTGACGCTCGCTTCCGACCCGGCCGAGGTGGGCGACGAGCCGGTACTCATGGCGCGCAGGAGCGGCTGCCCGGTGTGGGTGGGCGCGGAGCGCGCGGCGGTGGTCGCCGCGCTGCGCCGTGCGCACCCGGACTGCGACGTGGTCGTGCTCGACGACGGCCTGCAGCACTATGCCCTGCGACGCGACATCGAGATCGCCGTGGTGGACGCACGCGCTTTCGGCAACGGCTTCATGCTGCCCGCGGGCCCGCTGCGCGAGCCGCGCACGCGCCTGTGGACGGTGGACGCGGTGGTGGCGCACGGCACCGACCGCGTGCGCGGCTACGCCATGCGCCTCGAGGGCGACGAGCTGCACCGCGCCACCGACGCGCGCGAGCGCCGGCCGGCGAAATCCTTCGCCGGCCAGCGCGTGCACGCGCTGGCCGGCATCGGCGACCCGGACCGCTTCTTCCAGCACCTGGCGAAGCTCGGCGTGCGCGTGGCGCCGCACCCCTTTCCCGACCACCACCCGTTCCGCGCCGCGGACCTGGAATTCGGCGACGAGGCCCCCGTGCTGATGACCGAGAAGGACGCGGTAAAATGCAAGCGCTTCGCAAAGCCGACGCACTGGATCCTGCCGGTGCGCGCGGCGCCCGACCCGGCGTTCGACGCCTGGCTGCAAAGGAGGCTTGGTGAGCTCGGCCATCGACCCAAGGCTGCTTGAGATCCTGGTGTGCCCGCTATGCAAGGGGCCGCTCGTGTACCGCAAGGCGGAGGGCGAGCTCGTCTGCAGGCCCGACCGGCTCGCCTATCCGGTGAAGGACGGCATCCCCGTCATGCTGGAAGACGACGCGCGCAAGCTCGACCCGAGCGAAGAGATCGCGTGAGCGGATTCGCGGTTCTCATTCCCGCGCGCTACGCCTCCACCCGCTTTCCCGGCAAACCGCTCGCCGACCTGGCCGGCAGGCCGATGGTGGTGCGCGTGTGCGAGCGCGCGCAGGCGAGTGGCGCGGCCCCGGTGTGCGTGGCCACCGACGACGAGCGCATTGCGGACGCGGTGCGCGCGCACGGTTTCGAGGCGCGCATGACGCGCGCCGCGCACGCGACGGGCACCGAGCGCATCGCCGAGGCCGCCGCGGCGCTCGGCCTGGCGGAGGAGCGCATCGTGGTCAACGTGCAGGGCGACGAGCCGCTGATCGCGCCCGCGCTGATCGCGCGCGTCGCCGCGGCGCTCGCCGCGCGGCCGGACGCTGACGTGGCCACGGCGTGCCACCCGATCCGCGACGCGCGCGAGTTCGCCAACCCGAACGTGGTCAAGGCGGTGCTCGACGCGCGTGGCGACGCGCTCTATTTCAGCCGTGCGGGCATTCCGTTTCCGCGCGACGGCGGCGCGCCGGACGGCCTGCGCCACGTCGGCATCTACGCCTACCGTGCCGGGTACCTGCGCCGCTACGCCCGCCTCGCGCCGTCCCCGCTCGAGGCGATCGAGCAGCTCGAGCAGCTGCGCGTGCTCTGGCACGGCGGGCGCATCGTGACGGTGCTCGAGCAGGGGGCGATCCCGCCGGGCGTCGATACGCCGGCAGATCTGGAAGCTGTGCTAAAAGTGCTCCGATGAGGCTCATCCTCCTGGGACCGCCGGGCGCCGGCAAGGGCACCCAGGCCGCGTTCATCACACGCAAGTACGGGATTCCGCAGATCTCCACCGGCGACATGCTGCGCGCCGCGATCAAGGCGGGTTCGCCGATCGCCCTCGGCGTAAAGCAGGTGATCGACGCGGGGCAGCTCGTCTCCGACGACATCATCATCCGCCTCGTGCGCGAGCGCCTGCACGAGCGCGACTGCGCGAACGGCTACCTGCTCGACGGCTTTCCGCGCACCATCCCGCAGGCCGAGGCGATGAAGGCCAATGGCGTGCGCCTCGATTACGTGCTGGAGATCGACGTGCCCGAGGCCGAGATTGTGCTGCGCATGAGCGGCCGGCGCCTGCATCCGGCCTCCGGGCGCACTTACCATGTGAGGTTCAACCCGCCCAAGGCCGAGGGCCGGGACGACGTCACCGGCGAGCCGCTCATCCAGCGCGACGACGACCGCGAGCAGACGGTGCGCGAGCGCCTCGAGGTCTACAGCCGCCAGACGCAGCCCCTGGTCGATTTCTACACGCGCTGGGAAGCCTCGGGCGACGCGCGCGCGCCGCGCTACCGGCGCATCTCGGGGATGGGCAGCGTCGAGGAGATCCGCGACAGGGCTTTCGCCGCCCTCGGCTAGCCTGATAAAATCGCCCCCTTTTCCGCGGGGCTCCCCGCCCCGCGCTCAAAGAGGGGAGAACAAGCATGACCGGCGGATTGACATTCGCGCTCGCTTGCGCAGCGCTGGCGATCGTCTACGGCGTCTGGCAGAGCGTGCAGATCCTCAAGCTGCCCGACGGCAACGAGCGCATGCGCGAGATCGCGGCGGCGATCCGGGAAGGCGCCACCGCCTACCTGTGGCGCCAGTACAAGACCATCGCCATGGTCGGCGCGGTCCTGTTCCTCGCCATCGGCTTCATCCCGCAGCTCGGCTGGACGAGCGCCTGGGGCTTCCTGCTCGGCGCGGTGCTGTCCGGCGCCTCGGGCATCATCGGCATGAACATCTCGGTGCGCGCCAACGTGCGCACCGCGGAGGCCGCGCGCGTCGGCTTGAACGAGGCGCTGCAGGTCGCGTTCCGCGGCGGCGCCATCACCGGCCTGCTGGTGGTCGGGTTGGGGCTGGCCGGCGTGGCGGGCCTGTTTGCGCTCCTGTACGCCAACGCGCTGAAGAAGGACGACCTGGTGCACATCATCCAGCCGCTGGTCGGCCTCGCTTTCGGCGGCTCGCTCATTTCCATCTTCGCGCGGCTGGGCGGCGGCATCTTCACCAAGGGCGCGGACGTGGGCGCCGACCTGGTCGGCAAGGTGGAGGCCGGCATTCCCGAGGACGATCCCCGCAATCCGGCGGTGATCGCCGATAACGTCGGCGACAACGTCGGCGACTGCGCCGGCATGGCCGCCGACCTGTTCGAGACCTACGCGGTGACCATCGTCGCCACGATGCTGCTCGGCGCGCTGATGCTCAACTCCGGCGCGGCGGTGATCTACCCGCTCGCCATCGGCGGCTTCGCCATCATCGCCTCGATCATCGGCACCTGGTTCGTGAAAGCCAAGCCCGGCGAGAAGAACGTCATGCCCGCGCTGTACAAGGGTCTCGCAGTGGCCGGCGGCATCGCGCTGCTCGCCTTCTGGCCGATCACCGAGGTCGTGATGGGCGACGTGCTGAAGACCACGCAGTTCGACGTCGGCGGCGCGCGCAAGACCATCCAGGTCTGGCACCTGTACGGTACCGCCGTGGTCGGCATGGCGCTCACCGGGTTCCTGGTGTGGATCACCGAGTACTACACCGGCACGCAGTACAAGCCGGTGCAGCACGTCGCGCAGGCCTCGACCACCGGCCACGGCACCAACATCATCGCCGGCCTCGGCGTGTCGATGAAGTCCACGTCCTGGCCGGTGCTCGCGGTGTGCGTGGCGATCATCGCCTCCTACGCGCTCGCGGGCCTGTACGGCATCGCCATCGCGGCCACCTCGATGCTCTCCATGGCGGGCATCATCGTCGCGCTCGACGCCTACGGCCCGATCACCGACAACGCGGGCGGCATCGCCGAGATGTCCGATCTGCCCGACTCGGTGCGCGACATCACCGACCCGCTCGACGCGGTCGGCAACACCACCAAGGCGGTCACCAAGGGCTACGCCATCGGCTCGGCGGGCTTGGCGGCGCTGGTGCTGTTCGCCGACTACACGCACGCGCTGGAGAAGGCCGGCAAGTCGCTGTCCTTCGACCTGTCCAACCACTACGTGATCGTCGGCCTCTTTATCGGCGGCCTGGTGCCGTACCTGTTCGGCGCGATGGCGATGGAGGCTGTGGGGCGCGCCGCGGGCTCGGTGGTGGTGGAAGTGCGCCGCCAGTTCAAGGAGATCCCCGGCATCATGGCCGGCACCGCGAAGCCCGAGTACGGCGTGGCGGTGGACATGCTTACGCGCGCCGCGATCAAGGAGATGATGATCCCGTCGCTGCTGCCGGTGCTGGTGCCGATCCTGGTCGGCGTGATCCTCGGGCCGCAGGCGCTCGGCGGCGTGCTGATGGGCACGATCGTCACCGGCCTGTTCGTCGCCATCTCCATGTGCACCGGCGGCGGCGCCTGGGACAACGCCAAGAAGTACATCGAGGACGGTCACCACGGCGGCAAGGGCTCGGAGGCGCACAAGGCCGCGGTGACCGGCGACACGGTGGGCGACCCGTACAAGGACACCGCCGGGCCGGCGGTCAATCCGCTCATCAAGATCATCAACATCGTCGCGCTGCTCGTCGTACCCTTGATGGTGTGAGCGTCTCCACCCCGAACGTGAAGAGGGCCGCCTACGCGGCCCTTTTCTTTTTCAGCGCCGCAGCGGCGGCGCAGCTCGCTGCCCCCGAGATCGACAGCGAGCGCGTAGAGCGCGACGCCGCGTACGCGAAGAAGTACATGGTTGCTGCCGCAGATCCGCGCGCGGTCGAGGCGGGGTTGGAGATGCTACGCGCGGGCGGCAGCGCGGCCGACGCCGCGATCGCCGCGCAGCTGGTGCTCGGCCTCGTAGAGCCGCAGTCCTCGGGCTTGGGCGGCGGCGCATTCGCGCTGACGTGGACCGAGAAGGGAAGGCGCCTGCGCTCGTACGACGCACGCGAGACCGCGCCCGCCGCGGCGCAGCCCGATCGGTTCCTCGACCGTCATGGCAACCCGGAGCAGTTCATGCAAGCGGTGGCGAGCGGCCGCTCGGTGGGCGTGCCCGGCGTGCCGCGCCTCCTCGAGACGCTGCACCGCGAGCACGGCAGGCTTGCGTGGAGGCGCCTGTTCGCGCCGGCGATGCGGCTCGCCGAAGGCGGGTTCGGGAAGACGCGGCGCCTCGCGCGCCAGCTCGATCAGGAGCAGCTGTTGCGCAAGGACCCCGCGGCGCGCGCGCTGTTCTATGCGGGCCCGCGCATCGTCAACCGCGAGTACGCGGCAACGCTGAAGATCCTGCAGAAGAAGGGCGCGGACGGCTTCTATCGGGGTGCGATTGCCGCGGACATTGTGCGCGCGGTGAACGCCGATCTCGCCGCGCAGGACCTCGCGCGCTACCGCGTGATCGAGCGCGAGCCGGTGTGCGGCGCCTACCGCAGCCATCGCATCTGCGGTGTGGGCCCGCCGAGCGGCGGCGCGACCGGCGTGCTGCAGATCCTCGGCATCCTCGAGCGCACGGATTTCGCGCGCGCCGCCCCGCAGTCAGTCGAAGCGGTGCACCTGTTCAGCGAAGCGGCGCGCCTTGCCTACGCCGATCGCGCGCAATACGTGGGCGATCCCGGCTTCGTCGATGTGCCGGTGGCGAAGATGCTCGACGGGAGGTACCTCGCGGCGCAGTCGAAACGCATCGGCGAGCGCTCGATGGGCTACGCGCTGCCCGGCACGCTCGACCCGGAAGCGCCGGGCACGAGCCACCTCTCGGTCGTGGACGCAGAAGGCAACGCCGTGTCGATGACTTCCTCCATTGAAATGGGCTTCGGCAGCCGCATCCTGGTGCGCGGCTTCCTGCTCAACAACCAGCTCACCGATTTCAGCTTCCGCCCCGAGGTGCTGGGCCGTCCCGCGGTGAACCGCGTGGGAGGAGGCAAGCGGCCGCGCAGCTCCATGTCGGCGACCGTCGTCTTCGATCGCGATGGGCGGCTGAAGATGCTGCTGGGCTCGCCCGGCGGTCTCACCATCATCAACTACGTCGCGCGCACGCTCGTCGCGACGCTCGACTGGGGCATGGACATCCAGCAGGCGATTTCGGCGCCCAACTTCGGCAGCACCAACGGGCCGACATTTCTCGAGCGCGGCTCGGCGCTCGAGGCGCTGGGCGATGCGCTCGCCGAGCGCGGCCACGTGCTCAACTTCGCGCGGCTGACGAGCGGGCTGCACGGCATCGAGCGCGTGCCGGGCGGATGGCGGGGAGGGGCCGATCCACGGAGAGCGGGCATCGCGGAGGGCAGGTGAAGTAATCGATCCGTAAGCGGCCGGTGAGCCGCAAGTCGCCGGCTGCCTCTCACACTCGTCGCATGGATGGCACCCGCCATCCGCGAACGAGAAGAGGAGGCAAGCCGATGTTGACGCCCCGAGAGATCCAGGTGCTGCAACACATTTCGCGCGGGCTCAGTTACGCCCAAGTGGGTACCGCGCTTGGCGTGAGCCCCAACACCGTGACCAGCCATATCAAGAACGCTTACCGCAAGCTCGACGTGCACACGGCAGCGGCCGCAGTAATGCGAGCCGTGGAACTCCAGCTTCTGGGGCGGGCCTGACGCTGCTGCGACGCAGCACGACTGTAAGCCATCCGTGATCGCCGAACGCGCATCCGGGGGCAGAATGCCCCGGAACGCCATGGCCCCAGCGACTGCCACCCGCCGCAAGCCGCTCGGCAAGACCTCCCGGCCGCTGCTGTCGGAGATCCTGCCGCGCGAGCGCGTGTTCGCGCTGCTGGACGAGGCGCGCGACACGCCGGTGACCTGGATCTCCGGCCCGCCGGGCTGCGGCAAGACCACCGCGGTGGCCAGCTGGCTCGACAACGTGCCGCAACGTTGCCTGTGGTACCAGGTGGACGAAGGCGACGCCGATCCCGCGACCTTCTTCTACTACCTCGGCCTCGCGGTCGCCGACCTGGAAGGCGCGGACCGCTCGCCGCTACCGCTGCTCACGCCCGAGTACCACGCCGGGCTGCTCGCCTTCACGCGCCGCTACGCCCAGGAGCTGTACGCGCGCCTCAAGCCGCCGTTCGTCATCGTGTTCGACGGCTACCACGAGGTGCCTGCGTCCTCGCCGCTGCACGAAGCGATGCGCGAGGCGCTGCGCGAGCTGCCCCCGGGCGGCCGCGCCATCGTCGTGAGCCGCGTCGATCCGCCGGCGACGCTCGCCCGGTTGCGCGCGAACCGGCAGCTCGCGCACATCGGCTGGGACGAGCTGCGCCTGACGCGCGAGGAGACGCTGTCGATCGCCGCCCGGCGCTGCCCGCAGCTGCCGGCGGAAGCGCTCGAGGCGCTGTACGCGAAGACGCAGGGCTGGGCCGCGGGGCTCGTTCTGCTGCTCGAGCAGGCGCGCATGGGCGTGCCGATTGCCGAGGCGCCGGACCTCGCCACGCGCCAGCTCGTGTTCGAGTATCTTGCGGGCGAGATCCTGCAGAAGTCCGACGCGCGCACCCAGGACTTCCTGCTGCGCACGGCGCACCTCGCCCACATGACGCCGGCGCTCGGCGAGGCGCTGTCCGGCGACGCGGGGGCGGGCGAGACGCTTGCCCGCCTGCACCGCGAGAACTACTTCGTGGCGCGGCGCGAGACGCACGGCGAGGTCGTGTACCAGTACCACCCGATGTTCCGCGAGTTCCTGTTGGCGCGCGCGCAGGAGTCCTATGCCAAGGAGCGGCGCCGCCAGCTGCAGAAGGACGCCGCGGCGCTGATGGAGGGCGCAGGCCAGGTCGAGGAGGCGGTGGCGCTCGCGCGCGACGGCCACGACTGGGAAGGCATGGCGCTGCTGATCGAGCGGCACGCCGCCACCATGTTCGCGCAGGGGCGCGCCGAGACGCTGATGCACTGGGTCGAGGAGCTGCCGCCGGAAGCGCAGCAGGCGCACCCGTGGACCGTGTACTGGGCCGCAGCCTGCGTGGTGCAGCGCGCGCCGCGCGAGGGGCGCCTCGCCTTCGAGCGCGCCTACGAGCTGTTCCGCGCGCAAGGCGCGCCCGAGCCGGCCGGCATGGTGCTCGCCTGCTCGGGGGCGATGGACGCGATCCTGTACGAGCTGGACGACTTTTCGCTGCTCGACCGCTGGATCGCGGTGCTCGACGACATGGCGCGCACCGGCGTGCGCCTGCCCAGGCCCGAGGCCGAGGCGCGCGTCGCGTGCAGCATGTTCATCTCGCTCACGCTACGCCAGCCGCAGCGCCGCGACATCGAGCAGTGGATCGAGCGCGCGATGACGGCCGCGCAGCAGGTGCCGGACCCGAACCCGCGCATCTTCGTCGGCCTGCTGGCCGCGCTCACGCTCATGTGGACCGGCGTGCACGTGCGCGCGCACGGCCTCATCGAGGCGATGCGCCGGCTGGCCGCCGGGCCCGGCGTGTCGCCGTTCTCGCTGCTCACGCTGAAGAACGTCGAAGCGATGTACCACATGCTGACCGCGGAGCACGAGCGCTGCCGCGTCGCGATGCGCGAGGGCCAGGACATCGCGCGCGCCACGGGCATTCACACCTGGAGCGTGCAGCTGCTGGTGAACGGCCTGGGCGGCGCGTTGAGCGCCGGCGATCTCGTGGCCGCGGCGCCGCTCGCGCGCCAGCTCGAGGCGCAAGCCGGGTCCGCGGGCCGCTTCAACCTGTGCCTGTTCCACCACTTCCAGGCCTGGGAGGCCGCGCTGCGCAAGGACCTGATGCGCGCCCTGCAGCAGGAAAAGCTCGCGCTGCGCATGGCGGTCGAGGTCGGCTGTCCCTTCCTCGAGGTGCTGACGCGCCTCGCGCTCGCGCAGGTGCTGGCGGAGTGCGGCGACGAACGGAAGTGCGTCTCGCACCTGCGCCAGATGCGCGCGCTGGCGCGCGACATCGACAGCCGGCACCTGGAGTACACCTGCCTGCTCGGCTTCGCGGACATCGCGCTCGAGCACGGCCGGCAGCGCGCCGGGCTGAACGCGCTGCGCCGCGGCTTGGCGCTGGGGCGCGAGCACGGCTACCAGCACTTCCTCTGGTGGCGGCCGGCGTCCATGGCGCGCCTGTGCGCGCACGCGCTGCGCGAGGGCATCGAGGCCGAGTACGCGAAGCACCTGGTGCAGCGCCGCGCGCTCGCGCCCGAGCGCCCGCCGCTCGACGTGCCGGACTGGCCGTGGCTGTACCGCGCGCACGCGCTCGGCGGCTTCCGCCTGCTGCGGCACGGCGAGCCGCTGCTCGCCGGCAGCGGCAAGGCGCAACGCCGCCCGCTCGAGCTGCTCAAGGTGCTCATCGCTCTGGGCGGCGAGCGCGTGGCCGAGGAGTTGATCACCGATGCCATGTGGCCGCGCATCGACGGCGACTCCGCGCACCGCTCGTTCACCAGCACGCTGCACCGGCTGCGCAAGCTCCTCGGCGAGGACCGCGCGCTCGTGCTGCACGAGGGCAAGCTCTCGCTCGATGCGCGCTACTTCTGGGTCGATGCCTGGGCGCTGGAGCGCCTGCTCGGCGAGCTGGAGGAGGCGCTGCGCCCGGGGCGCGCGCCGCTCGCGCCCGGCGATGCCGAGCGCCTCGGCGCGCGGCTGCTCGAGCTCTATCGCGGACCGTTCCTCGCCGGCGAAGCCGAAGAAGCCTGGAGCCTTCGCCCGCGCGAGAAGTGGCGCGCCCGGTTCGCGCGCGCGCTCGCCGACCTGGGGCGCTACTGGGAGGCCGCGGGGCAGCCGGCGCGCGCGCGCGAGTACCGCGAGCGTGGCGAGGAAGCCGCTGCTTTGAGCGATCGGTAAGCGACCGGTAGGCCGGGCGTAGTCCGTCCCCTCGCACCATGGTCACGCAGGCGAGTTGCCTGCCAACCGAGTGGAGGGACCATGAAAGCTTCCAAGTTCGTCGTCGCTGCGCTGGTGTCTTCGGCGCTCTCCGGCTGCTACGTCGTGCCTGGGCCGGACGGTCAGCTCTGGCACGTGATTCCCGGCGGGCCGCCGGAGCCCGGGACACAGCCCCGGCCCGGCCCGGCAATGCCGACGACGCTGCCCGTGCGCCTGTACCCGGCCAACGAGCAGGCGACGCGCACCGGCGTGCTCACCGGCTCGGTCATGAACATGATGACCGGCAAGGGGCGCTTCCAGCTCAGCTACGAGGGCGAGACGCTCTCCGGCGAGGCGACGCGCGTCGACGGCGACGCGCGCCGCGGCGTGGCGAGCGCCTACGGCCCGAGCGGCACCTTCATGAGCTGCGAGTACCAGATGAACTCGCCGCGCCAGGGCGCGGGCGTGTGCACGCTGTCCAACGGCGCCAAGTATCAGGTGCACATCGGCAGCTGAGCGAGGATGGCCGAGACGCACTCGGCCGCCGGCTGCGCGACGTCGATGTCGATCGCGTGCGCCGGCGGCTCGAGCGCGGCGAACTGGCTTGCGAGCAGCGTCGCCGGCATGTAGCGGTGCTGCCGCATCGCCAGGCGCGCGCCGATCAGCTCGGGCGTTCCGCGCAGGTGCACATAGTGCAGCTCGAGGCCCTCGCCCAGCCTGCGGCGGTAGGACTCCTTCAGCGCCGAGCAGGCAAGCACGGCGCGGTCGCGCTTTCTCAGCTCGGCGTTGAGCCGCGCCAGCCACGGCCAGCGATCCGCATCCTCGAGCGGGACGCCGGCCGACATCTTCGCCACGTTCTGCGGCGGGTGGTAGTCGTCGCCGTCGAGGAACTCCGCGCCGAGCCGCTCGGCGAGCAGGGCGCCCACGGCGCTCTTGCCGGCGCCCGAGACGCCCATGACGACCACGATCACGGCTTGCCGACCGGATGCCCGCCGAAGCCCGCGCGCATCAGCGCCAGGAGCTTGCGCGCGTAGTCGGCGCGCCCCTGGCTGGCGAAGCGCTCCGTCAGCGCAAGCGTGATCACCGGCGCCGGCACGCCGAGCTCGATCGATTCGAGCGCCGTCCAGCGCCCCTCGCCCGAGTCCGCGACCACCGGCGCGACGCCCGCGAGCGTCGCATCCTGCGCGAGCGCCTCGGTGCACAGGTCGAGCAGCCACGAGCGGATCACGCTGCCGTGGCGCCAGGTGTCGGCGAGGCGCGCCGCGTCGATGCCGAGGTCGGCGCGCGCGGCGAGCAGCGCGAAGCCCTCGGCGAGCGCCTGCATCATCCCGTACTCGATGCCGTTGTGGATCATCTTGGCGTAGTGCCCCGCGCCCGCGGGGCCGCAGTGCAGCCAGCCGCGCTCGGCGTGCGGCGCGAGGATGCGCGCGTACGGCGCGAACCGCTCCACCGAAGTGGGCGTGCCGCCGAGCATCAGGCAGTAGCCCTGCGCGAGGCCATGCACGCCGCCCGAGACGCCCGCATCGACGAAGCGCAGGCCGTGCTGCGAGAGCTCGAGCGCGCGGCGCATCGAGTCCTTGTAGAACGCGTTGCCGCCGTCGACCAGCAGGTCGCCGGCCGAGGCGAGCGGGCGCAGCTCGCCGAGCGCTTCCTCGGTCGCCGCGCCGGCCGGCAGCATGCTGAGGAGGACGCGCTCGCCCTGCATCTGCGCGCACAGCTCGGCCAGGTTCTCGACGCAGGTCACGCCCGGCTCGCCGGCGAGCGCCGCGCGCGCCGGCGCCGCGCGGTCGTAGGCGAGCACGCGCACGCCGCCGCGCGCCAGCCGCCGCGCCATGTTGGCGCCCATCCTGCCCAGCCCGACGATGCCGATGTCCATGCCGCCTCCGTGCGTTGCGCTCATTCTAGGCGGAGCGCGGAGGCCGGCTCGAGCCCGGGCAGGCGGCGCAGCCAGGTGAGCTGGCGCTTGGCGAGCTGGCGCGTGGCGGCGATGCCCTTGTCACGCAGGGCGTCCATGCCGTACTCGCCCTCGAGGTAGCCCCAGGCCTGGCGGTAGCCCACGCAGCGCATGCTGGGCAGGCCGGCGTGCAGCGCATGGCGCTTCCTGAGCGCGGCCAGCTCCTCCACCAGCCCGTCGCGCAGCATGCGCTCGAAGCGCTCGGCGATGCGCCGGTGCAGGTCGGCGCGGTCTTCCGGCACCAGCGCGTAACCTTTCAGTTCGAAGGGCAGCCCCGGCGGCGCGGACTTCTGCATCGCCGACAGCGGCTTCCCGGTGAGCTCCCACACCTCCAGCGCGCGCTGGCTGCGCTGCGCGTCGTTGGGCGCGATGCGCGCCGCCGCGGCCGGGTCGACGCGCGCGAGCTCCGCGTGCAGCGCGGGCCAGCCGCGGCGCGCGGCGCGCGCGTCGATCTGCGCGCGCAGGCCGGGCTCGGCCGCAGGCAGCGCATCGATCCCGTGCGCGAGGGCCTTGTAGTAGAGCATCGTGCCGCCGACCACCAGCGGGATGCGACCCCGTCCGAGGATCTCCTCGATCGCGCGGACGCAGTCGGCGCGAAAGCGGCCGGCGCTGTAGCTTTGCGTCGGCTCGACGAGATCGACGAGATGGTGCGGGATCCTGGCGCGCTCCTCCATCGAAGGCTTGGCGGTGCCGATGTCCATGCCGCGATACACCTGTCCCGAATCCATGGACACGATCTCGAGCGCGTGGCGCGCGCCGAGCTCGAGCGCGAGGCGCGACTTGCCGCTGGCCGTCGGGCCGAGAAGGGCATAAGCGACCGGCGGCACGGCGCCGGGCCCTAGCGCCCGCCTGTCACGTCGAGGATCGCGCCGGTGGAATAGGACGCCTCGTCCGACAGCAGCCACAACACGGCGCGCGCCACCTCCTCCGGATCGCCGCCGCGCTTCATCGGGATGCTGTCGCGCAGGCGCTCGATGCGGTTCGGCTCGCCGCCCGAGGCGTGGATGTCCGTATGCACGAAGCCCGGGCGCACGCAGTTCACGCGGATGCCTTCGGCCGCCAGCTCCCTGGCCAGGCCGAGGGTCATGGTGTCGATCGCGCCCTTGGAGGCCGCGTAGTCCACGTACTCGCCCGGCGAGCCCAGGCGCGCCGCCCCGGAGGAGATGTTGACGATGGCGCCGCCCTTGCCGCCGTGCTTCGTGGACATGCGGCGGATGGCCTCGCGCGCGCAGAGGAAGGCGCCGACGACGTTGGTGGCGAACATGCGCTGCAGGCGCGCCGCGTCCATCGCCTCGACGCGCGACTGGCGCTCGACGATGCCGGCGTTGTTCGCCAGCGCGGTGAGCGGGCCGAGCGCGCGGTCGCATTCCCGGAAGAGGTTCACGACGTCGTTCTCCACGGCGACGTCGCCGCGCACTGCGACTGCCTGGCCGCCGCCGGCGCGGATGTCCTGCACCACGGCCTCGGCGGCGGCGCGATCGCGCAAGTAGTTGACGCAGACCGCGTAGCCGCGGCGCGCCGCGAGACGCGCGGTGGCGGCGCCGATGCCGCGACCGCCGCCGGTGATCATCAGCACGCCGCCCGGCATGGCTATCGTCCGCGCAGGAACAGCTTGTCCAGGTCGGCCATCGTGAGCTGGTACCAGGTCGGCCGGCCATGGTTGCAGCTCCCCGAGCGCTCGGTCTCCTCCATCTCGCGCAGCAGCGCGTTCATCTCGGGCAGCGACAGCGCGCGGTTGGCGCGCACCGCGGCGTGGCAGGCCATGGTGGCGAGCAGCTCGTTCTGGCGCGCGGCCAGCACCCGCGCGGCGCCGAACTCGCGCAGCTCGGCGAGCAGCGAGCGCGCCAGCCCCGCCACGTCGCCGCCCGCGAGCAGCGCCGGCGCGGCGCGCACCGCGAGCTCGTTCGGCCCCGCGACCGTGAGCTCGAGCCCCAGGCGCTCCAGTACCGCGCGGTGCTCCTCGGCGGCGGCGACCTCGAGCGCCTCGGCGCGGAACACCGCCGGCACCAGCAGGCTCTGGCGCTCGATGCCGCCGGCGTCCAGCCCGCGCTTCATCTTCTCCATCAGGATGCGCTCGTGCGCCGCGTGCATGTCGACCAGCACCAGCCCCGTCTCGTTCTGCGCGAGGAGGTAGACGCCGTGCAGCTGCGCGAGCGAGTAGCCGAGCGGCGGCGCTCTTTCCGAGACCGGGAGCGGAACCGCCGCTGGCCGGTAGTCCATCACCGGTTCCTGCATCGCGAGCGCCGCCTGGATCGCCGGGCCCTGGGCGGACACGGTCGCGTAGCTCACCGGCGCCTGCGCGGCTGACGGCGCGAGCGCGCGCTGCAGCGCGTGGAACACGAACTGGTGCACGCCGCGCGCGTCGCGGAACCGCACCTCGGTCTTCGCCGGGTGCACGTTCACGTCCACGCCGCGCGGGTCGAGCTCGAGGAACAGCACGAAGGCGGGCTGGCGCTCGCCGTGCAGCGTGTCGCGGTAGGCCTCGCGCACCGCGTGCGCGAGCAGGCGGTCGCGCACGAAGCGCCCGTTGACATAGAAGTACTGGGCATCGGCGCGGCTGCGCGCGGCCTGCGGCGTGCCGGCGAGGCCGCGCAGCCGCAGGGGTCCCGCCTGCGCGTCCACGGGCACCGACGCAGTGGCGAACTCCTTGCCGAGCAGCGCGGCCGCGCGCGCCTCGAGCGGCTGCGGCGCGAGATGCGCCGAGACGCGGCCGTTGTGCTTCAGCGTGAAGGCGAGATCCGGCCGCGCGAGCGCGACGCGGCGAAACGTCTCGTCGCAATGGCCGAACTCGGTCGCCTCGGTGCGCAGGAACTTGCGCCGCGCCGGCGTGTTGAAGTACAGGTCGGACACCGCGACCGTCGTACCGGTGGCGCGCGCCGCCGGCCGCGGCTCGTCCGGCGCGCCGCCTTCGGCCGCAAGCGACCAGGCGTGCGCCGTGTCGCGCGCGCGCGACACCAGTTCCACGCGCGACACCGCGGCGATCGAGGCGAGCGCCTCGCCGCGAAAGCCCATCGTCGCCACCGCCTCGAGGTCCCCGAGCGAGGCGATCTTCGAGGTGGCATGGCGCGCGAAAGCGAGGCCGAGGTCCTCGCGCGCGATGCCGGTGCCGTCGTCGTCCACCTGCACGCGCTTCGCGCCGCCTTCGGCGAGCGTCACCTGGATCTCGCCGGCGCCGGCGTCGAGGCTGTTCTCGAGCAGTTCCTTCAGCACCGAGGCGGGGCGCTCCACCACCTCGCCGGCCGCGATCTGGCTGATCAGCAGCTCGGGCATGACGCGGATGGCGCTCATGCAAGGAGTATATAGAATCGCCGCATGGAGCTTCTCGCCGCGCTGTGGGATTTCGCGCTGCACCTCGACGCGCATCTCGCGGCCTTCGTGGCGCAGCATGGCGCGTGGGTGTACGCGCTGCTGTTCGTCATCGTGTTCACCGAGACCGGCGTGGTGGTCATGCCGTTCCTGCCGGGCGATTCGCTGCTGTTCGTGGTGGGCGCGCTGGCCGCGGCGGGCGGCATGGACATCGTGACGGTCATGGCGGTGCTGGTGGCGGCCGCGCTCACCGGCGACAACTGCAATTACTGGATCGGACGCTGGGCCGGGCCCAAGGTGTTTCGCATGGAGGAATCGCGCTGGTTCAGCCGCAGGCATCTCGAGCGCACGCACGCGTTCTACGAGCGCTACGGCGGACAGGCGATCATCATCGCGCGCTTCGTGCCGATCGTGCGCACCTACGTGCCGTTCGTCGCCGGCATCGGCACGATGTCCTATGCGCGCTTCCTCGCCTTCAGCGTGGCGGGCGCGCTGCTGTGGGTGGTGTCGCTGTGCCTGGCGGGCTACTGGTTCGGCAACATCCCGCTGGTGAAGGATAACCTCGGCGTGGTGATCGTGATCATCATCGGCGTCTCGGTCACGCCGATCGGGCTGGGCTGGCTGCGCGCGCGGCGGCGCGCCGCCCCCCGGATCAGTTGAGCGCCAGCGGCCCCTGCGGCCGCGGCGGGTGCCGCGTGAAGTAGCGCTTGATGCCCGCGAGGATGGCGCGGGCCATCTTGTCCTGGTAGGCCTCGTCCTGCAGGCGGCGCTCCTCCTGCGGATTGGAGATGAACGCGGTCTCGACCAGGATCGAGGGCACGTCGGGCGCCTTGAGCACCGCGAAGCCGGCGCGCTCCACGTGCGGCTTGTGCAGCGTGTTGATCTGGCCGAGCTCGGACAGCACGGCGCCGGCCAGCTTCAGGCTGTGGTCGCTGGTCGCGGTCTGCGAGAGGTCCACCAGCACCTGCTTGAGGTAGGGGTCGCGCGTATCGAGGTTCACGCCGCCGATCAGGTCGGAGTCGTTTTCCTGCTTGGCGAGCCAGCGCGCCGCATCCGACGTCGGGCGCTGCGAGAGCGTGAACACCGACGAGCCGCGCGCGTGCGGTCGGATGAAGGCGTCGGCGTGCACCGAGATGAACAGGTCCGCCTTGACCTCGCGCGCCTTCTCCACGCGGTCGCCGAGCGCGAGGTAGTAATCGCCGTCGCGCGTCAGCACCGCGCGCATG
>JAOUIL010000121.1 GCA_029883975.1 Betaproteobacteria bacterium
TCGCCGTCGTGCTTTTCTGTGCGTCGGCATGGGCATGGGCGGATGCCGTCACCGACCGCGCGCGCTCCCTCCTGCAGCGCAACGACCCGGTCGCGGCCTACAATCTGCTGAAGCCCCTGGAGCCGCAGCGCGCCGGCGACCCGGAGTTCGACTACCTGCTCGGCATCGCCGCGCTCGATGCCGGAGACCCCGAGCGCGCCATCTTCGCTCTGGAGCGCGTGCTCGCCGTGCAGCCGGACAACCTGCAGGCGCGCGCGGAGATCGGGCGCGCCTACCTGGCGACCGGCGAGCGCGAGGCGGCCAGGCGCGAGTTCGAGGCGGTGCGCGCGCGGCAGGTGCCGCCGCAGGTGCGCTCGACGATCGACGGCTACCTGTCGGCGATCGCGGCGGCGGAGCAGACGCAGGTCACCAGCTACCTCGACGTCTGGGCCGGCTATGACAGCAACGTCAACAGCGCGACGCCGTCCTCGACCATCGCCATTCCGGCCATCGGCCCCGTATTCACGCTCGCGCCGTCGCTGCTCGAGACGAGCGACCAGTTCATCAACGTTGCGCTCGGCACCTACTTCACGCGCAAGCTCGACCACTCCTGGTCGCTGGTGGGCAGCCTCGGCGGCGTGCTGCGGCGCAATTTCTCGGCCAGCTTGTTCGACACCGACACCGTCGACGGCAGCCTCGGTGTGCGCTTCGCGCGCGGGCTGGACGCCATCACCATCGGGCTGCAGGGCCAGTACTTCGGCGTGGGCTCGTCCGCCTACCGCACGACCGGCGGCGGCGTCGCGCAGTGGCAGCACAACTTCGACGAGCGCACGCAGGTCACGGTCTTCGGCCAATACGCCGCGCTGCGCTACGACACGCAGCCCGTGCGCGACGCGGACCGCAGCATCGGCGGCGTGGCCTTCGGCAAGACGTTCATCGGCGCGTACGCGCCGACCATCTTCCTCAGCGTCTACGGCGGGCAGGAGAAGGAGCTCGACGAAGCGTATCCGCACCTGGGCCACACGCCGGTCGGCGTGCGCCTCGGCGGGCAGCTGCGGCTGGGCGGCGGGTATTCCGCCTACGGCTCGCTTGCCTACGAGCAGCGCGAGTACGGCGGCCCCGACCCCTTGTTCCTCGTTACGCGCGAGGACAAGCAGACCGACGTGATCCTGGGCCTAAGTTACCTCTGGCGTCCGGGCGTGACGTTCCGTCTGCAGACCTGGTACACCGACAACAGCTCGAACATCGTGCTGAACGACTACGACCGTACTGAGACCAGCCTGGCGGTGCGCTTCAACTTCTGATGAACGCCGCGGCAGTGTGAACAAGTTCCTGCTCCCGGCATTTCTTCTCCCTGCACAATGACTTATTCGACCGCCTCCTTCCGTAGGGGAACCGTATGCGCGACTCCATGACGTTCCGGCTGAATCGCAGCAGCCTGCTGCTGGTGGTTATTGGCGCCGCATTCTCTGGGCAGGCACACGCGGCGGCGGGCCGCGTCGAATTCGCGATCGGCGGAGCCACTGTGCAAGGCCCGGGCGGTCAGCAGCGGCCCGTGACCCGCGGCGCGGAGGTGAATAGCGGCGATGTCGTGCGCACGACCAACGGCCGCGTGCAGGTGCGCATGGCCGACGGCGCCTACATCTCCCTGCAGCCCAACACCGAGTTCGGAATCAAGGACTACAGGTTCGACGGCAAGACCGACGGGACCGAGGGCGCGTTCTATTCGCTGTTGAAGGGCGCGATGCGCACCGTGACCGGATTGATCGGGCGCGTGAACCGCGACCGCTACCAGGTCGCGACGCCGACCGCGACCGTGGGCATCCGCGGCACCGGCGGATTGATCCAGATTCAGAATGACGGATCGACGCTCGTGCAGGGCACGAGCGGGATCTGGTTCCTCGCGAATCCTGCCGGGTCGATCAACGTGCCGGCGGGGGTATCGGGGTTGGCGCCGAGCGATCCGAAACAGCCGCCCAAGGAGACGGAGGGGCCGCCGACTGCGGGGCCTGCGCCGTTGCCGCCAGAGGACGGGTATGTGCAGGGGAACCAGACCGAGGATGACGGGACGGCGGTGATCACAGGCAACGTACTTCTGAGCGGGAGCGGCTATTTCGGCCAATTCGCGTACGGCACCAGCGACTTGACCGCTGTTGCCGATCAGATGAACGGCAACGCCGTGTTCAATGCTGCTGGACAGTTGACCGAGTTCTCCGACGGTCGTGCGAATGTATACAAGCTTGTCAATGGCTCGCACGCAGACTTCGGCACCGACGGGCTGGTCGCCTGGGGCCGCTGGATCGGCGAAGTTTCGAATTCTGGATTCGGAACTGAGATCTACAAGCCCGAGCAGGGCTTTCACTACGTCGTCGGCACGCCGACTGCCACGATGCCGACGACTGGAACGGCAACGTACACCCTGCTCGGCGCGACGCGGCCGACGTATGTCGACGGCTCTACCTCCCCAGGAAGCTTTGCCGGGTCGATGGACGTGGACTTCGGGAGATCCATTCTCACCGCCAATTTCACCGTGACCATGCCGGATCGCAAGTACGACATGACGGGCAGCACGTCCGTCTCCTCGACGTTCCAGCTCTCTTCCCCAGCGGTCACCGGCTGCGCGACCAGTTGCAGTGGCTACATTCAGGGATTCTTCGCTGGCACCAACGCCGAACGCGCGGGGGTCGGCTACAACATCTACGACCAGAAGGAAGTCGTGGGGGCGGCAGCTTTCACGCGACGATAGCGCGGCCCGTCGCGCAGCGCAGCGCTCAGCTGCCTTCGAAGCGGCCGTCCTTGGACGGCCGCTTATCTATTGCCGGAGACCTAAGTCTCCGCCCACATGCGCAGCAGGTTGTGATACACGGACGACAGCGCCATGTTCTCCGCATGCCCGATCTTGCCGTGCAGCGCGGTGATCACGTGGTTGAGGTCGAACAGCACATCACGCTTCGCCTCCTCGCGGATCATGCTCTGGATCCAGAAGATCGCCGCCAGACGCGTGCCGCGCGTCACCGGCTCCACGCGGTGCGCGTTGGTGGAGGCGTACACCACCATGCTCCCCTGCGGCAGCTTGATGCGCCGCTCGCCCTGGTGCTCGGACAGGATCAGCTCGCCCCCATCGTAGGTCTCCGGCGCGCTCAGGAACAGCGTCGCCGACACGTCGGAGCGGATCGACGCCGGCTCGCCCATGAGCGCGTTGTCCACGTGCAGCCCGTAGGTCATGCCCACGTCGTAGCGGTTGAAGATCGGCCCGTTGATCTTGTGCGGGAACGCGATGGAGAAGAACACGCTGTTGCGCCGCAGGACGTCGAGGATCATCGGCGCGCATTTCTGCGCCGCCGCGGCATCGCGCTTCACCTGCAGGTTCTTCTTGACGTCGCGCGCCAGATCGCCGGCGCTGACGCGCCCATCCTCATACGCGCCGTCGCCGATTTCGCGCAGCACGAGCTCGACCTGCTCCTTGCTGAGGACGTTGGGGATGATCAGCAGCATGCGTGCGCTCTGCGTGCGTCGGTGATAAAAATCGGGATGCGATGATAGCACCCGTGCGACAGACCCTTGCGGCAGTGCTCCTGCTGCTCGCCTGCGCCGCGGCGAGCGGCCAGGGCGTCACCTCGCGCACCGTCGTGCTCGGCCAGTCGGCGCCGCTCTCTGGCGCGCAGCAAGCGCTGGGCGAGCAGATCCGCGACGGCGCCCTTGCCTACCTGCGCCGGCTGAACGACAGCGGCGGCGTGCACGGCCGGCGCATCGAGCTGGCGACGCTGGACGACGCCGGCGATCCCGCCAGGGCGCTGGCCAACACGCGCCGCTTCATCGAGGAGTTCGGCGTGTTCGCGCTGTTCGCCTATCCCGAGGCGAGCACGTCGCGCGAGGTGCTGGAGCTGGCGCACCGCGCGCGCATGCCGCTGTTCGCGCCGCTCTCCAGCGCCAGCAGCGTGCGCCAGCCGGGGCGCGCGGTGTTCACGGTGCGCGCCGGCCTCGCGGACGAAGCCGCGCAGATCGTCGAGCACTACTCGCAGCTCGGCCTGCGGCGCTTCGCCCTGGTGCGCCGCGACGATGCCGGCGGCGCCCAGTTCCTCGCCGCGCTGCGCGCCGCCCTCGCGCGCCGCGACCAGCCGCCGCCTCTGGATGCGCCGATCGGCGCCCCGGGCCCCGGGGCCGCAGCGCGCAGAGTCGCCGCCGCGGCCGTCGACGTCGTGATCGTGGCGCTCGCGCAGCCGCCCGCCAGCGACGCGGTGCGCGCGCTCAGGCACGCCGGCACGGGCGCGCAGATCGTCGCCACCTCGGCCGCGAGCGCCGATGCCATGGCGCTCGCGCTGGGCGCCGACGGCTCGGGCGTCGCCCTCTCGCAGGTGGTGCCCCCGCTCGAGCGCATCGGCCTGCCGGTCGTGGCGGAGTACCGCGAAGCGATGGAAGCGGATTCGGGAGGTGCGGCGTATTCGGCGGCGTCTCTCGAGGCCTACATCGCCGCCAAGGTGATCGCCGAGGCGATCCGACGCGCGGGGCCCGCGCCCACGCGCGACTCGTTGCTGCTCGCGCTGGAAGCGATGTCGGCGCTCGACACCGGCGGCCACACGGTGCGCTACTCGCGCAACTCGCGCCGGGGCAGCGATCGCATCTACCTGCTCGCCATCGGTCGCGACGGCGCACTGCTGCATTGAGCGGGCGCGCCTAGGCGCGCCTCCAGGTCGTGCCTTCGGGCCCGTCCTCGAGCACGATGCCTTTGTCCAGGAGGGTCTGGCGGATGCGGTCGGCCTCGGCGAAGTCCCTGCCCTTGCGCGCCGCTTCGCGTGCGGCGATGGCATCGAGGATCCACCGGTCGGCCTTCCCTCCCTGCAGAAACTGCTCGGGGTGCGGCTGCAGCAGGCCGAGCACGCTCCCCAGCGCGCGGAGTCGCCCGGCCAGGTGGCGCTCGCCGCTGTTGATGCGGGTTGCGAGATCGAACAGCACCGCGATCGCCTCCGGCGTGCCGAAGTCGTCGTCCATCGCCTCCTGGAAGCGCTTCGCATGCGCCTCGTTCCAGTCCACGGCAAGGGGTTGCGCTGGAGTCCCCTTCAAGGACGTGTAGAGCCGCGTGAGGGCGTGTTTTGCGTCCTCCAGGTGCGCATCCGAGTAGTTGAGCGGGCTGCGGTAGTGGGCGCGCAGGATGAAGAAGCGCACCACCTCCGGGTCGTAGCGCTTGAGCACGTCGCGGATCAGGAAGAAGTTGCCCAGCGACTTGGACATCTTCTCCTCGTCCACGCGCACGAAGCCGTTGTGCATCCAGTAGTTGACGAACGGCCTGCCGCTCGCGCCTTCGGACTGCGCGATCTCGTTCTCGTGGTGCGGGAACTGCAGGTCCTGGCCGCCGCCGTGGATGTCGAAATGCTCGCCGAGCAGCGCGCAGCTCATGGCCGAGCACTCGATGTGCCAGCCGGGCCGGCCTTCGCCCCAGGGCGAGGCCCACTGCGGCTCGCCCGCCTTGGCGCGCTTCCACAGGACGAAATCGAGGGGATCCTCCTTCGCCCGGTCGACTTCCACGCGCTCGCCCGCGCGCAGCTCGTCGAGGCTCTTGCCGGACAGCTTGCCGTAGCCCGGAAAGCGCCGCACCGCGAAGTTCACGTCGCCGGACACGGAGGCGTAGGCGAGCTTGCGTTCCTCGAGCCGCCGGATCAGGTCGAGCATCTGCGGCACATAGCGCGTGGCGCGCGGCTCGTGGTCGGGCTTCTCCACGCCGAGGGCCGCCACGTCCTCGTCCATTGCGTGGATGTAGCGCTCGGTCAGCGCCTCGACCGGTTCGCCCTGCTCGGCGGCGCGGCGAATGATCTTGTCGTCGATGTCGGTAATGTTGCGCACGTAGGTGACGCGCAGGCCGCTGGCGCGCAGCCAGCGCTGCACCATGTCGAACACCACCATCACGCGCGCATGCCCGAGGTGGCAGTAGTCGTACACGG
>JAOUIL010000048.1 GCA_029883975.1 Betaproteobacteria bacterium
TCGAGCGGCGCGCCCCAGAACGCCATGATCGCGTCGCCGATGAACTTGTCCAGCGACCCGCCGTGCCGGAAGATCACCTCCACCTGGCGCGTGAAGTAGCGGTTGAGGATGTCCACCACCTCTTCCGGCGGGCGCGTCTCCGAGAGCGTGGTGAAGCCGCGAATGTCGGAAAACAGCAGCGTCACCTCGCGCGTGCGGCCTTCGCCTTCCAGCCCGCCGCGCTCGAGCAACTTGCGCACCACGTAGGGATTGACGAAGCGCGAGAACATGGCCACGGCTTCCGCGCGCGCGCGCCGCTCCTTCAGGTAGTCGGCGAGCGCGGCGGCGAAGTAGTACAGCCACGCGGCGGCGAGCGGCGCCACTACCGGAAAGAGGAAAAGCCGCCCGGCGGCCACCCAGCTCGCGCCCAGCAGCGCCGCGCTCGCCGCGCCGAGCGCTGCTGCGCTGCGCGCCGCGGTGACGTTCCGCGCGAACGCGGCGTACAGCCCCGCGATCAGCAGCAGCGCCGCGCCGAACGGCAGCCACTCTGGCGCAGGCCGCATGGTGCGCCCGTTCTTCAGGTTCTCGATCGCGGTCGCGAGGATCTCCACGCCCGGGTGCGCGCCCGAGAGCGGCGTCGCCTTCGTGTCGCCCAGGCCCGGCGCGCTCGCGCCGATCACCACGATCCGGCCGGCGAACTCGTTCGCGGGGCGCGCGGGCTTGCCGCCCACGAGGTCGCGGTACAGCTCGCCGAAGGACACCGCCGGCAGCCCGTTCGCCTTGCCGCGCCAGGCGAGGATCAGGTCGTCGGCGTCGGGCAGCGGAAAGCCCAGGTCGAGCGCGACGCGCGCGGGCAGCGACGGGATCTCCCAGCCGCGCACCACCGAGCGCAGCAGGTAGCGCCGGCCGATGCGGTCGGCGTCCTCGAGGTAGTTGATCGGCCCGCCGCGCCACAGCGCGGGGGGCAGCGCCATCGGCGGCACCAGCCCGATCGTCGCCTCGGGGTCGGCGTCGGGGCGGCGCACGAGGCCGACGAGCGGCGCGAGCTCCGCCGCGCGCGGCCCCTTCGCGTCCGCGGCCGCATCGAGCCGCACCATGGAGAAGAAGACGTTGGCATGCGGCGCGGCCGCCTCGATGAGCGCGCGGTCGCTCTCCGGCTGCAGCTTGTCGGGCTCGACGAACAGGATGTCGAACACCACCGCGCGCGGCTTCTGCGCCATCAGGCCCTCGAGCAGCTCGGCGTAAACGACGCGCGGCCAGGGGAAGCGCCCCGCCTCGTCCTGCATCAGCGCGAGGCTCTTTTCGTCGATGTCGAGGATCACGACTTCGGGATCCGGCGCGAGCGCCGCGGCGTGCCGCCGGACGAAGGCGTCGAGCAGCAGGTTCTCGAGCGGCCGCGCCGCGTGCAGCAGGAAGATCTCCAGCGCCGCGACGAGCAGCGCGGCGGCCGCGAATGCGCGGACCGGGCCCCTCACAGCTTCAGGCGGCGCCAGATCTCCGCGCTGAGCGCCGCCTGGTTGAGGGTGTAGAAGTGCAGGCCCGGCGCGCCGCCCGCCAGCAGCCGCGCGCACAGCGCCGTCACGGCGTCCAGGCCGAAGGCGCGGATCGAGGCTGCGTCGTCGCGATAGCCCTCGAGCTTGACGCGCATCCAGCGCGGGATCTCCGCGCCGCAGGCGTCCGAGAAGCGCGCCAGCTGCGAGAAATTGCCGATCGGCATGATGCCGGGGACGATCGGCACCGCGATGCCCGCCGCGCGGCACTCGTCGACGAAGCGGAAGTAGGCGTCGGCGTTGTAGAAGTACTGCGTGATGGCGGCATCCGCCCCCGCCTCCACCTTCTTCCTGAAGTTCTTCACCTCGTCGGCGGCGTTCCTCGTCTGCGGGTGGTACTCGGGGTAGCAGGCGACCTCGATCCGGAACCAGTCGCCGGTGGTCTCGCGGATGAAGGCGACCAGCTCGTTGGCGTAGCGGAACTCGCCCGAGGCGGCGATGCCCGAGGGCAGGTCGCCGCGCAGCGCGACTACGTGCCGGATGCCGTGCGACTTGTAGAGCGCGAGCTGCTCGCCGACGTCCTTCTTCGTAGAGGCGACGCAGGAGATGTGCGGCGCGGCCTCGTGGCCGGCTTTGCGGATCTCGAGCACGGTCTCGAGCGTGCCCTCGCGCGTGGAGCCGCCCGCGCCGTAGGTGCAGGAGAAGAAGCGCGGCTCGAGCCGCGCGAGCTCCTGCCAGGCGGCGCGCAGCTTCGCCTTGCCCTCCGGCGTGCGCGGCGGGAAGAACTCGAAGCTGAAGACGGGGACAGACCCCATTTACGCCTTTGCTTCACGTAAATGGGGTCTATCCCCGTCCAGGTACGGCTTCAGCGCCGCGAACACCGTGCGGTTCGCCGGCGCTTCCAGTCCCGCCTCGCGCGACATGCGCGCCACCGCGCCGGAGAGCCAGGGCGCCTCGAGCTTGCCGCCCGCCTCGAGGTCGGCCGCCATCGAGGCGCGCATCTCCGCGGGCAGGCCGTCCACGAACTTCAGCGTCTGCTCCACGAGGTCGTCGGCGAGCTTCACGCCCTTCCTGCGGCCGAGCGCCCAGGTCTCGCGCATCACCGTCTCGAGCAGCCAGCGCAGGTCCGCGTCGCCGCGCACCGTGCCGACGTTGGTGCGCGCCACGGTGGTGGTGGCGGAGATCGCCACCAGCAGCACGAACTTCTCCCACAGCACCTTGACGATGTCGTCGTTCAGCTCGGCTTCGATCTTCGCATCCCGGCAGGCGGCGAGGAACGTCTCGGCGACCTTGCGCTGCGCGGCCAGCACCGGCCCGAACCTGAGGCGCGCCATGGTGCCGGTCTGCACGATGACGCCCGGCTCGCCGATCCGGCCGGCGATGTAGGCCGCACCGCCCAGCACGTGCTCGGGCCCGAGCACCTTGCCCACGCGCTCGATCGACTCGACGCCGTTCTGGAACGGGATCACGTACGCGCCGCCCTGCACGAGCGGGCGCAGCTGCGCCGCGGCGGCCTCGGTGTCCCAGAGCTTCACCGCGAACAGGATCACGTCCGCCGGCCACAGCTCGGCGGGATCCTGCGCCGCGCGCACCCGCACCGTCGCGTCGCCGAGCGGACTCTGCAGCACGAGGCCCTTCGCGCGGATCGCATCCAGGTGCTTGCCGCGCGCGACGAACGACACCTCGTGGCCGGCCTGCGCGAGGCGCGCGCCGAAATACCCGCCGACCCCTCCCGCCCCCATCACGGCGATCTTCATGGCCTTTCGATCCTTTCCACGATGACGGTGACGCGGCGCTCCGGCAGGATCGCCGCGGACAGACCCCAGGACACGATGCTGTAGACGATGGCGCCGAGCACGCCCCACCAGAAGCCGCGCACCGCGAAGCCCTCCAGCCACGAGCCCACCATCCAGAACAGCAGCCCGTTGATCACGAAGATGAACAGGCCGAGCGTGAGGATGGTCGCCGGCAGGGTGAGCAGGATCAGGACCGGGCGGATCACCGCGTTCACCAGTCCCAGCACCACCGCCGCGACCAGCGCGGTGGTGAAGTCGGCCACCTCGATGCCCGGCAGCACGTAGGCCACCGCCAGCAGCGCCAGCGCGTTGATCAACCAGACGACGAGGAGTCGGAGCATGTGTTAATTGGGGACAGTCCCCATTTGCAGGAAGCAAAGGCGCAAATGGGGACAGTCCCCTAGTAGCGGTAATGGTCCGATTTGTACGGGCCGTTCTTCGGCACGCCGATGTAGGCCGCCTGCGCATCCGACAGCTCGGAGAGCTGCGCGTTGAGTTTCTTCAGCTGCAGGCGCGCGACCTTCTCGTCGAGGTGCTTGGGCAGCGTGTACACGCCCACCGGGTACTTTGCGGTGTTGGTGAAGAGCTCGATCTGCGCGATCGTCTGGTTGGCGAACGACGAGCTCATCACGTAGCTCGGGTGGCCCGTGCCGCAGCCGAGGTTCACCAGGCGCCCCTTGGCGAGCAGGATGATGCGCTTGCCGTCGGGGAAGATGACGTGGTCCACCTGCGGCTTGATCTCCTCCCACTTGTACTGCGCGAGCGCGGCGACCTCGATCTCGTTGTCGAAGTGGCCGATGTTGCACACGATCGCCTGGTCCTTCATCTTCTTCATGTGATCGTGCGTGATCACGTGGTAGTTGCCGGTGGCCGTGACGAAGATGTCGGCCTTGTCGGCGGCGTAGTCCATGGTCACGACGCGGTATCCTTCCATCGCCGCCTGCAGCGCGCAGATCGGGTCGATCTCGGTCACCCACACCTGCGCCGAGAGCGCGCGCAGCGCCTGCGCCGAGCCCTTGCCGACGTCGCCGTAGCCGCACACCAGCGCCACCTTGCCCGCGACCATCACGTCGGTGGCGCGCTTGATGCCGTCCACCAGCGACTCGCGGCAGCCGTACAGGTTGTCGAACTTCGATTTCGTCACCGAGTCGTTGACGTTGATCGCGGGGAACAGCAGGCGCTTTTCCTTCGCCATCTCGTACAGGCGGTGCACGCCCGTGGTGGTCTCCTCGGTCACGCCCTTGATCTCCTTCGCCACCCTGGAGTACCAGCCGGGTTCCTTGGCGAGCTTCGCCTTGATCGCCTTGAAGAGCGAGGTCTCTTCCTCGCTCGCCGGCTTGGCGATCACCGAGGCGTCCTTCTCCGCGCGGATGCCGAGGTGCACGAGCAGCGTCGCGTCGCCGCCGTCGTCGAGGATCATGTTCGGGCCTTTGTCGCCGAACTCGAAGATGCGGTGCGTGTAGTCCCAGTACTCGTCGAGCGACTCGCCCTTGTACGCGAACACCGGCGTGCCGCCCGCGGCCACCGCGGCCGCGGCGTGGTCCTGGGTGGAGAAGATGTTGCACGAGGCCCAGCGCACGTCGGCGCCCAGGGCCTTCAGCGTCTCGATCAGCACCGCGGTCTGGATCGTCATGTGCAAGCTTCCGCTGACGCGCGCGCCCTTCAGGGGCTTCGCCTTGGCGTACTCCTCGCGGATCGCCATCAGCGCCGGCATCTCGGACTCGGCGATGGCGATTTCCTTGCGGCCCCAGTCGGCGAGCGACAGGTCCGCGACCTTGTAGTCGGTGAACTTCGGGTTGGGGGCGTTCATGCTCAGGGCTCCTTTCGTCTTCGTGCGGGCCCTGAAACGACAAGCGCCCGCACCGGTTTCGATGCGAGCGCCGTTGATTTTGCTGAGCCTGACCCCCGGTTTCGCGGGGACGCAGCGCTCCTCAGCAGGGCTCGGATTATAGTGAAAGCGTCGTCAAATTCCAAGGAGGAGCCATGCCGAAGGCCTACATGATCGTGCAGTACCAGTCCGTCGCGAAACCCGAAAGGATCCCCGAGTACGCCAAGCTCGCCGGGCCGGCGGTCGCCGCCTACGGCGGGAAGTTCCTGGTGCGCGGCGTGCCGGTGAAGACCTACGAGGCCGGCAAGACCGAGCGCACCGTGGTGATCGAGTTCCCGAGCGTGGAGAAGGCGCGCGCCGCCTACGAGGGCCCCGAATACGCCAAGGCGCTCGCCGCGCTCGGCAAGGACGCCGCGGTGCGCGACATGCGGGTCGTGGAGGGCGTGGAGTAGTGCAGCCGCTCCAGCGCCTCGCGCTGAGCCACGCGCTCGCCGCCTACGCCGCGTGGGCGGCGGCGACTTACCTGCTGGAGGGGCTGCCGGGCACGCTCCTTCGCCCCGAGGCCGTCGGCCTGCGGCTCGCCTACGCGGTGGTGGCGAGCTTGCTGCTCGGCATCCTGCTGCCGCTGTGGCTCCTCGGCCGCTGGGCGCGCGCGGGGCTCGCCACGCGCGAGCAGCTTGGCTTCGGCGGCGCGCCGCGCGTCGCGGCGGGCGTCGTGCTCGGCGCCGCGGCCGGCTACGCGCTGTTCGCGCTGAATCTCGAGCGGCCCGCGCACCCCGTGGCAGTGGCCAACGCCTTTGCGCAGGTGTGGGTGGTGTCGGTCGCCGAGGTGCTGGTGTGCTGGGGGCTGGTGGGCTCGGCCGTGGAAGCCGCATTGCGGCCGCGCGTGCGCGCCGCCGCGCCCGCGCTCGCCGCGCTCGTGGCGAGCGTGCTGTTCGGCGCGTACCACTTCGCGCACAGCGCGCCCTTCAACGATCCGCGCATGGTGGCCTTCCTCACGGGCATCGGGCTCATCACCAGCCTGTGGTGGTTCGCGAGCCGCGACGTCTACGGCACGGCCGTATTCCACAACTTCTTCGCGGTGACGGGCGTGCTCGCCGCGCTGCAGGCCGGCGGGCTGGTGGCCGAGCGTCCCGCTCCCGCGATCCCGCTCTGGATCACTGCCCTGGTGGGCACGATCGCGCTCGTCGTGCCCGCCGTGCGCTGGGTGCGCCGTCAGTAAGAATGGGGTCCGTCCCCATTTTTCAATACAGCGCGCGCGCGAGCTTCTTGCGGTACTCGGAGACGAGCTCGTCGTCGCCGGCGAGGCTGAAGAGCGCGAGCAGCTGGCGCCTGGCCTCGCCGTCCTTCCAGTCCTTCGCGCGCGAGAGGATCTCGAGCAGCTCGTCCATCGCCGCGCGGTAGTTCTTCTGCGCGCCGTAGAGCGCCGCGAGCGCGGCGCGCGCGTCGTGGTCGGCGGGATCCTTCGCGAGCTTCGCTTTCAACTCCGGCTCCCCGGGGCCGGACTTGCCCGCGCGCGCATAGGCGATGGCCTGCTTGAGCGCCTCGATCCTCGCTTCCCAGTCGGGGTCGAACTTCACTTCGGCGAGCTTCTGCTCGGCGGCGTCGAGCTTGCCCTGGGCGAACAGGTCCTCGGCCGCGAGCAGCGCGAGCTCCGAGGCGCTCGGCAGCAGCTTGTCGAAGAACGCGCGTACCTGCGGCTCGGGCAGCGCGCCCATGAACTGCGACACCGCCTTGCCGTCCTTGAAGGCGATCACGTTGGGAATGGAGCGGATGTTGAAGGCCGCCGAGAGCTCCTGGTTCTCGTCGGAATTCACCTTCACCAGCTTCACCTTGCCGGCGAATTCGCGCGCGACCTTCTCCAGGGTGGGCGTGAGCGAGCGGCAGGGCCCGCACCACGGCGCCCAGAAGTCGACGACGACGGGGGTGGTCTTCGAGGTCTCGAGAACCTCGCGCTCGAAATCCGGTGTGGAAACGTCCATTTGCGGAGAGTGAGGGCAAACCCGCGCCAGTTCAACCCTGCGGCGCGTGCGGCGTCGCCGCTTGATCTGGATTAAACGATTACATTTTTTTGATTGACGCCGCGCGCAGCGGTGCTATCGTGGAATCGGACCAGCGAGGGTGACCGGAGCGGAAAGGTCCGGCGGCTTGAGCGGGATTCCCGGCGACCGGTCGGGATAACGCCCCTGGGCAGGTCCAGGCCCGGAGATTTCCGGGCATCACAGAGCGCCCCAAC
Source organism: Betaproteobacteria bacterium (assembly GCA_029883975.1). Classification (GTDB taxonomy): domain Bacteria; phylum Pseudomonadota; class Gammaproteobacteria; order Burkholderiales; family SG8-39; genus JAABQT01. The sequence goes on from JAOUIL010000048.1 coordinate 7,330, forward strand.
AAAGGCGCTGCCCGTGAACTCGGGCCACAGGCCCCGCCCCGACGGCGGGGCCTTTCATTTGGTGGCTAGCGTGGCGGCGGGGCCATAATCCGGGCCTGCATTCCCGCCATTGGGGAGTCGCTGTCATGGTGAGAGTCCATCTCGCGGTCCTTTCCGTCCTCGCGCTCGCCGGCTGCACCACGCCGGCCAAGGGGCCCGACGATCCGTTCGGACGCGCGGTTACCGGGCCGCTCAGCGACCTGAACATCGTTCAGGCGGAGATCCCGCCGGCGCTCGTCGCGGCGAGGAATGCGCCCTACCAGGCGCCCGTGGACGCCAGCTGCGACGGGATCGAGGCGGAGGTGGAGGAGCTCGACGCCGTGCTCGGCGCCGACCTCGACACCCGCGAAACGTCGCTCAACCCGAGCCTCATCGAGCGCGGCGTGGACACCGCGAGCGACGCCGCGTTCGACGCCGCGGTCGGCACGGTGCGCGGCGCCGCGGAAGGCATCGTTCCGTACCGGCGCTGGGTGCGCAAGCTGAGCGGCGCGGAGAAGTACTCGAAGGAGGTCGCCGCCGCGATCGCCGCCGGCACGGTGCGCCGCTCCTTCCTCAAGGGCTATGGCGACGCGCGCGGCTGCCTGGTGCCCGCCGCGCCGCGGCGCAAATAGGGACAGTCCCCATTTAACGGTCGCTCCGCTTCGTCAAATGGGGACAGTCCCTATTTCTCGAATCCGCGCACCAGGCTCGCGCGCGCGGTCCCGGCCTGCATCAGCAGCGAGAAGTCCGACCCGGAGAGGATGAGCTGCACGCCCATGTTGATGTGGCGCTCCAGCAGCTCGGGCGTGTACATGCCGCCCATGCCCGCGAACTTGCCATGCTTCTTGCAGGCGGCGATGGTCTTCTTGTAGGCCTCCACCACCCGCGGGTCGTTGAACTGCCCCGGGATGCCCATCTCGAAGCACAGGTCGTTCGTGCCGATCAGCAGCGCGTCGATGCCCTTGGTGGCGGCGATCGCCTCGCAGTTCTCGATGCCTTTCGGCGACTCGAGCATCACCACGACGAGCGTTTCCTCGTTCACCACGCGCGAGGCTTCGCCCACCGGCATCGAGGCGAAGCCGATCTGCTGCAGCCCGCCGCCCATCGAGCGGTGGCCGATCGGCGGGAAGCGGCAATGGTCCGCGACGCGCTTCGCCTCCAGCTCGCTGTCCACGTGCGGCACGACGACGCCTTGCGCGCCGTTGTCCAGCATCCGCGAGGCGAGCCAGTGCTCCTTGCCGGCGACGCGCACCAGCGGCGTGATGCCCACGGCGAGCGAGGCCGAGGCGATCTGCGCCGCGGTGTCGGTGCCCATCGAGTTGTGCTCGCAGTCGATGAACAGCCAGTCGAAGCCGGCGGTCTTGGCGATCTGCGCGATGTCTACGGTCCTCGCCTGCCTCAAGCCCAGGCCGATGGCGAGCTTGCCCGCGCGCAGCTGGCGCAGGGCGTGGTTGGGTACGGTGGACACGGAAAACTCCCGCAATGGCTGAGGTGGCAACTATAGCGCCGATCCGCAGCGCACCTCCCCGGATTCAGGGATGACGCCGGGAGTTCCGCAGGCGTAGGCTTGGACCAACGGCGGAGGATCCGGGCGCGCCGGGACCATGCCGCCGATGGAGGGCGAGATGCGGATCCGTTACCTCGCGCGCGGCGCGATCGCCGCACTTCTACTCGCGGGCTGTGCCGCGCCGACGACGCGGCCGGTGAACGTCGGCTCAGAGGCGGCCGACGCCGAGGCGCTCAAGCAGACCGAGCTCGCGCTCGAGGACCTGATCGACAAGCACAAGCGCGCGCAGCGCGTATACCGGCAGCTGGCGACACGCGCGTACGGCATGTGCGGCGACCAGGTGGGCCCGGACGTCGGCATGTACGCGCTCGTCAGGCCGGAGAAAGGGCCGTTCGGACCGGTGCTCGAGCGCAAGTACGGCGTCGGCGAGCGCCCGACGATCCTCTTTGTCCTGGAGGGCGGCCCCGCGCAGGCGGCGGGCTTGCGCCCGGGGGACGTCATCAGCAAGGTGAACGGCACGCCGGCGAGCGAGGACAATCCCATTGAGAAGCTGCTCGAAGGGCTGCCGCCGGAAGCGCCGATCTTGTACGAGATCGCGCGCTCGGGGGAAGCGCAGACCGTCACGGTGCAGCCGGAGCGCGCGTGCAGCTACCGCGTGCTGGTGGGCCCGAGCCAGGCCGTGAACGCCTTCGCCGACGGCAAGCGCATCCTGGTGACCCGGGGCATGGTCAACTTCGCCACGTCCGACGACGAGCTGGCGCTCGTCCTGTCGCACGAGATGGCGCACAACGTCATGCGCCACCTCGAGGCGAAGAAGCAGAACGCGGGCGTCGGCGCGCTCGCCGACATCGCGCTGCTGCTGCTGTCGCGCGGCCAGGTCTCGAGCCGCGCATTCACGATGGCCGCCGCCCAGGCCTATTCGCAGGAGTTCGAGGCCGAGGCCGACTACGTGGGCCTGTACATCATGGCGAACGCCGGCATGCCGATCGACGACGCGCCGCTCTTCTGGCGCCGCATGGCCGCCGCGCATCCGGGCAGCATCCGCGCCAATCACGCGGCGACCCATCCCTCGACCTCGCAGCGCATGGTGGCGCTGGAGAGCACCGTGAAGGAGATCGGCGCCAAGGTGGCCGCCGGCGAGCCCCTGCTGCCGAACATGAAGGAGGGCGAGACCGCGCCGTCGATCGCGGCCACCACGGCGCCGCCGGCCGTGGCGGCGCCCGCGCCGCGCGCCGCAGCCGCGCCCGCGCCGGTTGTTGCATCGGCGCCAGCCGCTGCGCCGGCACCGTCGGCCAGCGCAGCAGCGCCGGCGAGCACGCTGTCGGCGGCGCCCGCGCAAGTGGCGCTCGCGGCGCCGTCCGCGCCGACCAGGGACGGACTGCCGGGCGCAGGTGCCTCGTGGACCTACGAGGTCGCCGACAGGATGTATCGCTCGGGCTCGTTCCGCCTGACGGTGGACATCATGAGCGCCGCGCACGAGTTCATCGAGGAGCGGCTGACGGTCCGTGGAGGCGCGGCGGGTGCAGGGGTGCCGAGCCGCGTGATCCAAGCGAGCGCTGCGCGCTTTTTCGAGATCACGGCGGTCGCCGGCAAGGAGTTCGTGGAGTTCGCGCCCTACTTCCTTGCTGCGCATGGCGACAAGGCGTCCACGCTCGCCTTCGACGCGGCGGGCTATCCTCCCGGGCCGGGCAATCCAGGCTGGGTCGTGCACCAGACCCAGCCCGCGGTCTGGGAACGCATCACGGTACCGGCCGGGACTTTCCGCGCGCTGCGCCTGGAGTTCGGCGGAAAACGGGAACGCACGCCGTTCTCGCCGATCGTCACCTATCGCTTCCGGGTGCGCGTCTGGTACGCGCCGGAAGTGAACCGCTACGTGCGCCTCGAGCAGGTGGAGTGGCTCGCCACCCGGCAAAGCAGCGACACCGTCGTCGAGCTGGTGCGCTTCAAGCCACCGTCCTAGCGCCGATTGCCCCTACCATAGCGCCGATGAGCCCGCGCCGGCGCCTGGTCGAAGCGCTCGCCGCGCGGCTGCCCTGGCACTACGGCTGGGTGATCCTCGCCTGCGTGTGCGCGGCGGGCTTCTCGCGCCAGGGCTCCGCGGTGGCGACGCTGTCCATCTTCGTGGATCCGATGACGCGCGAGTTCGGCTGGTCGCGCACCGAGATCTCGGCCGCGGTGTCGGTGGGCGGCGTGCTCGGCGCGCTGGTCGCGCCGGCGCTGGGCAGCTTTCTCGACCGCAACGGCGCGCGCGCCGTGCTGCTGCTCGCGGTGCTGCTCACCGGCATCCCGGTGCTGCTGCTGTCGTTCACGCAGGCGCTCGCGTACTTCTTCGTCCTGTACTGCATCGGGCGCATGAGCTTCGCCGCGCCCTACGACCTCGGCATCTACGGCTCGATCGTCAACTGGTTCGTGCGCCGGCGCGCGTTCGCCACGTCGATCGCCACGCTCGCGCAGATGTCGGGGCTGGTGGCGATGCCGCTGCTCGCGCACTTCGTCATGCAGGCGGCCGACTGGCGCGCGGCGTGGGTGGCGGTCGGCGCCACAGTGCTGGTGGTCGGCTTCCTGCCCACGTTCCTGCTGCACGTGCGCCGGCCGGAGGACCTCGGGCAGCACCCGGAAGGCGAAACGCCGCCGGCCAAGGGCGCAGCGACTGCGGCCGCGGCGCCCGAGCCCGCCTACACGCGCCGCGAGGCGCTCGCCACGCCCGCCTTCTGGCTGCTCGCGCTCTTCACGCTGTGCATCTATCCCGTGCAGGCGGGCATCAGCCTGCACCAGGCGCCGCTGCTGATCGAGCGCGGGCTCGACCCGGCCGTCGCGGCCGCCGCGGTCAGCACCTTTGCGCTCCTTTCGGCGATCGCCGGCTTCAGCTACGGCTTCTGGCCGCGGCGCGTGCCGATGCGCTTCGCGCTCGCGCTCGTCGGCTTCACGCTCGCCGCGAGCTGCGTGCTGATGGGCGGCGTGCGCTCGGCGCCGGCCGCCTACGGCGCGGCGGCGCTCTTCGGCGCGGGCGTGGGCGGGCTGCTCACCCTCCTGCCGATCGCCTGGGCGGACTACTTCGGGCGCGCCTCCTACGGCGCGATCCGCGGCGCGGCGCTCACCGTGCAGGTGGTGGCGCAGGCCTCCGGTCCGGTGCTCTCGGGGGTGCTGCGCGACTGGACGGGGAACTACGGCGCGTCGGTGGCGACGTTCGCGGGCCTCGCGCTTGCCGGCGGCGTGGTGGCGCTGCTCGCTGCGCCGCCCGGCCGCCCGCGCCGCTAGGCTAGCCGGCGATGTAGTGCTCGAGCTGCTCGATGCGGAATTTCTGCTCGGAGATCACGTCCTTCACCAGGTCGCCGATGGACACGAGGCCCACGAGCTTTCCCTGCTCCAGCACCGGCAGGTGGCGAAAGCGGTTCTCGGTCATGATCGCGAGGCACTCCTCGCTCGTGCGCTCGGGGCTCACGCACTTCACCTGCGCGGTCATGATCTCGCTCACCGGGATCTCCTTCGAGGACTTGGCGAGCAGCACGACCTTTCTCGCGTAGTCGCGCTCGGTCACCAGCCCGGCGATCTTTCCACCCTCGGCCACCACCAGCCCGCCGATGTTCTTCTCGGCCATGAACCTGAGCGCGTCGTAGACCGTCGCCGTGGGGGCGATGGTGTGGACGGTGCGATCGGGCTTGGACCTGAGGATCTGCGCGACGGTAGACATGGCGTGCCTCCTTGTTCCGGGACGACGACATGGTAGTCCCGCCCGGGGGGCGTTAGGCAAGCCCTGCCATCGGCGCAGGTACGCCCCGGTGTTCCCGATGGAGGGGCTCGAAATGCCGGCCTGAATTGCGCCTGATCAAATCGGCCGGCGGGGCGGCGCGCTAGCCTCGTTCCTGTCCTGCAACGACGACATCGTCCGGGCGCGAGGTGATCATGCAAACCCACACCATCCTGATCATTCTGGGGGCGGTGCTCCTGCTCGCCGGCGTCATGGGGGGTGGGCTGACCCTCAAGGAGATGAAGCTGCCGAGCCTGGACAAGTCTTCCAGGGTCCTGGCCGGCATCGTCGGCGCGGCGTTCATCGGCGCTGGCATCTACCTCGAGAGTCTCGAGGGCGAGGCGCGGGTCCCCCTGCCGCCCGGGCCGGCGTCGCCGATTGCAGAAGCGCCGCGCATGGACGCCAAGGCGGATGCAGAAGCGGATGCGGCGGTGAAGGCGAAGCCCAGGGCCGAGGAAGAGGCCGCGGCCAGAGCCAGGGCCGAGCAGGACGCCAAAGCGAAAGCCAAGGCCGAGCAGGACGCCGAAGCGAAAGCCAAAGCCGACCAGGACGCCAAAGCGAAAGCCAAGGCCGAGCAGGACGCCAAAGCGAAAGCCAAGGCCGAGCAGGACGCCAAAGCGAAAGCCAAGGCCGAGCAGGACGCCAAGGCCAGCGCCGACGAGGAGGCGAGGAAGGCCGAACTTGCGCGCCAGCGCGAGAAGGAGCAGCACGAAGCCGACTTCACGAGAAGGGCGCTCGCCGCGCCGAAGGGCAACGCCTGGCAGGGCGAGTTCCGCATGTACGATCCTGCCGACAACCGCGAGCTCGCGACCGGCGTGCTGCAGTTCGGGCCGACGACCTATGGCGAGAACATCGCGTACGCGCGCCTGCAGGTCGAGACGTCGGCGCTGCGCCAGGTTCCGCGCGGCAAGCTGGAAGCGGACAAGGCGGTGTGGGGCTTCATGGGCGGCTCCACGGACAGCGCGATCAGCTTCGCGTTCGGCAAGGCGGCGGGCAATCCCGTCCTCGTGTTCAACAAGGTGATCAGGGACCGCGAGAACGGCTACCTGGAGCTGCGCGGCGTGCTGATGGCGAACCAGGGCGGCACGAACACGGTCATTGCCCATGTCAGAGCTTCCTGCAGGGCGCGCTAGTCCGGGGGTGGCCCTGTGCGGCTCGTGATCGCAGCGCTGCGCGCGGGCGATACCTTTGAATCCCAACGAGATGCCGTGATATCTCGTTTCTTGATGCAAACATATGGGCGACGGAGCGCCGTTTGCGCTCGGCATTGAACGTGGAACACTAGACGCGCGGCCAACATATGAACTGCGCTTCGCACTATCCTGTCAATCGGGTGTGCGGAAGCATCGCCGAGCGGGCGCGTGCATTGCGCGTCCGCCGCCCGCGGAAGACCAGAGATGCCGGGAATCTTCATCAGCTATCGGCGCACGGACACGATCGCCTGGGCAGGGCGCCTGTTCGCCGATCTCGGCAAGTCCTTCGGCGCGCCGCAGGTCTTCATGGACATCAATGGAGGCATTCCGCGCGGGGCGAACTTCGAGCACGCGCTGACCGCTGCACTTGCAGGGTCCGACGCGCTGCTGGCACTGATCGGGCCCCAGTGGAGCACCTGCAAGCGATCGGACGGAAGCCGCAGGCTCGACGTGCCCACCGACTGGGTGCGCAACGAAATCGCCGCGGCCCTGCGACGGAACATTCCTGTCGTTCCGGTGCTGTTCGGCGGCGCGAAACTTCCCGGCGAGGCGGAGCTGCCGGAGGAGATCCGCGCGCTGCGCAAGCACCAGGAGGCGGAGATCACCGACAAGCGGTGGGATTACGACGTCGGCGCGCTCGTCAACGATCTGTTCGCCTCGCCGCTGCTCAAGCAGCTGCACGACGTCGCTTCGGCGAACACCGGCTTCGGCTACCTCAAGCACCTGATCGCCACGCTGCCGGCGGTGGCGGACGCCGTGAGCCGGTCCAAGGAAGTGATCGAGAATACCTACCGCGAGGTGGGGCAGCTGGAGCTGTTCAAGAACATCCACGACGCGCTGCACACCATCGAGTTCCAGTGCCTGCGCCCGATGCAGGAGGGCGGCGCGGCGAGCCGGCTGCGCCCGTTCAGGCTGACCTTTGCCGGCGAGACGCAGCGCATCGAGGCGGCGATGGAGGGCCGCGAGCTGGATGCCAACCTGCGCAACGACATCACGGACGGGCTGCAGCTGGTGGCCGAGGCGTTCCATGCCGCGTTGAGCGCGCCGGGCGACGACGCCGCGTACCGGCGCGTCGTGAACGAGCTCGTGGGCCTGCTGTCGCTGCTCCCCGCCAAGCTGGACGTGGGCATCGCGCAGGCGGCCGCGGGCCTGAACCTGGATCGTCTCGTGGACCTCATGCAGCGGGTGCGCGGCCAGCTGCCCGCGACGGTGGGCGCGAAGGACAGCGAGCTCGAGCCGTTCGTCAGGGGAATCGACGCGCTCAATCGGCTGCGGGACGACTTGAAGGCGCGGGTATACGAGCACGGGCTGCTGCAGCGCCTCGATTCCAAGTTGCGGGCGGTGTGCTTCGGCGAGACCCTGCCGGGAAGCTTTGGCGGCGAGTGGGCGCGGATCCGGCTGGCGCGCTCCAGGCTCGCGCCCCCGTATTCGCCGGAGCTCGGGCAGGCGATCGACGACCTGCAGGCGACGGAGCGGGAGATCGAGGCTGCGCTCGCGCGGCAGGAAGAGCGCGCGGTTCCGGATCACCTGCGGGACTACTTCAGGATCGTGGCCTCCGCGTTCCGCAGCGTCGATGGCAGCCTCAAGCAGTTCTGCCTCAGGCTTGGCGCGGTGAGCCAGCCGCTCAAGACGGTCCTGCAGATGTGCTAGAGGGGGACACGACATGTCCGACGCCGCGACGCCACGGCAGGTAACGCCCTTCGAGAGCGCCAGCGAGCTGCGGGAAGCGCACGCGCGGCTGCTGGAGACGCTCGACGAGGCGCTGGGGCGCGACGCCAGCGCGGAAAGCGAGGTCGCCGCCCTGGCGCGCATCGAGCCGCAGGTCCAGGAGTTCCTGCGCCGCGGCGAGGCGACCGGCATCTTCCTCGAGGAGATCAAGGAGCGCACCGCCTGCCAGACGCTGCTGGATTACTGGGTGTCGAGCCTGTCGCAGGCCGGAAGAGCGGCAGGCACCGTGCGCCTGGCGCGATTCGACGGCACGCAGCTTCCGGACCTGAAGGACAAGCCCTGCCCCTACGTCGGGCTGGACGCATTTCGCGACCGGACGTTCTTCTTCGGCCGCGAGGCGGACACGCAGTCGTTGCTCGAGCAGCTGCAGAAGGCGCCGCTGGTGATCGTGCTCGGCGCTTCGGGCAGCGGGAAGTCCTCGCTCGTCATCGGCGGCCTGCTGCCTGCGCTGGCGGGCGCCAAGCCGCTGGCGGCGCTGTGCGCGGTTGCGCCGTTCGTCCCGGGAAACAGTGCGCTCGTCCACCTGGCGCGCGCTGTGCGCGAAAGCCCCTGCGCCGCGAACGGCGGCGGGGCGATCGACGCTGCAGCGTTCCGGCAGGATCCCGGACAACTGAGCGCCGTGCTTGGCGGCGCGGCGGCGCAGCCGGCGCTCGTCACCATCGACCAGTTCGAGGAGGTGTTCACGCTGCTCGACGAGGCGGAGCGCGAAGCCCTCGTGGCGAACCTCGCCGGGCTGCTGCAGGCGGGGCGCGGACATCGCGTGATCCTCACCGTGCGCGAGGAGTTCAGGAGCCGGATCGTCGGCCTCGGCGCCTTGAGCCCGTACCTGGACACGGCGTGGTACTCGATGCGGCCGATGGGCTACGCGGAGCTGCGCGCGGCGGTCGAGAAGCCGGCCGCGCTCGTGAACCTGCAGTTCCAGTCGGGGATCGTCGACGACCTGGTCAAGAAAGTGCTGGGCCAGCCCGCGGCCCTGCCGCTGCTGCAGTTCACGCTGCACGCGCTCTGGGAGAAGCGCGACCGCAACCGGATCACGCTCGAGGTCTACCGCAAGGTCGGCGATCCGCTCACCGCGCTCACGGCCTCGGCCGACCAGTTCTACGACGGCCTCGCGCTGCAGACGCAGGTCGAGGTCCGGCGCATCCTGCTCGAGCTGGTGCGCGTGGACGAGCTGCTCGAGGCGTATCGCCAGCCCGTGGCGATGCGCCAGCTGCTCGAGCCCGGCAAGGCGAACACCGAGCGCGTGCTCGGTCTGCTGGCGAAGAACGACTACGTCCGCATCACGCCCTCGGCGGACGACCCCGACGCGGTGGTCGAGGTCAAGCACGAGTCGCTGGTGCGCAACTGGCCGCGCTTCGTCGCCTGGATCGACGAAAAGCGCCACCAGCGCCGCGAGCGCCTCGCGCTCGCCCAGGCGGCGGAACGCTGGGCGCAGGGCGGCAAGCCCGCGGATGGCCTGCTGACGGGATGGCAGCTGGCGGCGGCGGAGAGCGCTACGGGGCTGCAGGAGCTGGAACGCGAGTTCGTCCAGGCCAGCAGGGAGGCGATCGACCGCGAGCGCCACGAGAAGGAGGAGGCCCTGCGGCGCGAGGCGCGGGAGAGCAGGGCGACGGCGCGCCGCTTTCTCGCCTTCTGGATCGCGACCGGCGTGCTCGCCGCGGTCGCGATCTTCGCCACCTACAGCGCGCTCGAGGAAAGCCGCGCGAAGGTGAGGGCGGAGGCGACGACCCTGAAGGCCGAGGCGACGAACCGCGAGCGGGTCTTGCTGGCGATGAAGGCGCTGAACTACGTCGACGACCAGCTGGACGCCGCGCTGCTGCTCAGCATCGAGGTAAACCGGCTGCTGGCGCGAGAGGCGGAAGCGCAGGGCGCCTTGCTGGTCTCGCTGATCGCGAACCTCGAGCTGAAGTCGCTGTTCGTCGGCCACAAGGACGACGTGCGCGCGGTGGCGTTCAGCCCGGACGGGCAAACGATCGCCTCCGGCTCCTTCGACAATACGGTCATCCTGTGGAATCTGCAGGGCCAGATGCTGCATCGGCCGCTGCAGGGTCACGAGGACGGCATCATGCGGGTCGCCTTCTCGCCCGATGGCAGGCTGCTCGCCTCGGCGAGCACGGACGGCACGGTGCGCCTGTGGGATGTGAAATCCGGAGCGCTCGTCGCGCGCCTGGACCACCCCGAGGAAGTCTATGGCGTGGCGATCGACGGCAGCGGAAAGATCCTGGCCGCGAGCGGCAAGGGCGGAAGGATCAGGTTGTGGAACATCGAGAGCATCGACAAGCGCAGGATCGAAACGACACTCGTGCACAACGAGGAAATGGTCGGACTGCCCGCGGGCAGCGTCTTCACCATCGCCTTCAGCCCGGACTCGAAGATCCTGGCGTCCGGCGGGCTGGACGGCCGCATCGTCCTGTGGGACATGCGGCAGCGCAGGCAGCTTGCCGCCCTGGTGCATGACGGCCAGGGCGTGTGGAGCCTGGCGTTCAGCCACGACGGCAAGACCATCGCGGCGGGAAGCGCCGCCGGACAGATTCATCTCTGGGACGTCGCTCAGCGCAAGCGCGCGGCAATGCTCCGCACCAGCCATGGAAGCGGGGTCATGGACATCGCGTTCAGTCCCGACGACCGGCAGATCGCGACCGTGGGCAACGATCGCAACGCGTACATCCACGATGCCGCCCGGGTCGATGCGCCGGCGCGGCGCCTGAACGGTTACGCCGACGCGTTCCTCGGCGTGGATTTCGGGCAGGACGGCAACGTGGTCACCGGCACCAGCAGCGCGATGGTAGTGTCCTGGAATCTCAGGGGGAACCACCGCTTCGGCAACCAGCTTGCGCCGCCCGGCCGCAGTTTCACGCGAGTGGCCTTTGGCGGCAGCCCGCACTCCCTCTTTTCGTTCTCGAAGGATGTCCTGAACTATTGGAACCTCGACGTGACCGGCACGCCGGCACCGCAGGCGGTCGAGGCAAAGCAGGGCCGGATCGAGTTCGTCATGGTGTCGCCGGACGGCAGATGGCTCGTCACGATCGGCACCGACTACGGCGTCAAACTCTGGGACGCGGGAACGAGACGGGAGATGCGGGTTCTGCGCGCGCCCGGGAAGGAACGCGTGCTGAGTGCTGCATTCAGCACCGACAGCAGGACCCTGGCGCTCGGGGTCGGCGGCGCCATCCAGCTTCTGAGCATGCCGGACGGCGACCTCATCAAGACATTGCCGCCGTTGTGGACGGGCAACGTCACCGCGCTCGCCTTCAATCCCGGCGGACAGACGCTTGCGTCCGCGATCGATGGAATCGGAATGGCCATCTGGGACCTGGCGACCGGTGCGCCCCGCGTGACGCCTTTGTCCGGATCCGAGCGCGCGCGCCTGGACCATCAATACGTCAACAGCCTCGCGTATACGCCGGACGGGAAGGTCCTGGTATCCGGCGGCAGGGAAAGCGTCGGGTTCTGGAACAGCGAGTCGGGGCGGCCCATGGGGCGGGTGCTGGGCTATCACCCGGGCGAGGTCAGGTCCGTTGCGGTCAGCCCGGACGGCAAGCTGCTCGCCTCGGCCAGCAGCGACCGCACCGTGCTGCTGTGGGACGTCGCCAGGCTCCAGCCATTGAGCAAGCCGATCGCGGCGCATGCCGCGGGCGTGCTCAGCGTCGCTTTCAGCCCCGACGGGCGATGGCTGGTGTCGAGCGGCAACGATGGTCAGATCATTCGGTGGGAGCTGGACACGCAGGCGTGGTTGTCCGGCGCGTGCGGGGTCGTCGGCAGGAATTTCACCGAGCGCGAGTGGCAGCAGTTCTTCGGCGACCAACCCTATCGCGTCAGCTGCCCGGGCGTCAGGGCGGCCGAAGCCGACGCTGCGGCACTGGCCGGGAATCGCGTGCAGGCGGAGGGACTCTTCGCCCAGGCGGTGAGCGCAGTCCGGGAGGCGCGGGATCACAGGGCGAGCAACACCGTATGCTGGCTTGGCAGCGCCAACAAGTTCGCGCAACTGGTGCTTCCCGCCTGCGAGCTGGCGGTGGAGCTGGCGCCCGACGCCAGGCGCCGGGCCCTGTATGGCGATTCGCGCGGGGTGGCCCGCACGCTCACCGGCAATACCGTCGGGGCGATCGAGGACTTCTCGGCTGCGGTGGAGCACATGAAGCAGGACAGCGGATTCGGCGAAAGGTACTGGAAGCTGCGCGAGGAATGGATTGCAGCGCTCAAGGAAGGACGGGACCCTTTCGACGACGCCATGCTGAAGTCGCTGAGGGTCGAGTAGGCGCAACGGACGCGGAAGGAGGCAAAGCCCCATGAGCTACCGGATCAGGACGCGCGACGAGCATCTCGCGAACGACGGCACGCCGAAGCGGATTTTGGCGCTGGATGGCGGAGGCCTGCGCGGGATCCTCACGACCGGCTTTCTGCAGAAGATCGAGGATGTGCTGCGCGCCCGGCACGGCGGCGACGCCGCGTTCCGCCTTTGCCACTACTTCGACCTGATCGCCGGCACGTCCACCGGCGCGATCATCGCCGCGGCGCTCGCGCTGGGGTGGTCGGTGGAGCAGATCCGCGCCAAGTACATGAGCCTGGGCAGGGCGGTATTCGAGAAGAGCTTCCTGCGCCAGGGCCTGTTCCGCGCGAAGTACGACGCGGCCAAGCTGAGCGAGGAGCTGAAGGCGGTCTACGGCGCGCACACGGTGCTGGGCAGCCCCGAGCTGCTCACGGGGTTGCTGGTCGTGACCAAGCGGCTGGACACGGGCAGCCCGTGGCCGATCTCGAACAACCCGCGCGGCAAGTACTTTGCCGCGCGCGCGGGCGGCGTCATCGGCAATGGCGACTACCCGTTGTGGGAGGTGGTGCGCGCATCCACGGCCGCCCCGGTCTTTTTCGAGCCGGAGAAGATCACGATCGCATCGGCGCCGGGAATGAAGCCCGTGCAGGGGGATTTCGTCGACGGCGGCGTGAGCCCGTACAACAACCCGGCGCTGCAGGCGCTGATGTACGCGACGCTCGAGGGGTATCGGATCGGCTGGCCCACCGGCGCCGACGCGCTGCTGCTGGTGTCGGTCGGCACCGGGGCCGCGGCTGCCGGGGTGCGGACCGCGTCGGTCGCGGCGCAGCACGGCATCCGCTCGCTTCTCTCGCTGATGGAGGACAGCGCGGTGCTGCAGGAAACGATGCTGCAGTGGATGTCGTCGAGCGCCACCGCGCGGGTGTTCGACCGCGAAATCGGCGACCTCGGGAACGACCTCGTCGCCCGGCAGCCGCTGATCCGCTACCTGCGCTACAACGTGGACCTGGGCAAGGAGAGCGTGCAACGCCTGGACGCGGCCTTGCAGGACGAGAAGATGATCGCGTCGCTCGTAGAGATGGATGCGCCGGACAACATGGAGATCCTGCACAAGCTCGGCTGCCTCGCCGCGGAGCGCGACGTGCGCGCCGGGGACTATCCGGCGGGCTTCGACCTGGCAAAGGCCTGAGGAATGGGCGCGGCGCGGCGGCGCTATCGCAGGAGACCGGGCCAGGACGTGGTGGCCGTCCAGCTGAAGCTGGACACGGACGGGTTCGCCTACCGCAAATGGGGCGCCGAGCAGCGCTGCAAGCCCGGGGACTGGCTGGTCGACAACAACGGCGATCTGTACACCGTGGATGCCGCCGTGTTCGCGCGGACCTACCGCCCGTCGGGCAAGGGCACCTACCTCAAGGCGACGCCCGTGTGGGCGGAGATCGCGGCGCGGGACGGATTCGTGCAGACCAAGGAAGGCCGCTCACGCTACGCAGCCGGCGATTACCTCGTCTACAACGAGGAAGGCGGCGGCGACGCCTACTGCATGAGCCGGGCGAAATTCGAGGCGATGTACGAGCCGGATCCGTCCGACCCCTAGCCGCCGAGGCGCCGGATGGCCGCCCTGGCCTTGTCGGCCGTCTTGATCGCCCTGCCGCCGTCGAGTTTCCGGGACTCGAATTCGCCCAGCACCCTGCGATACGAAGCGAGCGCGCCGGCGCGCTCGCCGGCGCGCTCCTCCACCTGCGCGCGGACGGTGAAGTAATCGAACAGCGATGGCCCGCCCTCGTCCTGCGCGAGGTCCTCTTCCGGAAACAACCAGCGGAACGTAGCGAGGTGCTCCGCCGCGGGCAGCGCGGCGAGAATCGGCTCCTGCGCCTCGCTCGCGACGAAGCGGAAGTGGTAGATCGCCCACACCTTTCGCTTGAACGAACCCGGTCCCCAGCCTTTCGGCTGCGGCTCGCCGCCGGTGCGCATCTCGTTCGCGATCCGCATCACCTCTTCTTGCCGCTCCGGCTCCTCGATCCAGACGTTGGAATATGTCCGCAGCAGCGCGGAGACCTGCAGGGTGCGGAGATACTCGCGCTCCCGCCCGGTTTGCCGGGCGGCCGAGAAATGCTCATTCGCCTCGGCGAGCGCTTCGGGCGTGCGGCGCTTTCGCAGCAGCTCGAAGCCCCACATGGCGTGCGCATAGACGTTGCCCGGATCGGCCTCGAGCGCGCTGCGATAGCGCTGCGCGGGATCGAGCCCGCCGACGCCGGTGCGTTCGCGCAGGTAGTCCGCCCATCCCATGTGGGCCAGCAGGTTCGCCAGGCGCTCGCCCTTTGCCCCCGACGTGCCGCGCGACAGTACCGGCGACGTCCTTGTCAGCAGGTCCTCGACAAAGGCCCCGCTGCCGCCGGGATAGTTGACGCCGGCATGCCGCAACAGGTTCATGGCCAGTTGCTCCTGCGCCTCGAAAACCTCGCGCGAGGCCGGCGCGACCTCGGTGGCCTGCTGCAGGAGCTTCCACGCGTTGGCCGCGTCGCCGGCGTCGGCCATCGATCGGCTCTGCTTCACGAGCGCCGCCGCCCTGGCGTTCTGCTCCTGGCGCTCGAGATAGGGGGGCAGCGCCAGCCATGCGCCGCCGGCGACCAGGAGCGCGACGACGACCGCCGGCACCAGCCGCCGCGGCTCGAGCATCCTGCGCCACCACGGCGCGCCCATGCGAGCCACTTCGGCGGCGACCTCGGCCACGAGGTTGCCGCGCGGCTTCAGGATCGTGACCGCGCGCAGGTACGCGGGAATCGCCTCCTTCGGCGTTTCCTCGACGACCACGGGAAGGACGCGTCCGCCCGGGTGCGGCCACCGCTGCTCGGCGAACTTGAGCTCGGTGAGCGTGTAGCGCCCCGGCGCAACGGCTTCCGGGGTGACGAGGAAGACGAACAGGTCGCTCTCCTCGATCGCCGCGCGGATCCTGTCGTCGAAGGACTCGCCGGGCGGAAGCGCCGAGCGGTCGCGGAACACCGAGAACCCTTCTCCCTTGAGAGACAGCTCGACGCGCGCGGCCGTCTCGCCCAGCGAGGACGTGTACGAAAGAAAGACTCTGCTCTTCAGCATCGGCCCGGTCCCCGACAAGTACAGTGCCGGGCCGCAGCTTACGCCGACGGGCGTGCGATTGCTGCGTCTGCGGAAGTCCGATAGGGTGCCCCGGTGTATGCAGACGACCAGAGCGGAGAAGCCTAGGCCGGGCACGATGCGCGCGCGCGACACCGCCGGGCTCGCGGTCTTCCTCGCGATCAACGTCGCCGTGTCGGCGCTGGGCGGCTGGGCGACGGCGAGCAGCGTGGGCACCTGGTACCAGGGGCTCGCCAAGCCCGCCTTCAATCCGCCCGACTGGGTGTTCGCGCCGGTGTGGAGCGCGCTCTACCTGATGATCGCGGTCGCGGGCTGGCGCGCGTGGCGGCGCGGCGGCGGCGAGGCGCGCCGCGCGCTCGTCGTGTACGCGGTGCAGCTCGCGCTCAACCTGTCGTGGTCGTTCGTTTTCTTCGGCGCGCGCCTGATCGGCCCGGCGCTCCTCGTGATCGCGGCGCTGCTCGCGGCGATCGCAGCCAACGCGGCGCTCTTCTGGCGCCTGGACCGCTGGGCGGGCGCGCTGCTCGTGCCGTACGCCGCGTGGGTGTCGTTCGCCGCGCTGCTCAACGCCGCGCTCTGGCGGCTGAACTAGCGATCGCCGTGCTGCGCGCAGCCATCTGCGGGGCGGGAAACTGGGGAGCGCGCCTCATCGAGTCGGTGCAGGGCAGCGGGAAGATCCGCGTCGTCTGCGCGGTGACGCGCGATCCGGCTGCGCGCCAGCCGCTCGCCGCGCGTTTCGGCCTGGCGCTGCGCACGCGCTACGCGGACGTGCTCGCGGATCGCGCGATCGACGCGGTGGTGCTCGCCACGCCGCACTCGGTGCACGCCGACGAGGTCGCAGCGGCGGCGAAAG
>JAOUIL010000049.1 GCA_029883975.1 Betaproteobacteria bacterium
AGCATCTCCTGCCCAGGCTTCACTTCATCCGGATCGCGGCTCGTGCCTAAGGCGCCGTTGGCGCTCGCGGGGCGTGCCCAAAGTCAATCTGGCGGCCATAGCAGCCTGGACCCACGCCTTCCCATCCCGAACAGGACCGTGAAACGGGTTTGCGCCGATGATAGTGTGCAGTCGCATGCGAAAGTAGGTTACCGCCAGGCCATATGCAGAAGAAGAACCCCGGGCTCGAAAGAGTGCCGGGGTTTTTTGTTGGGGGATGCGCCGCGCGCGCCTTGGGCCCCTGGATGAGGCGCGCCTCGCCAACCTCAGGCGGACCGCCTGCCTCGGACGGCGACTGCCGTCCCGTCTGTCTCCGGCGCCACGCCTTCCCGCTCGAGCACCGGCAACGCCGGGTGCGAGTCGGCGCTGGAGTTCGCGACGGCGTTCCCGGCCCCCGGTGCGCCGGCCGCGAGCGTGAAATCGCCGACCGCCTCCGCGAGGGCCGTTGCGTGCTCTTCCATCGTATCCGCGGATCTCTCGCCCACCATGGTCGCGTTCTGATGGGTCACCGTCTCCAGCTGCTGGAGCGTGAGATTCATCTGCGCCACGTTCTTCGCTTGTTCGCCCGAGGCACCGGAGATCTCGCTGATCAGGGCATGCACGCGGTGCACGGACGCGACGACCTCTTTCATGGTCTCGCCCGCGCTCATCACCTGCGCCGACCCGGCGTCGAATTGCGCCGTGGACGCCTTGATGAGATCGCGGATCTCCCGCGCGGCTTCCGCGGAACGTTTCGCGAGGCCGCGCACCTCCGAAGCGACGACCGCAAATCCCCGGCCCTGCTCTCCGGCTCGCGCCGCCTCGACCGCCGCGTTCAGCGCAAGAATGTTGGTCTGAAACGCGATGCCGTCAATCACGCCGACGATCTCGCCGACCTTCTTCGACGAATCCGAGACGCCCGCCATGGTCCTCACTGCCGCGCCCACTGCCTCGCCGCCCCGCGAGGCAGTGGATGCCGCCTCCTCGGAAAGCGAGGCCGCGCGGCGTGCATTTTCCGCGTTCTGCGCCACCGTCGCCGTCATTTCCTCCATCGATGCCGCGGTCTCCTCCAGGGACGCCGCCTGCTGCGTGGTTCTCTCGGAGAGGGCGGTGTGCTCGAGCGCAACCTCCCGCGAGGCGGCCTGCATGCGCGCCGCGATCCCGTGGATTCGGGAGACCAGCGCGCTCAGCATGCGCGCCGCGAGCGTGAACTCCGCACTGATCATCGCGGTCTCGGCGCTCGAGCGGTCGTCCAGCTGGACCGCCAGGTCTCCCCGAGCGAGGCGCCGCATCGAAGCTACGATGTCGCGGAGCGCGCGGCTCAGACGGCGGTGAAACAGCAGGAGAAACAGCGCCAGCACGCTGACCCCGAACAGGAGGCCGAGCGCGGCGAGGGTCTGGCGCCGGGAGGCCGCCGCCGATTGCTCGGTGTAGAGCGAATCCGCTTCACTGACGGCGACCGGGAGCAGCCGCTCGAGGGGCTTGAGCAGCGCGAGGTGCACCTGCGGCCAGTCGTCCTCGAGGAGGTCGGCCAGCTTTGACCGGTTATCGGACGCGTAGGCGGTTTCAAGCTCGGACGCGAATGCGCTGAACCTGTCCAACCCCCGCCGGATCTCGTCCAGCATCTCCCGCGTGGCACCCTCCCGCGCGTGCGATGCCTCCACGTACCGCTTCCAGAGCGCTGGCACGCTCTGTCTGGTGTCGGCGAGATGATTGCGGCTGCCTTGCACCGGAATCTGCTCGAGTAGGACTCCGGCGAGCCGGAAACGCACCTCGCGAAGCTGACGGTCAATGTCCTGCAGCGCGAGCAAGGGCTGCAGACCTTGAACGTACAGCGCGCGCAGCGCCGCGGCGTCGCTACGCGAGCCGGTGATGACCAGCGTTCCCAGACCCGCGAACAGTGCGACGCAGATCGCGGCGAGCGCCAGCAGCTGAATGCGGAGGGAAATGGCTTTCACCGCGGTACGCCTCCTGGAATGCGCCGGCAGGGCGGGCTCGTTATTCAATGGGCAGCTTGGCCGCACGCCATTCCGGCAGTCCGCCGCGGAGCCAGTGCACGCGCTGGTAACCCGCGGAGACGGCGACGCTCGAGGCCTTGTAGCTCTTCCAGCACTCGCCGGCGTTGCAGTAGAAGATGACTGGCGCGTTCTTGTCGGCCGGGAGCATCCTGAGATCGAACGAGTCCTTCGACTTGTCGAAGTCTACGGCTTTGGCGCTCCTTTCCTTGTACGGGAGGCTCTTCGCGCCCTTGATATGCGCTTCCGCGTACTCGGCGGCCACCCGCACGTCGTATACCGCGACACCGTCGTTGATCATCCTGTTCGCCTGCGCGGCGCCGATGACGGTAACCCCGGCGAGCGACGGCGGTGTATCCACCGCGCTCGCGGTTACCGCTGCCGAGGCCAGGACCACGGCCCCGAGGAGGTGCGACACCTGCTTGGTCATACTGATCATGTTCCGCTCTCCTTTCGTTATCGAATTGCGCCGCGACCGCCTGATCTGGGCTCTGGCCGCGAGCGCGCGACCTGCTTGAGCGAAGACCGGACGACTGTTGCGTGGGGCGCAAGATAACAGGACGGACTCTGGGATAACAGACGTCCTTTCCTTGGTTGACAGAGGGCTGACGATGTATCACGCGTGGGGTGCTGCATGAGGCAGGAAGCAAGACCGGTGATTATGAGCCGATAAGCTGGGTTGATTCGTGTCGACTGGAAGGCGAATTCATGCGCTGGCTCGCGACTCTAAGGTCGGTGCAGCACGCTACGCCCTAGCAGCAGGCACTCGAAGGAAAGGATGTGACACGAGCGCGCGCACGCCACGCTATGCGCAGGTGCACCCGCGCCGTGTCGCTGCTTGGGTCATAGACGGACCCAGAATTCGGCGACGTGCAGGGAAAGCGCTCTGGGTGCGCCCAAAGTCAGTCGGGCGGCAACAACGGCCTGGACCCACGCCTTCCCATCCCGAACAGGACCGTGAAACGGGTTTGCGCCGATGATAGTGTGCAGTCGCATGCGAAAGTAGGTTACCGCCAGGCCATATGCAAGAAGAAACCCCGGGCTCGAAAGAGTGCCGGGGTTTCTTATTTGCGGCCACGAGCTGGAGCCGTCGCCGATGCTCAGCCGGTGCGCCGCATCTCCCCCGACATAGATTTCGCCGCTTTCCTGCTCCTGAGGACGATCACCGCAACCACGGCAAGCAGCAGCAGCGTTCCCAGCGTGACGCATCCCGAGGCCAGCATCTGTTTCGACAGCTCCCGTCCCATGAAAAGCCTCGAGGTGAGCGTGTTCAGGGCAAAGCTTGCGCACAGGAGCGGAAGGACGGTGCGCCATGCCTCGCGGTGCCTGATCAGGTACGCCACGATCGCCGTGTGAGGAAGCAACAGGACGACGAAATGCGACTTGCTGGATACCGGCGAGAGCAGCAGCATGCTGATCAGGATGACCGACGCGCCCCACAGCAAGGCGCCTTCCACTTTCGCCGAGAGCAAGAGGACCGCGAGCGCCGCCAATCCGTACACGAAATACACGACATACAGAATCGTTCGGGCATGCGTGGCGAAGTCCGCGTCCAATCGCCCATACGCGATGTTGAAGACCAAGCCCTTGAGCGATTGATTGAGAAGGCCGACTTCCTTCAGCAGGGGGTAGTAGTCGGCCGGAGAAGTCCCCAGGAGCCCGCCGATGGCGACATCCACGATCCACGTTCGCAGGAAGCCGGGTCCGGGCTGGTTGGGCGTGAACAATAGGTCCGGCAGTATCGAGAGGGCCAACCATGTGCCAACGCCCAGCGCGAAGACCTTCCATTTCCGCAGGAACAGTGCGTACAGGAGCATCAAGGCAGGGGTCGGTTTCAGCGCGGTCGCCGCAGCGAGTCCCGTTGCGGCGCCAAAGGTTCTGTTCTGCGACAAGCCGTAGAGCCCCACGAGGATGAAGAAGAACACCAGCGTGTCGTAAGCCTGGTTCTCGAACACGGACAAGACGAACTTCAGGCTCAGAGCCACGGAGAACAGCCTCAGCCAGAACAGCTCCTCCCGCCGAACCTGGAACGCCCTGACCACGAGCGCTTCGCATATCCTCAAGCAGGCGTAAGTGGCGCTCACCAATACCCCGTACCAAATTACGTTCCTCGCCCACATGGGCAGGAATGTCAGCGGGACCATGAGCAGGGCAAATAGCGGCGGGTAGGGAAAGGAGTGGGCGCACGGCGCCAGCCGCTCGCCTCTCATCAGGCAGTCCCCGACCGGTGAATACGTGGGCATCATTCCCCAGTCGTACTCAGCGAAGCGGAAATAGTACAGAACGATGACCAGCCCGAGGACGGCCCAGGCAACCATGGAACGCCGGGCGCCGGCGGCCGGCCGCAGGTTCATCCTTGGCTCCCGATCGCCACGCCGAGGCAGACCAGTGCGACGCCCGCGAGCTTGAGCGCCGTGAGGGGCTCGTGGAGCAGCCACGCCGACGCGAGCGTCACCGCCACGAACGACAGGCTCACGAGCGGGTAGGCGTGCGACAGGTCGAGCTTGGTCAGCGCTGCCATCCACGACACCGCCGCGAGCAGCGCCGCGGCCAGCGCCGAGACGACCCAGGGATTGATCAGGAGCCCGAGCGCGAGCGCCAGCCGGCCGGCCGCGTCCTCGGGAATGGTTCCGGCACCGGCCACTTGCCACTTGAGTATGAGCTGGCAGTAGACCATGAGCGAAATGGAGACGGCGACGTAAGCGTAACTCATGTGTTCACCGGGGCCTTTGGAGGTTGGATGCGTGGAGCGTGCTCAACGATCGCAGCGAGTGCTCTCGAAGGTCGTGTGCATGACGATGTATAGCGGTCTCTTCTTCGCTTCGTCGAACGTCTTGCCGAGGTAGATGCCGATCACGCCGAGGATGGCGATGATGATGCCGCCGATGAAGTAGATCGAGACGATGAGGCTGCTCCAGCCGGTAATCGGGTGTCCATAGAGCAGCGCGCTCACGAGGATGTACAACCCGTAGCAGAACGCGAGGAACGCGATGATGAACCCCAGCCGTACCGCCAGCCGCAGCGGCTTGTCCGAGAAGGCGATGATGACGTCGAGGCCGAGCTTCAGCAGCTTTGCCAGGGTGTACGTCGTCTCCCCGGCGTGGCGCCTAGCCTGCTGTACGCTGACATAGGCGGTCGGAAATCCCATCCAGTGCAGCAGGCCCGTCGAGTACCGCAGCTGTTCCCGCATGCGGCGGAAGTTCTCGACGACCTTGCGAGACAGGATGCGAAAGTTGCCGGGAGTTTCGTACGTGACGTCGGCGAAATACTCGAGCAGCTTGAAGTACAAGTTGGACCCCCAGCGCTTCAGCAGCGCGTCCCGGTGCCTGTCCCGCTGCGCGTGCACCACTTCGTAGCCCTCGTGCGCCTTGGCATAGAGGAGCGGAATGTCCTCCGGCCGGTCCTGCAGGTCGCAATCCATCACCACCACCCAATCGCCGTCGCAATGGTCGAGCCCCGCGGTAATTCCGTAGTGCTGGCCGAAGTTACGGCTGAACTGGATGCCCTTGACCCGGGCGTCGCGCTGGGCGAGGCCGCGGATGATCTCCCACGAGCGATCGCCCCCGCAGTCCTCGATCATGATGATCTCGAAGTCCTGCGTGATGCCCGGGAGCACGGAGACGAGCCGGCGGTAGAGCTCCTCGAGACAGTCCTCGGCGCGGTAGACCGGGGTGACGACGGAAATATGCGGCATCGCTATGCGGTGGTAGCCGCGAGGAGCTTCGCGCGCATGGCATTGCGGAGATCGCGCAGCAGCCGCGTCCCTACCCAGTTGGTGCCGTAGGCGGCGACCAATTGTGTGCTGTTCATCGGACGCATGAGGCGCACGATAGCAAAAAGCGCAGTGCTGCGGAAAGGCGTGGGTACGTGCGTGGACGCACCTCTGGTATACCGGTTGTCACGCCAGTGGCATCGCCGGGTAAATAGCCCGGCCGCCATTCCCGCGGCTTTCTTTGTGATCCGTACACAGGACAGGTCTTGATTTCCGTCAAGATCAGCCGCCAGTCCCCGCACTACGCTTGCTACCGGTACCTGGGGCAGACGATGATCCTGCGGGGAGGGCACCGTGATGTGTAGGCGGCTGGCGGTCGTCATGATCGTAGCAGTGGCACTTGCAGCCTGCGCCACGGCGCCCACGCCGCCGAAGCCAGGAGCGGGCGGCGGCGATGCGCGCGAGCGTCGCGTGACTGCCGCCAGCGCAGATGCGACGCGACTGCAGAGCCAGCTCCTGGCGCTTGCGGACACAGCAATATCGCGCGTCGGGACCGCGACCGCGCCGGGCACCCTGGACAAGGATCCGGATGTCCGGCGGTTCAGCCTTACCGCGAGATTGACGCTCGGTACCGCATTGGTCGGAATCGTGACGGGTCCCGACGCCGTGGATTCGCTGCTCGACTTGCTGACGCACACTACCTTGGTTGCCGACGCAAGTCGCAACGAAGCCCGCGGCAAGCTCGCCGAGAGTCCGCAGGCGCGCTTGACGAAGGCACTGGAGCTGAACGAGGCGGACGCGTGGAAGCTCGCCGAGCGCTGGGTGGACGCGCCGACGCGCGCCGCCCTGCGCGAGGTCATTCTAAGCTGGCCGGGTGAGCGCCAGTCGGCGGCCGGCGTCGCCTATGTGCGGCTTTCGGATATGCCGCGCGCGGGCGCGAGCGCCGCCGAAGCCGGAGAAGGGGCATTCAGCTCGCTGCGCGCCGCGGTCCAGCAGGCCGAACAGGCGCGGCTGCTCGCCGAGCGCGCTGTGTTCCTCACGCAGCGCACGCCGTTCGAGCTGCGCTGGAATGCCGAGCTCTTCGCCCACAACATGCTGACTACCGAGGAAATGAAGCGCCTGCTGGCGAGCATCAGCGGTCTCACGGTCACTGCGGATTCCGCGGTGCGTGTAGTGGCGAGCATGCCGGCGCAGCTGTCGCAGGAACGGGCCACCGCACTGCAGGACCTGTTTACGCGGTTCGAGCGCGAGCGATCCAGCGCGCTGCGCGACATGTTTGCGCGCATCGAGCTCGAGCGCCGGGCAACCCTCGAGCAGATGGCGGAGATCATCCAGAAGGAACGCGCGTCCATCTTGGTTGACGCGGGCGAGACCATCACCGTGCAGCGCAAGGCGATCTTCGAGGAGCTGGCCGGGATCGCGAGCCGCGCGGAGCTGACTGGCAAGGAGTGGGGCAAGACCTTGCTGGTGGTTGTCCTGGTGCTGATCGTGGCGCTGCTCCTCGCCTTGTTTGGCCTGCTGCTCCTGTACCGGCGACTGCTGCAGCGGATGGAGCGCCACCCGCCGAAATAGTCGGGTACTTCGCCTGCGGTCTCGCGATGCCGGCAGTTGTCTCTACCTGGATGCCGGCGCTGCGGAGCCGGCATCTGCGTGCGCTCGACCTAGATCGCCACCGTGCGGTCGAAGCCGGGACAGAATCCCTTGAAGACGAGCCCCATCGCGCCCCTGCCGGGGACGTCGACGATGTCGTGTGTTCCGGGGCGCTCGTGCTCCGCCACGTAGGCAATCCAGGCGTGGCTCTGAAACGGGGTCAAATCAGCCGCGCGGTATATTTGCGAATAGCCACATGACGAACCGCATCCTCGCCATCCTGTTTGCCGACGTCAGCGGCAGCACGGCGCTCTACGAGAAGCTGGGTGACCGGCGCGCGCTGAAGGCGGTCGAGTCGGTCCTGGACGAGTTGCGGGCTGCCACCGCCGCGCTCGGGGGCCGCGTGGTGAAGACGCTGGGCGACGAGATCATGGCGGTGTTTCCGACGGCGGCGGCCGCGGCCCAGGCAGCCACCGGCATGCAGGAGCGGGTCAGCGGGATGAAGGTGCTCGGCGGACTGCGTCTGGCCGTGCGCATCGGTTTTCACGCCGGGCCGGTGCTCGAGGAGGGGAGCGACTTCTTCGGCGATGCGGTGAATACCGCTGCGCGCATGGCCACGGTCGCCAAGAGCGGCCAGATCATCACCACGGAGGCCACGGCGCAGGCCTTGCCGGCGCCGATTCTCGAGCGCACGCGGGACCTCGACCGGCTGCCCGTCAAGGGCAAGCAGGGCGCGCTGCGCCTGTTCGAGCTGCTCTGGCGGGACGACGAGGATCTCACGGTGCTGGGCACACAGCAGCGCATGCTCGACACCGGAGGGCGCATCCTGCACCTGCAGCATGCGGATCGGGCGCTGGTGATGGATGCGGACCTGACGACGGTGCTGATCGGGCGCGACGCGGCGAGCGACATCGTCATCGCGCACCGCTCGGCCTCCCGTCTGCATGGGCGCATCGAACGCCGCAGGGACAACTATTTCTACACCGACCTCAGCACCAACGGCACCTACGTGACGGTCGCCGGGGATGCCGAGATACACCTGCGGCGCGACGAGATCATGCTGCGCGGCCGGGGACGGCTCGCGTACGGACAGCCGGGCGGGGACCCGCGCGCCGAGACCGTGCTGTACTTTCTGGAGTAGCGGGGAGGCCTCGGTGCGCCTACAAGTGGCGCTCGAGCGGAAGTAGCGTCCGGCGCTAGTTTGTCATGCACGGCGTGTAAAATCTTCGCATCCCCTGCCACTTTGCCGAAAGGATCGTCCATGCCGACCCTGACCCGATCCAAGACCCGCTGGATACTGGCCGCCTGCGTCGCGGTCAGCGCAAATGGTTGCGCGCTGCCCGGGCTTTCGCCGGCGGGAGCAGGCGTGCGCCTGGCGGCCGCCGACGCGGTCGGCGGCTGCGAGAACCTGGGCAAGGTCACGGCGAGCGTGGTGGACAAGGTCGCCGGCATCCCGCGGCATCCGGAAACGGTGCAGGAAGACATCAGCGTCACCGCGCGCAACTCCGCCGCCAACATGGGCGCCGACACCATCGTGCCGGCTTCCAAGGTCGAGGACGGCAAGCAGACGTTCAACGTGTACCGCTGCCTGCGGCGCTAGCGGCGCGCACGAGAGGGCGCCGGGCGGGGCTTGCCGGCGCGGCCGATACTGTATATAAATACAGTATTGGCATCCTCCCCCATGGCAGCCCCGACTGCGGCCCTCGAGGCCGTTCTCCATCGTCATCCCGTCTGGCGCGGCGGCAGCCTCGCCTCGCCGGCGGCGCCGGCCGTGCCGAGCGGCCACGCCGCGCTCGATCGTGAGCTGCCGGGAGGCGGTTGGCCGGCCGGAGCGCTGAGCGAGATCCTGTGCGCCCGGCACGGCATCGGCGAGTTGCAGCTCGTGCTCCCTGCGCTCGCCGCCCTGTCCCGCGCGGGCGGGCGTATTGCCTGGCTGGCGCCTCCACACCTGCCGTATGCGCCGGCGCTCGCCGCCGCGGGCCTGCGCCTGGAATTCCTGATCGTAGTCAGGGCGCCGGGCAGGCGCGATGCGCTGTGGGCGGCGGAGCAGGTTTTGCGCGCCGGGGCCTGCCGGGCGCTGCTCGCGTGGCTGCCGCACGCTGGCTACGGCGAACTGAGGCGGCTTGCCCTCGCGGTGGAGGCGGGCACCGCCATCGCCTTCCTGTTCCGGCCGCCGCAGGCGGCGCAGGAGCCTTCGCCGGCTCCCTTGCGGCTGGGGCTGGAGCCCTGCGACGGCCAACTCGCCGTGCGAATCCTCAAGCGCCGCGGCGCGCACCTCGCCGCGCCGCTGCGCATCCCGATCCGGAGGCCCGTGCATGCTGTGGGTGGCGCTCTGCTTTCCCCGGCTCGCGCTCCAGGCCAGGCTGCGCGGCTGTGCCTTGCCTGAGGCGGCGGACGAGCCCTGGGCGGTCGCAGACAACCGCTCGGTGCTTGCCTGCAGCGCGGCGGCCGAGGCGGCGGGTGTGCGCCCGGGCAGCGCGCTCGCCGCGGCCTGGGTGCTCGCGCCGCAGTTGCGCATCCTGCCGCGCGACCCCGGCGCCGAAAGCGAGGCGCTCGAAGCCATCGCCACCTGGGCGGGCCAGTTCAGCGACAAGGTTTCGCTCGAACCCCCACTGAGCGTGCTGCTCGAAGTCGAAGGCAGCCTGCGCCTGTTTGGCGGTGTCGCTTGCCTGATAACCCGTCTGCGCAGCGGCCTCGCGGAGCTCGGCTTCGAGGCGCAACTGGCCACGGGCCCGACCCCCCGCGCGGCGCTCTGGCTGGCGCGTGGCGAGGCGCAGACGCTGCCGGCACTGCCGGTCGAGGCGATCGATCCTCCGCCCGAAACGCTCGAGCTGCTACGCACTGTCGGTGTGCGTACCCTCGGCGAGCTGATGCGTTTGCCGCGCGCAGGGGTCGCGCTGCGTTTCGGCGAGGCGCTCCTCTGCGGCCTCGACCGGGCCACCGGGGAGGCGCCGGAGCCACGCGCTTTTTTCACTCCCCCCGAGCGCTTCAGCGCGAAGCTGGAGCTGCCCGCGCCGGCGGGCGAGGCGGAGCGGGTGCTGTTCGCCGCGCGGCGCCTCCTCGTGCAGATGGAAGGCTTTCTCGCGGCGCGCCAGGCGGGCGTGCGTGCCTGCACCCTGAGTCTCCTGCATCGCAACGGCCGGGCGACGCGCCTCGAGCTCGGCTTCGCCACGGCGCGGCGCGACGCCGAGCATGTCCTGCGGTTGCTGCGCGAGCGTCTGGGCGCCGTCGGCCTGGCGAGCCCGGCGGAAGCGATCCATCTCGAGGCGAGAACGCTCGTGCCGCTCGCCGGCGTCTCGCCCGGGCTGTTCGGCGATGCGCGCACCGAAGCCGAGGCGTGGGAGCGCCTGACCGAGCGGTTGCAAGCGCGGCTGGGCAGCGCCCGGGTGCACGGCCTGGCGACGCACGCCGAGCACCGTCCCGAGCGCGCGTGGCGTGCCGTGGCAGCCGGCGAAGAGGCCGCCACGGCGGAGCTGCCGCCCGGGCCGCGTCCGCTGTGGCTGCTCGAGCCGCCGCGCCGCCTGGCAGAGGGCGACTTCGTGCTGCTGTCGGGGCCCGAGCGCATCGAGTCGGGCTGGTGGGACGGGGAGGACGTGGTACGCGACTACTTCGTCGCCGCGCGCGGAGCGTCTCTGGCGTGGATCTATCGCGCGCGCGAAGGCTGGTACCTGCATGGACTGTTTGCCTGACTACGCCGAGCTGCACTGCCTGTCGAATTTCTCCTTCCTGCGCGGCGCCTCGCACCCCGAGGAGCTGGTGGCGCGTGCGGCGGCGCTCGGCTACGCGGCGCTCGCGCTCACCGACGAGTGCTCGCTCGCCGGCGTGGTGCGCGCGCACGTCGCGGCGCGCGAGCACCAGCTCAAGCTGATCGTCGGCGCCGAGCTGCAGCTCGAGGACGGCGTGCGCCTCGTGTTGCTGGCCGCCGACCGGCGCGCCTACGGCGCACTCGCCGGCCTGATCACCGTGGGGCGCCGGCGCGCGAAGAAAGGTGCCTACCGCCTTGGGCGCGCGGACGTCGAGGCGCAGGCCGCGCACGGCCTGCTGGCGCTGCTCGTCGAAGGCGATGCACACTGGCTCGCGGCGCATTTCCCCGGGCGCGCCTGGATCGCCGCGGAGCTGCATTGCGGCGCCGGCGATCGCGCGAAGCTCGAGTCGCTGCGCGCGCTCGCGCGCGCGAGCGGCCTGCCCCTGGTGGCGGCGGGCGATGTGCACATGCACCTGCGCACCCGTCGGCCGCTGCAGGATGCGCTCACCGCCATACGGCTGGGCATGCCGGTGGCGCGCTGCGGGCGCGCCCTGTTTCCCAACGCCGAGCGACACCTGCGCGCGCGCGTGCGCCTCGCGCAGCTCTATCCGCCCGAGCTGCTCGCGGAGACCCTGAGAATCGCCGAGCGCTGCGACTTTTCGCTCGACGAGCTGCGCTACGAGTATCCCGAGGAGCTGGTGCCGCCCGGAGAAACGCCCGCCGGCCGGCTCGCCAAGCTGACCGGCGACGGACTGGCATGGCGTTTCCCGTCCGGCGTGCCACAGAAGGTGCGCTCGCTCGTCGACTACGAGCTGCAGCTGATCGCCGAGCTCGGCTACGAGGCGTTCTTCCTCACCGTGCACGACGTGGTGCGCTTCGCGCGCGAGCGCGGCATCCTCTGCCAGGGACGCGGCTCGGCCGCCAATTCCGCGGTGTGCTACGCGCTCGGCATCACCGAGGTGGATCCCGGGCGGATGCAGATGCTCTTCGAGCGCTTCGTGTCGCGCGAGAGGAACGAGCCGCCCGACATCGACGTCGACTTCGAGCACGAGCGGCGCGAGGAGGTGATCCAGTACCTGTACGGAAAGTACGGCCGCGAGCGCGCGGCGCTCGCCGCCACCGTGATCTGCTACCGGCCAAGGAGCGCCGTGCGCGACCTGGGCAAGGCGCTCGGCCTGGAGGCGGAGCAGGTGGAGCGCGCCGCCGGGTCGCTGTCCTGGTGGGATGGGCGCCGGGTGCTGCCCGAGCGCCTGGCCGAGGCGGGACTCGATCCGTCCAGCCCTGCGCTTGCGCGGCTGGCGAAGCTCGTGGAGGAGCTGATCGGCTTTCCCAGGCATCTCTCGCAGCATGTCGGCGGCTTCGTCATCTCGCGCGGGCCGCTCGCCGAGCTGGTACCGATCGAGAACGCCGCCATGCCCGAGCGCACCGTGATCCAGTGGGACAAGGACGACCTCGAGGCGCTCGGGCTGCTGAAGGTCGATGTGCTCGCGCTCGGCATGCTGACGGCGATCCGCCGCGCGCTGGAGTTCGTCGGCCTGCGCATGCAGGACATTCCCGCGGAGGATCCGGCCGTCTACGCCATGATCCAGCGGGCAGACACGGTCGGCGTGTTCCAGATCGAGTCGCGCGCACAGATGAGCATGCTGCCGCGCCTGCGCCCGGAGAACTTCTACGACCTGGTGATCGAGGTGGCGATCGTGCGCCCGGGGCCGATCCAGGGCGGCATGGTGCATCCCTACCTGCGGCGGCGCCGCGGTCTCGAGCCGGTGGTCTATCCCAGCGCAGCGGTGCAGGGGGTGCTCGAGCGCACGCTCGGCGTGCCGATCTTCCAGGAGCAGGTCATGCAGCTCGCGGTGGTGGCAGCCGGCTTCACGCCGGGAGAAGCCGACCAGCTGCGCCGCTCGATGGCGGCCTGGAAACGAAAGGGCGGCCTCGAGCCGTTCGAGAAGCGCTTGGTCGAGGGCATGCTCGAGCGCGGCTACCGGCGCGAATTTGCCGACGCGATCTATCGCCAGATCCTCGGCTTCGGCGAGTACGGCTTTCCCGAATCGCACTCGGCGAGCTTCGCGCTGCTCGTCTACGTCTCGGCCTGGCTCAAGCGCCACTATCCGGCCGCATTCTGCGCGGCGCTGCTCAACAGCCAGCCGATGGGCTTCTACGCGCCCGCGCAGCTCGTGCAGGACGCGCGGCGCCACGGCGTCGAGATACGGGCCCCGGACGTCTGCGTGAGCGGCTGGGATTGCACGTTGGAATGCGGGGCGCTGCGCCTCGGGCTGCGCATGGTCGGCGGCCTGTCGGCAGACGCGGCTGCCAGGATCGTGGCGGCGCGGACGCAGGCCGCGTTCGGCTCGGTGGAGGAGCTGGCGCGCCGCGCCGTGCTGGACCGGCGCGACCTGCGCTGCCTGGCGGCCGGGGGCGCCCTGGCCGCTTTGGCGGGGCACCGCCGCCAGGCGCATTGGGCTGCCGCGGGCGTACGTCGGGAGGAAGGGGTGTTGCGCCCGGCGCTCCTGCAGGAGCCGGCGCTGCGGCTGCCGCCACCCGGGGAGGGTGAGGACATCGTGGCCGATTACGCCAGCCTCGGATTGACCCTCGGCCGGCATCCGCTGTCCCTTCTGCGTCCGCGCCTGGAAGGCCTGGGATGGATGCCGGCTGCGACGGTGCAGGCGCGAGCACACGGCAGCCGGGCGCGCGCTGCCGGGCTCGTGACCTGCCGCCAGCGGCCCGATACGGCGAGCGGCGTGATCTTCGTCACCCTGGAAGACGAGACCGGCTGCGTGAACGTGGTGGTCTGGCGGGATGTCGCCGAGCGCCAGCGGCGGGTGCTCCTCGGCGCGCGCCTGCTGGCGGTCGAGGGCCGGGTCGAGCGCGAAGGTGAAGTCGTGCACCTGATTGCCGGGCGGCTCGAGGATCACAGCGCGCTGCTGGGCGGGCTGGCCGCGCCCTCGCGGGATTTTCACTGATGCTAACCCCCTGACGGGCTTTGACAATCCCGAAATGCGGCGTTTGGCCGTCCGCTTATAATCGCCACCGATATGACCGACGCTACCCTGACTGTCACCGTCGCCAAGGATCTCGAGGACCTGATCCCGGTATTCATGACCAATCGCGCCAAGGAGGTGGAAACGCTGCGCGGCGCCGTCGCCGCGGGCGATTTCGAGCAGCTCAAGCAGCTTGGCCATCGCATGAAGGGCGTCGGACGATCGTACGGCTTCATCGCGGTCTCGGACATCGGCAAGCGCATCGAAGACGCTGCCGCCAAGGCGGACCGCAGCGCGATCGCCAGCGCCATCGGCGAATACGCCGACTACCTGTCGAAGGTCAAGGTCGTCTATGAGTGATGCCTCTGCGGCGCGCGACGCACCCGCCGCGCGGGCGGAGTTTCGCGTGCTGGTGGTGGACGACGATGCCGACATGGTGGCATTTCTCGCCATGCTCCTGCAGAAGGAGGGGCTGCGCGTGGAGATCGCCTCAGACGGCGAAAACGCGCTCGACAAGGTGCACGCCTCTCCGCCGGACCTGGTGCTGCTCGACGTGATGATGCCGGGCACCAGCGGCTTCGAGGTGTGCCGCCGGCTGAAGGGCGACGAGGGCACGGCGCTCATCCCGGTGGTGCTGGTCACCGCCCTTGAGGATACGCAAAGCCGCGTGCGCGGCATCGAAGCGGGCGCTGACGATTTCCTCTCCAAGCCGGTCAAGCGCGAGGAGCTGGTGGCGCGCGTGAAGACGCTGCGCCGCCTGCACGAGACGCGCAAGGAGCTGGAGAGCCGGCGCCTCGCGGCCGAGGTGCAGCGCAAAGAGGCCATTC
This sequence comes from Betaproteobacteria bacterium, assembly GCA_029883975.1. Classification (GTDB taxonomy): domain Bacteria; phylum Pseudomonadota; class Gammaproteobacteria; order Burkholderiales; family SG8-39; genus JAABQT01. The sequence goes on from JAOUIL010000049.1 coordinate 14,886, forward strand.
GCAAGGCCTTTTCGCGCTACATCTCGCCGCGCCTCGCCGAGCGCATCGCCGACGCGGGCGAGCAGGGGGACCCGTTCCAGGGCAGGGCGCAGCGCACGAGCCTGGTCGCGCTGTTCGCCGACCTGCGCGGCTTCACGCGCATGACCGAAAAGACCGAAGTTGGCTCGGTGGTCGGCATGCTGAACGAGTACTTCGCCGTGCTGACCGACGCGGCCTACCAGAACGACGGCACGATCTTCAACATGGCTGGCGACAGCCTGCTCGTGGGCTTCAACGTGCCCTTTCCGCAGCAGGATGCGGCCGAGCGCGCCTGGCGCACGGCGCTCGACATGGTCGAGCGCTTCGCGCCGGTGGCCAACGGCTGGCAGAAACGGCACGGTCTCGCGCTGGGCATCGGCATCGGCATCTGCGCGGGTGACGCGATCATCGGCAATGTCGGCTCGGAGCACTACGCCAACTACACGATCATCGGCAATCCGGTGAACACCGCGGCGCGCCTCATGCAGCTGGCCGCCGCGGGCGAAGTCCTGGTGTGCGGCCCGGTGTACGAGCGCATCCGGCACCTGCTCAACGGGCACGAGGTGGAGGGGCGCGGCGACGTGACCCTGCGCGGGCGCACCGAGCCGATCCCCGTGTTCGCCGTGCGCGCGGCCGCGAGGGCCGCGGCATGAGGGTGCTGATCATCGATGACGACCCCGATCTGCGCAATCTCCTCGTCCAGTACATCCGCCAGCAGTGGCCGGCCGGCGACATCGCGGAGTACGACCCGCTGCAGCGTGACCTGCCTGGCCGCGATTTTCCCCTGCAGTCCTACGACGTCATCATCCTCGACTACATGCTGGGGCGCGGCGACGGCCTGCGCTGGCTGGAGGAGCTGAAGAAGCGCCCGAAGTGCCCGCCGATCATCTTCCTGACCGGCGCCGGCAGCGAGATCATCGCCGTGCGCGCCATGAAGCTCGGCGCAGCGGATTACCAGCGCAAGCAGGAGCTCACCAAGGAGCGCCTGGTCACGGCAATCCGCGACGTCGCGCACGGCAAGGTCGAGAAGACGGTCACGCCCGAGATCGCGGCGCGCATGGAGGGCCACGTCCTCGGCGCGCGCCTGAAGATCCCCGGGATCAAGGTCCTGCGCCTCATCGGAGAGGGCGGCATGTCGCGGGTCTACCTCGCCTCGCGCGAGTCCGACGACGAGCCGCTGGTCGTCAAGATCCTGCGCAGCGAGGTCATGCAGGACCAGCGCACCCTGGCGCGCTTCGTCGAGGAGTACAACCTGGTCGAGCGCGTGTCCAGCCGCCACGTGGCGCGCGTGCACGCGCACGGCGTACAGGACAACAACGCCTACCTGGTGATGGAGTTCTGCGAAGGGGGTGACCTCAACAAGCGGCTGGGCAACAAGGCGCTGCCGCCGGATGAGGCGCTGCGCATCTTCCTCCAGCTGATGCTGGCGCTCGGCGACATCCACGAGCAGGGCATCCTGCACCGCGACCTCAAGCCGCAGAACCTGATGTTCCGAGCCGACGGCAGCCTGGCGATCGTGGACTTCGGTGTCGCCAAGCATGTCGACTCCATCGACCGCACCAACAAGGGGGAGATCCTCGGCACGCCGCGCTACATGAGCCCGGAGCAGGTGCAGGGGCGCGCGCTCGACCTGCGCACCGACATCTACAGCGCGGGCGTGCTGCTCTACCAGATGATGCTCGGCGAGCACCTGTTCGAGGGCGAGACGGCGGTCGAGGTGGCGCTGCACCACCTGAACACGCCGCCGCCGGCGCTGCCGGAGCGCCTGCAGCAGTATCAGCGGCTGTTCGACAAGCTGCTGGAGAAGGACCGCGACGCGCGCTTTCGCAATGCCGACGAGGTCATCGGCTACCTGACCCGCAAGTTCTTCCAGGACGCCTGAGCGCCGGGCGCGGGCGCTGCGCCTACGGCAGGCTGGCCCAGATCGAGCGCAGCTGCTCGGCCATGTCCTTGGGCGAAAATGGCTTGGAGATGGTGCCCGCGGCGCCCAGCGCGCGCAGCTCGTTCAGCTCCTTCTCGGAAGCCTTGGCGGTGATGAACACCACCGGAATGTCGCGCACTTCCGGCACCTCGCGCATGCGGCGGTACAGGGTCGGGCCGTCCATGCCCGGCATCATCCAGTCGAGCATCACCAGGTCCGGCTTGAAGGTCTTCATGGCATCGATGGCGACGAGCGGATCGCCGACCACCTCGACCGTCAGCTTGCCGACGCGCTCCAGCGACATGCGCACGATCTTGCGGATGTCCTCGTCGTCCTCGACGTAGCAGACGCGTTGCAGCGGATGGGCGGGCATCGGGCTCCTCGTTCGGGTTCAGGCGGCGTGCTTGGGCATGTCGAAATGGAACACGGTGCCACCCCGCTCGCGCTCGGCGAAGCCGATCCGGCCATCCATCAGCTCGATCAGGCGCTTGCAGATGGCCAGGCCCAGGCCCGTGCCGCCCTTCTGGCGCGTGACGCTGGAATCGGCCTGCGCGAAGCGCCCGAAAATGCGCGAGCGGAACGATTCCGGGATGCCGGGGCCGCGGTCGAGCACGCTCACGCGCACGCGCTCGCCCAGGTCCTCCATCGTCACTTCGACCGCCTCGCCCTGCGGCGAGAACTTGGCCGCGTTGGACAGCAGGTTGGTCATCACCTGCAGCAGGCGCTTGCGGTCGGCGTTGACCTTGACGGGCAGCAGGGCGCCGCCCAGCTGGAAGCGCACGTGGAAGCGCTCGGCGAAACCCTGGTTGAGCACCAGCGACTCGCGCACCAGCTCGTCGAGCGACAGCACCTCGGGGACCGTGGACAGCTTGCCGGACTCGATCTTCTCGATGTCGAGGATGTCGTTGATCAGGTCGAGCAGGCGCTGGCCGTTGCGCTCGGCGACGCCGGTCAGCTCGGCGATGTCCTTGTCGACCTCGCCCAGCACCCCGGAGTTGATGAGCTGCAGCGAGCCGATGATCGAGGTGAGCGGCGTGCGCAGCTCGTGGCTGAGCGTGGAGGTGAACTCCTTCTTCAGCTGGTCGGCCTCCATCTGCCGCGTGATGTCCTGGCCCTGCGCGATCACGCCGACGATCTCGCCCTCCGGGTTGACGAGCGGCGTGACGTTCCATTCGCACACCACTTCGAGCCCGTCGCGGCGCGGGTTGCGCACCCGCAGGTGGGCGAGCGGCACGCGCGACGCCATCAGCTCCTGCCACCGCTTGTCGAACTCGGCGTGGTATTCGGGACGGATGAGGATCCTGACGGAGGGATTCTTCTCGGCGACCTCGTTCGCGGGCCAGCCGAACAGGTTCTCGGCCGCGTGGTTGATGCGCTGGATGCGTCCCTGGTTGTCGAGCTCGAGCACGGCGATCGGCGCGCGCTCGGCGAACAGCGCGAGCTTGCGTCCCGAGGCCTCGACCTGGCGGCGCGCCTCGTCGAGCTCAACCAGCTGGCGCTCGAGGCGCTTGTTCAGGGTCGTGTAGTCCTCCGTCAGCCGGCCGTAGGCGTGCCGTAGCCGGTAGCCGGAATGGAACACCTGGTTGAGGCGGTACGCGATGCCGACGTTGGCCAGGTAGAACAGCGGCACGAGCAGCGCGATCTCGGCGAACAGCCGGTTGCCGAAGTTCGCCAGCACGTAGGCGAACGGCAGCACGACGGCGCCGGCGTACATGGCGAACATCGGCCAGGAGGCTGCATAGGTCGGGATGCCCGCCGAGGCGATGCCCGCCAGCAGGAAGGCGAGGAACACTTGCTGCTCGTCGGTATGCGACGGGAAGAAGACGGCGCCGGCGAAGCCCCAGTTCGCGCCGTTGGCGAGCGCGCTGATCGCCAGCCAGCGCAGCCACTGCCGCGCCTCGCTCACCCGGTTCCCGCTCTTGCGGTAGCCCAGCCAGAGCGCGGTGCGCGCCGCCGTCACCAGCAGGACCAGCCCCCACCAGAACATCACCAGCTCGCGCGTGCGGTTGTCCCACAGCTCGTAGGTGGCGATCGCGCCGATCACCAGCGTGAAGACGATGCCGAGCGGCATCTGGCTGTAGAGCTGCTCGACGCGGTCGGCGAGGACCTTCCGCGGATCCGAGCCGCGGTCCCCGTCCTCTGCGCGCGCAGGCGCTTCGCGTGCGGGCGCGAGGGCATCGGGAGCTGCGCTGGGTGAACTCATCGGGGGCGGTGGATCTCCGCCCGGATTATATCGGCAGGCCAGCCCTGCCCGCCGCGGGCTAAAGTCCTCGGCCGCTGCGGATGACGCCGACCGCCACGCCCTCGATGGTCAGCGGCTCGCGGCGCAGATCCACCTCGATCGGCTTGAAATCGGGATTTTCCGGCAGCAGCTGCACGCTGTGCCCCCGGCGGCGCAGGCGCTTCACGGTCACTTCGTCCGCCAGGCGCGCGACCACGACCTGGCCGCTGCGCGCCTCCTGCGTGCGATGCACGGCGAGCAGGTCGCCTTCCAGGATGCCCGCGTCGCGCATCGACATGCCGCGCACGCGCAGCAGGTAGTCGGCGCGCGGCGTGAAGAGATTCGGATCGACCTGGTAGCGCCCCTGCACGTGCTCCTCGGCGAGCATCGGGCTGCCGGCCGCGACTCGGCCAATGACGGGCAATTCCATCAGCCGGCCGGCGCGCGGCGCGACCTTGTCCTTGACGCGCAGGCCGCGCGAGGCGCCCTGCAGGATCTCGAGCACGCCCTTCCTCTCCAGGGCGCGCAGGTGCTGCTCGGCGGCGTTCACCGAGCGAAAGCCCATCTTCTCGGCGATCTCGGCGCGCGTCGGCGGGAAGCCCGACGATTCCGTCAGCTCGCGGATGAGCTTCAGGATCTCGCCCTGGCGTTCGGTCAGCGGTTCGGCGGTGCCCATGCCTGCCCCCGGTACTGTGTCTGCATCCAGTGGTGGAATTATATCCAGTATCGGGCGCCGCGCAAGGCGCCCGCGGGCGGCCGCCGGGGCGCCCCCGGTAGAATCCCGCCATGCTGATCCGCTCGCTGCTGGACACCGACCTGTACAAGTTCACCATGATGCAGGTGGTGCTGCACCATTTTCCCGGCGCGCAGGTCGAGTACCGCTTCAAGTGCCGCACCCCAGGCGTCGACCTCGCTTCCTGCCTGGACGAGATCGCGGCCGAGATCGCGGACCTGTGCCGCCTGCGCTTCACGGACGACGAGCTCGCCTACCTGCGCACGCTGCGCTTCATGAAGTCGGACTTCGTCGATTTCCTCGGGCTGTTCCAGTTCAACGGCAAGTACATCCGCGTGGCGCGCGCCGAGACGCCGGGCGAGATCGATATCGTCATCCACGGGCCATGGCTGCACACGATCCTGTACGAGATCCCCGTGCTGGCGATCGTGTCGGAGGTGTATTTCCGCCGCACGCAGCCGGCCGTGGACCTGGCGGAAGGGCGCCGTCGCTTGCGCGCCAAGATCGAGATGGTGCGCGCGGTCGAGCCCGCGCTCGACTTCAGGATCTCGGACTTCGGCACCCGGCGCCGCTTCTCGCTTGCCTGGCACGAGGAGCTGGTGCGCACGCTCAAGGAGGAGATCCCGCAGTTCTTCGCCGGCACGTCCAACGTCATGCTCGCCATGCGCCATGCGGTCACGCCGCTCGGCACGCTCGCGCACGAGTACATGCAAGCCTGCCAGGCGCTCGGCCCGCGGCTGCGTGACGCGCAAGTGTTCGCACTCGACAAGTGGGCACAGGAGTACCGCGGCGACCTCGGCATCGCGCTCTCGGACACCTACGGCACCGACGCGTTCCTGCGCGACTTTGACATGTACTTCTGCAAGCTGTTCGACGGGGCGCGCCACGATTCGGGCGACCCGTTCGAGTGGGGCGAGAAGATGATCGCCCACTACCGGAAGAACCGCGTCGACCCGCGCACCAAGACGCTCATCTTCTCCGACCAGCTGTCGGTGCCCCTGGCGATCGAGATCGCGCGGCGCTTTCACGGGCGCGCCCGGACCGCGTTCGGCATCGGCACCAACCTCACCAACGACGTCGGCTTCGAGCCCATCAACATCGTCATCAAGATGACCGAGTGCAACGGCCAGCCGGTGGCCAAGGTCTCCGACGTGCCCGGCAAGACCGTCAGCAAGGACCCGGGCTACCTCGCCTACCTGCGCCAGGTCTACGGGCTGGAGCCGGCGCCGCGTTGACCTCCCGCGGCCGCACCGCGGTCGCCGTGCTGGCGACCGCGTTCCTGTTCAATCTGCTCGGGCGCGGCAGCGGTGAGACCTACGCCGTGTTCCTGCTGCCGCTCGAGCGCGAGTTCGGCTGGGCACGCTCGCAGCTCACCAGCGTGTACTCCATGTACCTGCTGGTCGGCGCGTTCATGGCGCCCCTGGCGGGGACGCTGTTCGACCGCTTCGGGCCACGGGTCACCTACAGCGGCGGGCTCCTTTGCCTGTCGGCGGCCTTCTTTCTTGCGTCGTCGCTCGGCAACCTGTGGGAGTTCTACCTGTTCGTCGGCGTGATGATCGGCGTCGGCGTGGGCCTCGTGGGCATGGTGCCGGCCTCGGCGCTGCTCACGCGCTGGTATCGCGCGCGGCTGTCGAGCGCCATCGGCATCGCCTTCTCCGCGGCGGGCATGGGCGGGCTGGTCTTCGTGCCGCTGTCGCAATGGCTGATCCAGCAGCTGGACTGGCGCACCACCTACCAGATCCTGGCCACGGTGCTGCTGCTCGGCGTGCCCGTGGCGGCGCTTCTCATCCCATGGAAGACCTTCGTCGCGGGCCCGCAGGACAGCGTGGCAACGCGTGAAGCGCGCGCCGCAGGGCAGGGCTGGACGGTGCGCGCGGCGCTCGGCTCGAGGCTGTACTGGGCGCTCACGCAGGTGTTCTTCTTCACCGCCATGGCGATGTTCACGGTGCTCGTGCAGCTCGTGGTGTTCCTCATCGACCTCGGCATCTCGCCGCTCGCCGCGGCGAGCGCCTACGGGGTGATCGGCATGCTGTCGGTCGTGTCCGTCTCCATGAGCGGGCTGCTTTCGGAGCGCTTCGGGTTTCGCCAGGTGGTGAGCGCGAGCTTCGCGGGCACGGCGAGCGGCGTCGCGCTGCTCGCGGCGATGACGGTCTGGCCATCGGCGATGCTGCTCGTGGTCTTCGTAGGCGTGTTCGGTTTGTGCATGGGCGTGCGCGGCCCGGTCGTCTCGGCCATCGCGACGCGCAAGTTCGCCGGGCCGAAAGTGGCCACCATCTACGGCATGATCTATGCGGCGAACGCGATCGGCGCTGCGTTCGGCTCGCTGATGGGCGGCGTGCTGCACGACCTGTCGGGCGGCTACCGCGCGGGGTTTGCGCTCTCGCTGTGCGCCGTCGCGCTGGCGGTGGCCCCGTTCTGGACGGTGAAGGAGCTCAGGAACTTCCGCTAGCCAGCGCGCGCAAACGTGCCTCCCGTTCGCGCAGCGTCAGCCCGCGCAGGTCCGCAGCGCCGCGCTCGGTGACGATCACGCCCGCTTCGCTGCGCGGCGTGGCCACCGGTCCCTGCAGCGTCTCCACGATGCGCGAGGAGGGCAGCAGCATGAGCGCCACGCCGCCCGGCGAGTGGTTGGCCGCGCGGACGAAGTCGAGCGCGCCGCCCACCGCGCCAAGGTAGCTGCCTTTCGCCACCTCGGCGTTGACCTGTCCGGTGAAATCCACCTCGATCGCCGAGTTGATGGCGATGAAGCGCTCGATTCCTCCAAGCACGCGCGGGTGGTGCGTGTACTCCACCGAGCGCAGGCGCAGGCGGAGGTTGTCGCGCGCGTGGTCGAAGAGCTTGCGCGTTCCCATGAGAACGCCGCCGTCGGCTTCGGCGACTACCCCGTTGTTCATGAGATCCACGACGCCATCGCCCACCGAGCCGGAGTGGATGCGCAGATTCCTGCGCTCGCCGAGGAGGCCAAGGACTGCGTCTGGAAGCGCGCCGAGCCCAGTCTCGATGGTTGCGCCGTCGGGAATGAACTCCACGGCGTGGCGCGCGATCGCCTGCTCCAGCGCGCCCGGCGCGCCGTAGGGCAGGGCGACGGGCTCCCGCGATGCCTCGATGAGGGCGGCAAAGTCCGAGCGCTTGAGCAGCCGGTCGCTGTAGGTCCAGGGTACCCGGTCGTTCACCTCGGCGATGACGGCGCGGCAGACCTCCAGCGCCGGGACCAGATACTCCGCAGACAGGCCGAGGCTGTATTCACCTCTGGCATTGGGCGGACTGACCTGGAGGAGCACGACGTCGGCCCTGATCTTCCTTTGCCGGATCAGGTTCGCGAGCTGCGAGTACGGATGCGGGTGGATGTCCAGGACGCCGGCGTCCGCGAGCTTGCGGTTGTGACCCGAGCCGCAGTACGCGGTCAGTCGGAGATGATCGGCGTGCTCGGGCCTGACCGTGCCGGACCAGTTCACTCCCAGGAAGAGCGTGGCGCCGCTGTACGCTGCGCGCTGCGCCACCAGCGCCTCGACCAGCGTTTGCGGCTCGGCGCAAGCCTGGCCGAAAACCACGCCGTCGCCGGGGCGAATCCAGCGCGAAAGCTCCATGCAGCCGATGCTAACATCGGCGCAGGAGGCGAAGAAAAATGCTGGACGACGAATCTCTCGACCTGATCTTCCGCGACGCGCACACGCCGCAAGGCTTTCTCGATGCGCCGGTGACCGACGAGAAGCTGCGCCAGGTGTACGACCTGATGAAGTGGGGCCCGACCACCATGAACACGCAGCCGATGCGCATCGTGTTCGTGCGCTCGAAGGCGGCGAAGGAGAAGCTCGCACCGGCGC